>NZ_JBVHHY010000017.1:0-129019 GCF_055560835.1 Kitasatospora sp. NPDC023120 | reverse complement strand
TGTAGCGGGGACAGGATTTGAACCTGCGACCTCTGGGTTATGAGCCCAGCGAGCTACCGAGCTGCTCCACCCCGCGTCGGTGGTTGAACCATAGCACGGAAGCGGCGGGGGCCCGGAATCGCGCGAACGGCAGAGGCCCGGAGGGCGAACGGCAGAGGCCCGGAGGGCGAACGGCAGAGGCCCGGAGGGCGAACGGCAGAGGCCCGGAGGAAAGATCCTCCGGGCCTCTGCTCTTCGTAGCGGGGACAGGATTTGAACCTGCGACCTCTGGGTTATGAGCCCAGCGAGCTACCGAGCTGCTCCACCCCGCGTCGGTGGTTGAACCATAGCACCGACACGGGGCGGAACGGAAAACGGTTTACCGCAGCTCAGCCGGCCGGGGCGGGCGACGGGCTGCCGCCGCGGGCCGCCTCGGCCGCCTTCAACGCGTCGCCGAGCGCCTTCTGGGCGTTGCCGTAGGCCACCCAGTCGCCGTTCTTGAACGCGGTCTGGCTGTCGTTGTACGCCTTCGCCGCGTCCGACAGCGCCTTCTGCAGCTCCGGCGAGATCGTCCCGCCCGGCGCCGGCGTGACCGGTGCGGTGGGCGTGGGCGTGGGAGTCGCCGGGGAGGTCGGCGTCGTCGGCGCGGTCGGGGCCGTCCCGTTGCCCGGGTTGGACGGCGCGACCGGCGTGGCCGGCGGGGCCTGCCCGGCGAACAGCTTGTTCAGCGCCTTCTCCAGGGTGTCCTCGAACGCCACGTTGTCGTCCCCGTACACCGCCAGGACCTTCGACAGCGTCGGGTACTTGGCGCCGCGTCCGCGCACGTACACCGGCTCGACGTTGAGCAGTCCGCCGCCTACCGGCAGGGTCAGCAGGTTGCCGTACTCCAGCTCGGTGTCACCGCCGCTCTTCAGCGCGAAGATCTGGTTGGCGACCTCCTGGCGGGAGTTGAACTTCGACTGCACCAGGCCGGGGCCGGGGGCTCCGGCCTCGCCGGTCATCTTCAGGACGCGGATCTTCCCGTAGTCGTCGCCCGGGTCCGCGTTGACGGCCAGGAACGCCGCCAGGTTCGGCCGGCCGTTGGGCACGAAGGCGCTGGTCAGCGAGAAGCTCGCGGCGGCGGCGTCCGGCATCCGCACCGTTACGTAGTACGGCGGCTGGACCTGCTTGGTGTCGCTGGTCGGGTCCACCGGGACCTGCCAGATGTCACTGCCGTTGAAGAAGGAGTTGGAGTCGGTCACGTGGTACTGGCCGAGCAGGTCGCGCTGCACCTTGAACATGTCCTGCGGGTAGCGCAGGTGCGGCAGCAGCGACTGCGGGATGTCCGCCTTCGGCTCGACGGTCCCCGGGAAGGCCTTCATCCAGGTCCTCAGCACCGGGTCCTTCTCGTCCCACTGGTAGAGCTTCACCTCGCCGGTGTAGGCGTCCACCGTGGCCTTGACCGAGTTGCGGATGTAGTTGACCTGGTTGGCGACGGTCAGCAGCTCACCGCGCTGGTTGGTCAGCGAGTCCTTGGTGGCGGCGCCCAGCGTCGTCTTCGAGGAGAACGGGAAGCCGTCCGAGGTGGTGTAGCCGTCCACCACCCACACCACGTGGCCGTCCTGCACCACCGGGTACGGGTCGGCGTCGATCGACAGCCACGGCGCGACCTTCTCCACCCGCTCCTTCGGCGTTCGGTTGTAGATCACCTTGGCGCCGTCGGTGATCGCCCCCGCGTACAGGATCTGCGGCTCGGCGAAGCGCACCGCGTAGGCGGCCCGGGTGAGCGGGTTGTCCAGCGAGACACCGCCGGAACCGGTGTACGTGAACTCCACGTTCTGGCCGGTCTTGGTGTCGGTGTAGTCGATCTCCTTGTTCGAGCCGCCGACGATCGAGTACGTCGTCGTCTTCTCGCCGTAGTAGATCCGCTGCTGGTAGTCGCCGAGCGTGCCGCCGGCCGGCAGGCCCGACTCGGTGAACACCGGCCCGCCCTTGTCGTCGACCTGGTTGCCCTTGGCGACCGCCGCGCCGTAGCCGTGGGTGTACTTGAAGTGGTCGTTGATCCAGTTGCGCTGCACGCCGTTGAGGTCCAGCTCGCGCAGGCCGATCACGGTGTCCTGCTTGCCCGCGTCGGTGCGGTAGCGGTCCACGTCCAGCGTGCTCGGGAAGGCGTAGTAGTTGCGCTGCTGCTCCAGCGACTGGAACGTCTGCGACACGATGTTCGGGTCCAGCAGCCGGACGTCCGCGATGGTCTGCGCGTCCGGCTTGAGCGCCTCACCGTTGGTCGACCCCTGCGGGCTGTACGGCGTGGTCTTCGCGTCCGCGATCCCGTACGCCTGCCGCGTCGCGTCGATGTTCTTCTGGATGTACGGCGTCTCCTTGGCCTGCTCGTTCGGCTTGACCTGGAACTGCTGCACGATCGCCGGGTACAGGCCGCCGATCAGCACCGCCGACAGCACCATCAGGCCCAGGCCGATCAGGGCCGGCGCCCAGGTGCGGCGGATCGGGGTCAGGAAGAACAGCACCGCGCAGATGATCGCGACGAAGAACAGGATGGTCTTGGCCGGAAGGAACGCGTTGGCGTCCACGTAGCGCAGGCCCGTCCAGCCCGAGACGCCCTTGTACGAACCGGTCTTGACCGCCAGCGCGTACCGGTCCAGCCAGTAGGCCGCGGCCTTCAGCAGCACGAACACGCCCAGCAGCACCGCGAGGTGCCCCTGCGCGCCCGCGCTCGCCCGCCGGCCCGGACCCTGCAGCCGCAGCCCGCCGTACAGGTAGTGCACCAGCGCCGAGGTCAGCAGCGAGACGATCACCGCGCTGAACGCGAAGCCCAGCACGAACTCGTAGAACGGCAGGTCGAAGGCGTAGAAGGAGACGTCCATGCCGAACTGGGCGTCCTTCTCCCCGAAGGACGTCGAGTTGGTCCACATCAGCCAGGTCCGCCACTGGCCGGACGCCGCGGCGCCCGCCACCAGGCCGATCACCAGCGAGACGCCGATCAGCGCCCAGCGCTTGAACGGCGCCAGGCCCGCCCGGTAGCGGTCCAGGCTCTGCTGCTCCACCGACATCGCCGACAGCGGCGGCCGGAGCCGGTGCGCCAGCCAGATGTTGAAGCCGACGGTCGCCGCCATCAGCAGCCCGAAGGCCGCGAACAGCCCGATCTTCGTCCACAGCTGGGTGGTGAACACCGAGGAGTAGTGGACCGACCTGAACCACAGCCAGTCCGTCCAGAAGCCCGCGAACATGACGAACAGCAGGAACAGCACCGCGAGTACGCCCAGGGTCAGCAGGGCCACCCGCGCCCGCCGCGAGGGCGGGCCCACCCTTCGCCGGAAACCCGGCCCTGAGCGTTCCGGCATCTGGAATACCACGGTGGCACCTCAGCTGTGTTGTCTGGATAGGGGTCGGTCGTCAGAGAAACTTAACCAGGCTTTGGTCGAGTTCCCACCGTTAGCAGACGGTTACTACGGCCGCTGCGACGCCCGGCCCCCCGGGCCCCCGCGGACCGCCCGGCGAGCGTCCCCCGCCCGGCGTGTGAGGATTGAGGCATGTCCGACGCGTCTGATCTGAACAACTCCCCCGACGACGTCTCCAAGCTCCCGGCCGCCTCCCCGCTCACCCGGGCCGCGCTGGAGATCGACGAGTACGCCGCCACCCTCGGCTGGGACCTCCCCGCCCGGCTGTTCGCCCTGGTGGACAGCGCCGCCCTCCGCAAGGCCGATCCCCGCATCGCCAAGCAGCTCGGCCTCGCCGAGGACGACGAGCCCGGCCTCACCCCGGTCGAGCAGGACGAGCTGCCGGCCGGCATGGAGCTCGACAAGTTCCTCGGCACCATCGCCTGGCCCGACGCGGTGGCCGGCTGCGCCCTGGTCGTCGAGCGCCTGATGCTGCCGCCGGGCGCCGAGCAGTCCCGCCCGCGGGGTGCCACCGACGCCCAGCTCGCCGAGTGGGTGGCCAACCACCCCAAGCGCGAGGAGGTGCGGATCACCGCCGCCGTGCTGCGCGACGGCCGGAAGGAGATCGCCCTGCGGCTGCGCTCCAAGGACGTCGCCCGCGAGGTGCTGACCGGCCCCGACCTGGTGCCCGGCCTGACCGACGCGCTGCTGGCGACCTTCTCGTGACGCGTCGCGGGTAGCCTCTCGCGGCCCTCGGCCGAGTAGCCCCCGGCCGCCCGAGGGCTACTTGGCGCAGGACGGCAGCGCGGAGGTCTGCCCGGAGCGGATCTGCTCCAGCGACTTCAGCGCGCCGTCCAGCGTGTCCGTCTTGACCAGGGTCAGCCCGGACGGGGTGTTCTTGGTGGCCTCGGCGCAGTTCGAGGACGGGGTGAAGAAGTACTCGGCCCCGGCGTCCCTGGCGGCGATCAGCTTCATCGATATCCCGCCGATCGGGCCGACCTTGCCGTCGTCGTCCATCGTCCCGGTGCCCGCGACGAAGCGCCCGCCGGTGAGGTCGCCGCCCGGGGTCAGCTTGTCGATGATGCCGAGCGAGAACATCAGACCGGCGCTCGGGCCGCCGACGTCCTGCAGGCCGATGTCGATCTGGAACGGGTAGGTGTGCCGGATCCCGGTGCCGATGCCGACCACCGCGAGCTCGGCCCGCTCGGCCGGGGCCTTCGGGTCGAGGTCCTTGGCCCGGACGGTCGGGACGGTGACGTCCGTCCTGGTGCCCGGGGCGGCGGCGGGGTTGCCGGCGGCGTCCTTGACCCGCGGCACGACGGTGAAGACCACCGACTCGCCCGGCTTGTGCTTGGTGACCACGGCGACCACCTGGTCGACCGTGGCGACCGGCGTGCCGTCGACGGCGACGATCTGGTCGCCCGCGTGCAGCCTGCCCTCGGCCGGCGCGCCGGCGGTGACCGACTTGACGATCAGCTCGCCGCCGACCGGGATGCCCAGCTGCTTGAGCGCCGCGGTCCGGGCGCTGTCCTCGGAGGAGGCGAACTCCTCGGCGTTCTGCTTCTTCGCGTCCGCGTCCGTCTGCCCCTTCGGGTAGACGTTGTCGTGCGGCACCACCAGCACGTCGTCGCGCAGCCAGCCGACCACCGCGTTGACCAGGCTGGGCTCGTACTTGGCCCCGGTGACCTGCACGGTCGTCATGTTGAGGTGCCCGGTGGTCGGGTAGGAGTCGCGCCCGGTGATGCTGATCACCGGCTTGCCGCCCTGATTGCCGAGCGTGTTGTACGTCGGCCCCGGGCTCATCTCCGTGTACGGCACCTTCATCAGCACCGAGACGCAGAGCAGCGCTATGAGCAGCAGGGTGGCAGCGAGCATCGTCGCGGAGCGGCGTGGCATGCCTCGACAGTACGGGACGCGGGTGACGCGATGCCCGCCGGGCTACCGGCCGGAGCGCTCGCCGGGGGCCGCGGCCCCCGCGGTGGTGCGCTCCATCGCGGCCATGAAGCGCCGGTGTTCGGCGAGGGAGGCCGGGTCCCCGGTGGCCCGCGGGGCACGCTGGGCCCAACCCGCCCAGAGGGCCGCGGCGAGGACGGCGACAACCGGAATGATCAGCCAGGCGAGCGCACCCATGTCAGTACTCCCAGCTCCTCGTGTCTATGAGCAGATTAACCACTCCGGCGGACAACGCGGCCGGCGCCGTCCGGGTTACGGGACGGCCGATCGGCTCACTTCCAGGGAGTATCCGGGACGCCGCCGAGAACCCGTTCGAGTGATTCGGCGGCGCGCCTGACCCGACAGACGCGAGGGGTGTGCGGACGGTTCCGCCGCTGGTACGGACGGTTCCACGGCCGGTGCGGACGGTTCCGCGCTCCGCGGGCGGCCGGTCTCAGCAGCCGCCGGCGCCGACCCACTCCTCCTCGCCGTCGGCGAAGACCTGGTGCTTCCAGATCGGCACCTCGTGTTTGAGGTCGTCGATCAGCCGGCGGGCGGCCGCGAAGGCCTCGCCGCGGTGGGCGCAGGAGACGGCGACGATCACGGCCTTGTCGGTGATCTCCAGCCGGCCGACCCGGTGGACCGCGGCGAGCGCGCGGACCGGGAAGTCGGCGACGATCTTCTCGGCGATCCGCCGCATCTCCTGCTCGGCGGTGGGGTGGCAGCTGTACTCCAGCGCGGCGACGGACTTGCCGCCGTCGTGGTCACGGACCGTCCCGACGAAGACGGTCGTGCCGCCGGCCGCGTCGTCGCCGACCGCCTCGTACACCTCGTCCAGCGAGAGCGGGGTGTCGCGGATGGCGAGCAGGCGGATGGGGTCGTGGTTCTCGGACATGACCCCATGATTCCTCATCGGAGGCGGTCGGAGGCAAGTGTCTTCCGCATCACGATGTGGAAATTTCGCATCGTGAGAATCGTGGGAATGTCAGAAGCGCCGCCGCTTGCGGGCCCGGCGCACCAGCGCCGCCGTACCGACCAGCGCCACCGTCGCCCCGGCCGCTCCCAGGCTGGTCGCGGCCTCCTTGCCGCCCAGCCGGCGCCCGGCCACCGCGTGCTTGCCGGACACCTGGGCCAGCAGCTCGGCCAGCACCTGCTCGTTGGTGTGCGCCGGACGCCAGCCCGCCTCGTGCAGCCGGCTGCCCGACACCACCCACGGGTACATCGTGTAGGCCAGGTCCCCGGCGGGCGCCGGGGTCAGGCCCAGCCGGTGCAGCCGCGCCGCCGTGCCGAGCGCCAGCGCGGCCGGCAGCTCCATCCGCCGGATCCCCGACAGGCGCTCCACGTCCTCCTGCTCCAGCCAGCCGTCGCAGCCGACCGTCACCTCGCCCTCGACCAGGCCCAGCGCCGCGTACTCCAGCGCCGCCGCCAGGTCGTCCACGTGGCAGAACTGCCAGCACGGACGGGAGCCGGCCACCACCAGCAGCCGGGGCGCCTCGAAGTGCCGGGTCAGCACGGTGTCCACGCCCGGGCCCACCACCACGGCCGGGCGCAGCACCGTCACCTGCAGCCCGGGGTGGGCGCGCGGCGCGCGGCGGGCCAGCCGCTCGATCTCCAGGAGGTCCCCGACCAGCGAGGCCTCCTCGGTCGCCCGCAGCTCGGAGTCCTCGGCCAGCGGCACCTCGTTGTCGGCCAGCGCGCCGTAGACCATCGCCGAGGTGCAGAGCACCACCCGGTGCACCCCGGCCGCCGCGGCCGCGGTCAGCACGGTCTGGGCGCCGCGCACGTTGTAGGCGCTGCGGGCCCGCGGGTCGGACTCCATGCCGAAGTCCATCGCCAGGTGCACCACCACGTCGACCCCGGCCAGCCGTTCGGCCACCGCCGGGTCGCGCACGTCGAGCACCCGCCACTGCACGCCCGGGACCTCGCCGCGCCGGTCGTCCACCGCCAGGACCTTCTTCACGTGCGGGGAGGCGACCAGTCGCGCCGCGACCTGCTCGCCCAGCACGCCCGCGGCGCCCGTCACCGCCACGGTCAGCGGCCGTCCGCCGTAGGCTGGAGGCGGCGACGCCGTGGTGTCCGACGCGTCCTCTCCTCCGGTCAGCCCAGAGCGAACGTCCGAAGGCGGGGAACTCACCGGCCATCCTCCACGGTTAGCTTATGTGCGTACGGACGTGTGTCACGTACGTCCATCCTGCCCGAGGCGAAGGCCCGGCGGTGCACCCGGCGCGGGCCTGCCGCGCGGGAGCCGCCCCCGAGTCCCCCACTCCGCCGCCGCCCCGGGCGCAGACTTTTCCCGCCACACCGCATGACGGCCGACCGGATCGAGGACCCCGTGAGCGACCTTCCCTTCGGATTCGGCGTTCCGCCCGAGGAGCCCGAGGACGGCAAGGCCAAGCCCGACGACGTGCAGAAGAAGAAGGACCAGGAGCAGTCCGGCTCCGGCCCGCAGCCGTTCGGCTTCGGGGGCGGCAACCCCTTCGGCGCGATCTTCGGCGGCATGCCCGGCACCCCGGGCGGCGCCGGTGCCGACAACCCCTTCGCCGCGATGTTCGGCGGCATGAACCCCGGTGACCTCGGCGCCGCCTTCCAGCAGCTCGGGCAGATGCTCTCGTTCGAGGGTGGCCCGGTGAACTGGGACCTCGCCCAGAACATCGCCCGCCAGAGCGTGGTCGCCGAGCCCGCCGAGGGCAAGAGCAAGGACCGCTCGGTCAGCGCCGCCGAGCGCTCCGCCGTCGCCGAGGCCGTCCGCCTGGCCGACCTCTGGCTGGACGGCGTCACCGAGTTCCCCTCCGGCGCCGGCACCGCCGTCGCCTGGAGCCGCGCCGAGTGGATCGAGGCCACCCTCCCGGTCTGGAAGGACCTGGTCGACCCGGTCGCCGAGCGGGTCGGCAACGCCATGGGCGGCATCCTGCCCGAGGAGATGCAGGCCATGGCTGGCCCGCTGATGGGCATGATGCGTTCCATGGGCGGCGCCATGTTCGGCACCCAGATCGGCCAGGCGCTCGGCGCCCTCGCCGCCGAGGTGGTCGGCTCCTCCGACGTCGGCCTGCCGCTCGCCCCGGCCGGCAAGGCCGCGCTGCTGCCGCAGAACGTCGCCGAGTTCGGCGAGGGCCTGAGCGTGCCCGCCGACGAGGTCCGCCTCTACCTCGCCCTGCGCGAAGCCGCCCACCAGCGGCTCTTCGCCCACGTGCCGTGGCTGCGCGCCCACCTGCTGGGCGCCGTCGAGGCCTACGCGCGCGGCATCAAGGTCGACACCTCCCGCATGGAGGAGCTCGTCGGCCAGCTCGACCCGAGCAACCCGGAGGCACTCCAGGAGGCGCTGGCCGGCGGCCTGCTCCAGCCCGAGGACACCCCCGAGCAGAAGGCCGCGCTCGCCCGCCTGGAGACCGCGCTCGCGCTGGTCGAGGGCTGGGTCGACGCCGTCGTGCACGCCGCCGCCGAACCGCACCTGCCGCAGGCCGGCGCGCTGCGCGAGACCGTCCGCCGCCGCCGCGCGGCCGGCGGGCCCGCCGAGCAGACCTTCGCCACCCTGGTCGGCCTGGAACTGCGCCCGCGCCGCCTGCGCGACGCCTCCCGGCTGTGGGCGCTGCTCGCCGACGCCCGCGGCGTCGAGGGCCGCGACGCGCTCTGGGAGCACCCCGACATGCTGCCCACCGCCGCCGACCTCGACGACCCGGACGCCTTCGTGCACCGGGGCACCGGGGACGACCTGGAGGGCGGGATCGACTTCGACGCGCTCGACAAGCTGCTCGGCGAGGCCGCGGCCGGAAAGCCCGACCTCACCAAGGGCGACGACGGGAAGAGCGACGGCAGCGACACCGACGGAAAGGGCGAGCCCACCGCATGACGGACACCGGGACGTCCGCGTCCACCCTGCACGCGGACGCCGTCCGCACCCTGTCCGCCTGGCGGCCCGCCGACGAGGACCAGGAGCGGCTGCGGCTCGACTACCTGGAGCACCTGGCCGCGCAGCCCGAGGGCCTGTACCGGTCCTGCCTGCCCGCGCACATCACCGCGAGCGCGGCGGTCGTCGACCCGGCGGCCGGGCGGGTGCTGCTCACCCTGCACCCCAAGGTCGGCATGTGGCTGCAGATGGGCGGGCACTGCGAGCCCGGCGACCGCGACCTCGCCTCGGCGGCGCTGCGCGAGGCCGTCGAGGAGTCCGGCATCCCCGACCTGGTCCTGCTGGAGTCGGACGGCGCCCCCGTCCCGGCCAAGCTGGACCGCCACCTGGTCCGCTGCACCGGCAAGGACCGGCCGGAGAACACCCACCTGGACGTCCAGTACATCGCGCTGGCCCCGGCCGGCGCTCAGGCGCTGATCAGCGAGGAGTCGCTGGACCTGCGCTGGTTCGACTACGACCGGCTGCCCGAGCTCACCGACCACTCGGTGCGCGACCTGGTGGCCCGGGCGAGGCGACTGACCAGCTGAGGCACGACACGGGAAGGGGGCGTGGGCCGATGTGGCCCGCGCCCCCTTTCGCTGTTCCTGCGGCCGGCTTCCGCCGCCGCCCTCCGAGCGTCAGCCGCCTTTCAGCCGCCGTCAGCCGCAGGAGGCGGCCGGGTCCGGGCCCGGGTCGGCGTGCCGGGCACCGGGGATGTGCGGCAGGCGGGCGGCGGAGACCACGCCCTCCAGGTAGCCGCGGGCCCGCTCGGTCCGGGGGTAGGCCTCCAGGAGGGCCCAGAACGCCGGTCCGTGGTCCGGCACCAGCAGGTGCGCCAGCTCGTGCAGCAGCACGTAGTCCAGCACGTACTCCGGCATGCCCTGGAGGCGGTGCGAGAGTCGGATCGTGCCCTCGCTCGGGGTGCAGGAGCCCCAGCGCGAGTTCTGGTTGGTGACCCAGCGGACCTGGACGGGCTGGGCGCGACCGTCCAGGTAGGCACCCGACAGCTCGCGGGCCCGGGCCATCAGGGCCTCGTCACCGGGGATCCGCCGGGACTCCTGGGCGGCGAGCTTCTCCAGCATCTGCGCGACCCAGCGCTGCTCCTCGGCGTGCGACATCCGAGCCGGGATCAGCACGATGGTGCGGTCGCCCTCGCGGTAGGCGGAGACCGTACGACTGCGGCGGGCGCTGCGCCGCACCTCGACCCGGCTGCGGTCGTGCGCCTGCGGGGAGACCGCCCCGACGGGCGGACGCTGCGGCGGCGCCGACCTCGACTGCTGGTCCGAGTGGTTCGGCTCCGAGTGCTTCTGGTCCGGGCGCCCACGCGTGTTCGGCGTCGCGATCTGCGACCCGGACGCGGCACGGGCACGCCGACGCGACGCCGATGGATGGGAGTCCCGCTCGGCTGCCATGGCACACGACGTTACCCGGTACCACGGACAGAAGTCCGCTGCCATGGCCGGAATCTTTCATGGAGTGATCGGGAACGAAAAGTCGACGGAGAGTGTCCGGAAAGCGACGCCGGGGAGGATGAGCAGTTATCCACAGGGCGTGCGAACCGATGGTCGGATCGTATGCACGGGCCTGTGGACAACCCTCGGCACGCCGTCGTCGCGATGGGGCATGCTGCGGTCAGCCGTCCGGAAACGATCGGAAGGGAGATCGCCGTGCGCCTCGCGCTGAAGCCCGCTCTGTCCCGCAGCTGGCGGGACTCCGAGACCCTGCAGTTCGGCACCGTCACCAGCCACGCCGGGGTGCTCGGCAACGCCGATCCGACGCTGTGCGAGTTCCTCGAACTGCTCGACGGCACCCGCGACCGGCCCGAGCTCGTCGAGGCCGGCGAGCGGATCGGGCTCGGCCGCGAGCCGGCCGACACCCTGCTGACCGAGCTGGCGGAGACCGGGCTGCTGGACGACGCGGAGGCGGCCGACCGGGCGCTGGCCCGCTTCCCCCAGCCGCACCGGGAGCTGCTTGGGCCGGACCTCGCCTCGCTCTCCCTGGTCCACTCCGGCCCGGGCGCCGCACCGGCGGTCCTGGCCCGCCGGGCCGACGCACGGATCGAGGTGCGCGGCGCCGGCCGGGTCGGCGCCGCGGTGGCGGCGGTGCTGGCCGCGGGCGGAACGGGCACGGTCACCGTCACGGACGGCGGGCGGGTGCGGCCGGGCGACTGCTCCCCCGCCGGGCTCCCGCCCGGGGACGTCGGGCGGCTGCGCGCGACAGCGGCGCGGGAGGCGGTGCAGCGCGCCGCGGGCCGCCCCCCGGCACCGCCGCCGGCACCGCGTCGCAGGCGGGGCGACCCGCCGCCGGACTTCGTGGTCCTGGCGCCCCGGGACGGCAGCGCCGCCTTCGCGGGTGGGACGTACGAGGCCCGGCTGCTGCTCCGGGCCGGGGTGCCGCACCTGTACGTCGGCGTGGTCGAGGAGTTCGGCGTGGTCGGGCCGCTGGTGGTTCCGGGGCGGTCGGCGTGCGGGCACTGCCTGGTGCTGCGGCGGGAGGACGAGGACGCCGCCTGGCCGCGGGTCCTGGCCCAGCTGGCCCACGAGGGCCCGGGGCGCGCCCCGACGCCGGCCTGCGACACGGCCTTGGCGACGGCGGTCGCCGGGCTGGCCGCGCTGCACGTCCAGCTGCACCTGGACGGCGGCCGGCCGCCCAGCGTGGACGGGTGGTGCGAGGTGTCGGCGGCTGACGGGATGGCCCGACGGCTGCGGCTGCGCGGACATCCCGACTGCGGCTGCCTCTGGCAGCCGCTGCCCCCGGCCTGAGCCGGGCGGCCACGAGCCAGGAGGTGGGGGTGGGGGGAGGGGGGAGGGGGCCCCCGGGACAGCGAAGAACACCGAAGAACACCGAAGGCCGGCGCCCCCAGGGCGCCGGCCTTCTCGGCGTGCTCACCACCCGTTCCGATCGCTCAGGCGGCGGTCACCGCCCCCTCGGCGCTCTCCTCGGCTCCCGCCGCCTTCCGGTCCCGCATCACCAGCGTGGCTACCAGCGCCGCCGCCAGCACACCGATCGCGCTGACCGTGAAGGTCGTGGTCATCGCCGAGGTGAACGCCTCCCGGGCGGTCCGGACGAGCCCGGAGTCCCCGTCGGCGATCGCCAGTGCCCCGGCGATGGAGTGCTTCGCCTGCTCCGGCGTCCCGGCCGGCATGCCGCTCGCGAAGCCGCTCGACAGCAGCGAGCCCAGGATCGCGATGCCGAGGGCGGTGCCCGCCTGCTGGATGGTGTCGTTCAGCGCCGAGCCGACGCCCGCCTGCTCCGGCGGGATCGTCCCCATCAGCGCGCCCACCGCGGCCGGCATCGCCAGGCCCGCCCCGAGGCCGAGCAGTCCGAGCGCGACCGCCGGGACGGTGAAGCCGGTCTCCGCCGAGACGGTGGTCAGCAGCGCGAACGAGGAGGCCATGACGAGCATCCCCACCAGGATCAGCAGCCGGTTGCCGAGCTTCGCCGCGAACTTGGCACCGAGCCCGTTGCCGAGCAGCGCCGCGACGGCCAGCGGCAGGAACGCCAGACCCGCCTTGACCGGCGAGTACCCGAGCACGAACTGCAGGTACTGGGTGAGCACCAGCAGCAGCCCGCCGTTGCCGATCTGCACCAGGGTCAGCGACAGCGAACCCCCGCTGAAGTTGCGGGCCTTGAAGAGCGCCAGCGGCACCATCGGCGCGGCGGTGACGTTCTCCCACACCACGAACCCGCCGAGCGCGCCCACCGCGACGACCAGGGTGCCCAGCGCGCGGCCGGCGAACGCACCGTGCTGCGGGATCTCGATGATCCACCAGACCAGGGCGGTCATGCCGACCGCCGACAGCACCGCGCCGAGCGGGTCCGGCTTCTGCCACGGCCCCTTGGACTCCGGCATCAGCAGCAGGCCCGCCAGGATCGCCAGCGCCACCACCGGGACGTTGATGAAGAAGATCGAGTGCCAGGAGAAGTGGTCGATCAGCACACCGCCGAGCACCGGGCTGCCGACCAGCCCCAGCATCGCCACCGAACCCCAGGCCGCCATCGCCTTGCTGCGCTCCTCCTCGTCGAAGACGGTGATGAGGATCGACAGCGTCGAGGGCATGATCAGGGCTCCGCCGACACCCATCGCGATCCGGGCCGCGATGACCTCGCCCGGGTCGGTGCAGAAGGTCGCCGCGAGCGAGGCCGCACCGAAGAGCAGCAAGCCGATGATCATGACCTTCCGGCGTCCGAAGCGGTCACCGAGGCTGCCGGAGGTCAGCAGCAGGCCGGCGAAGACCAGGACGTAGGAGTCGAGGATCCACTGGGTGTCCTGGGCGCTCGCCCCGAGGTCCGCGGTCATCGAAGGGACCGCGACGGTCAGGGCCATGCTGTCGACCACCAGCACCAGCGAGCTCAGGCAGAGCACGATCAGGATCCACCAGCGGTGCGGGTTCCGGCTCCCGGCCCCGGTCACGTTGTCGACTGACATCAGCCACCCCTCCCCTGTGCGCACACCGTTCCGTAGATGCGCACTTCGTTCCGTCGATGCGAACACTGTACGCATAGCGGAACAGCGTGCGCAACATCCGACTCCTGTACGCTCTATGCGAACGGTGTACGCACCAGGACGGTGTACACCGCAGAGCGGTGTGCACAGCAGAGCGGTGTACGCAGCAGCCAAGAGGAGAAGCCGCCCATGGCCGACCGAACCAACCCGATCCCCTCCGTGTGGGCCCGCCGGCAGCGCGAGCCCGACCAGCCCGCCCTCAGCCGGGCCGCGATCGTCCGCGAGGCGATCGCGATGCTGGACGCCGAGGGCGCCGAAGCCCTGAGCATGCGCAAGCTCGCCGCCCGCCTGAACGCGGGCGCCACCTCGCTCTACCGGCACGTGGCCACCAAGGACGAGCTGATGGAGCTCGCGGTGGACGAGGTCTTCGGCGAGCCGGCCCTGCCGCCCGCCGACAGCCCGGACTGGCGCGCCGCCGCGGCCGAGGCCGCCGAGGCCTTCCGGGCGACGGCCCTGCGTCACCCCTGGCTCTCCTCCGTCCTCGGCCAGGCCGGCCTCGCCTACCTCGGCCCCAACCTGCTCTCCTTCGCCGAGCGGCTGGGCGCCCTCTTCACCGCGGCCGGCTTCCCCGAGCCGGACCGGGCGATCGACACGCTCATCGCCTACGTCATCGGCATGAGCACCACCGAGGCCGCCTGGCTCACCACGATCGCGCGCTCCGGTGAGACCGAGGCCGAGTTCATCGCCCGGCTGATGCCCGCCGCCCTGCAGGCTGCCGCCGACTACGACCACCTCAGCGACTCCTACACGGTCGCCGCCACCGCGAACCAGGACCCGGCGCAGGCCCGTGACGCCAAGTTCGCCTACGGCCTGGAGGTCGTCCTGGACGGTCTCGCCCTGCGCTTGCCCCGCTGACCCGGCCGACCGGCCGCCGGGGATCGGACGTCCGACCCCGGGCCCACCGGGCCGGGACCCCCGAATCCGGCTGGCCGGACCAAGTCGCCCAACTCGCCACAAAGGGACCGCACTCCCCGCCCCGCCCCGCGGAATTCCGGCAGGTGCGGGGCGGGGAGCGGGCACAATGGCGTAGTGATGGTCGGCCGTCCGGTGTCGGGGGGCCATGGATTGGAGGCCCGGGTGAGCGATCTTCCGCGCAAGGCAGTGACCCGCACGGCACGGCTCGCCGCCCTACCGCTGGGGATAGCCGGCCGCGCCACGCTCGGCCTGGGCAAGCGCATCGGCGGCCGCTCCGCCGAGGTGGTCACCGCCGAGCTCCAACAGGCCACCGCCGACCAGCTGTTCAAGGTCCTCGGCGAGCTCAAGGGCGGGGCGATGAAGTTCGGGCAGGTGCTGTCCGTCTTCGAGGCCGCGCTGCCCGAGGAGGTCGCCGGTCCGTACCGGGCGGCGCTCACCAAGCTGCAGGACGCCGCTCCCCCGATGCCCGCCGCCAAGGTGCACACCGCGCTCGCCCAGCGGCTCGGGAACGACTGGCGCGAGCTGTTCCTGGAGTTCGACGACCGGCCCGCGGCCGCCGCCTCGATCGGCCAGGTGCACAAGGCGGTCTGGCACGACGGCCGGCAGGTCGCGGTGAAGGTGCAGTACCCGGGCGCGGGCGACGCGCTGCTCGCGGACCTTTCCCAGCTGAGCCGGGTGGCCTGGCTGCTCGGCCCGCTGATCCCCGGGCTGGACGTCAAGCCGCTGATCGCCGAGCTGCGAGAGCGGGTCTCGGAGGAGCTGGACTACGAGCTGGAGTCGCAGGCGCAGCGCCGGCACGCCGAGGAGTTCGCGGGGGACCCGGACATCGTGGTGCCGGGCGTGGTGGCGCAGGCCGACCAGGTGCTGGTCACCGAGTGGATGGACGGCACCCCGCTGGCCGAGGTGATCGCGCGCGGCACCCAGGAGGAGCGCGACCGCGCCGGGCAGCTGCTGGCCCGGTTCCTGTTCGCCGGCCCGTCCCGGACCGGTCTGCTGCACGCGGATCCGCACCCGGGCAACTTCCGGCTGCTGAAGGACGACGGCCCGGTGTCCGGCTGGCGGCTGGGCGTGCTGGACTTCGGCACCGTCGACCGGCTGCCGGGCGGGCTGCCCGCGCCGATCGGGGCCTCGCTGCGGATGGCGCTGGACGGGGACGCGGCGGGCGTGCTGGAGATGCTGCGCGAGGAGGGCTTCGTGAAGCCCTCGATCCGGCTGGACCCGGACGCGGTGCTGGACTACCTGCTGCCGATCATCGAGCCGGCCGCGGTGGAGAACTTCCACTTCACCCGGGCCTGGATGCGCTCGCAGGCGGCCCGGATCGCCGATCCGCGCTCGCCCGCCTACAACCTGGGCAAGCAGCTGAACCTGCCGCCCGCGTACCTGCTGATCCACCGGGTGACTCTGAGCACCATCGGCGTGCTCTGCCAGCTGGGCGCCCAGGCGCCGTTCCGGGCGGAGATGCTGGAGTGGCTCCCGGAGTTCTCCGACGGGTCGCGGCGGGCCCGGCGTTCGGAGCGGCCGGCGGCCCGCAAGGGCGCCGGCTCCACCCGGACCGCGAAGAGCTGACCGAAGGCTCCGGCCCCGCCGGACCGACGACCGCAGGCCGCTCCCCACCAGGGGGAGCGGCCTGCGGCACGACGGGGGTCAAGCGGGAGGGCCCGAGGGCCCGGCACCGGCGCTACATCAGCGCCACGGCGAGGGCCTTGCGGGCCCGCAGCGAGGCCCGCTCGGCCCGCTGCTTGAGCTTGCGGGCCCGGACGACCCGGCTGACGAGCCGTTGGTTCTCGGCCTCGTGGAGCCTGTCTTGCATATGGGCCCGGGCCAGGGATTCGTGGAGGAGTTGCATTTCGAGGATCCTGTTCTGGGTCTGACGTTCGGTGGTCTGCTCGGCGCGGGCGGTGGGATCGACGGCGGCGGGGGTCATGTCGTGGTCCTGCTCGTGGTGCGTGCTCGGAAATGGGCTGCGGGCTGCGGCGTCGGCCTTGGCGGCGGCGATCCGCACGGAACGGCGGAGGGCGCTGTCCAGCGGGGGCTGCTCTCCCCGGCGGACGACCCTGGCCTGGTCGGCGGGGTTCACGCCATGACCTCGGTCTTGCGCGGGCGGCCACGCGGCCGCTTGCGGGCCACGACGACGCCCTGGACGAACAGCTCGCCACCCCAGACGCCCCACGGCTCGCGCCGCTCAAGGGCGCCGGCGAGGCAGGCGTCCTTCACCGGGCAGGTGCCGCAGAGGGACTTCGCGTACTCGACGTCGGCGGGCGTCTCGGCGAAGAAGACCTCGGGGTCGAAGGCGCGGCAGGGGATGGGGAGACCGAGAGCCTCGGCCTGCTCGATCGAGCTGATCTGCATGGAAGGAACCTCCGGGGGGTCGGCCTGGTCGGCCTTGGTGATCTGGCTTGTCGGCGGTACGGACGGGGTGGGCGGTGTGATGACCGTGGACACTGTGGGCGTCTTCCTCGTCTTCTCAGTGGTTCCGGCCCAGTGGACTGGTGGTGCTGGGCCGGAGGCCCCGGAGGGCCTGGGTGGTCTTGCGTACCGGACAAAACAGAAGGGCCGCGGATCCCGGTGGTGACGGGTTCCGCGGCCCTGGAGTGGCCGACCTGAGGCTGGCTCAGGTTCGTTCTCTCCAGGGTTCAGGCCCGCGGAAGGCCCGCATCCGGAAGGCCTCGGCGCCCTTGAAGGCGGCCATGGCCTGGTTGATCAGCTGCTCGTTCTGCTTCTGGGCGTTTCCGGCACCGATGACCTGCGCATAGCCGCCATGCATGGCGGCGGCTACGGCCGCCTTCGGTGCCTGGGTCGGTCGCTCATCGCGCAGGGAGCGCGACGTGTCGACCGACGCCCAGTCACGGGACAGACCGGTCTCGACAACGGTGCCTTCGATGCTCCTGCCGGCCGTGAGGCACAGCTCAGTGTGTCCAAGACCACTGACAACGGGGGCGACGGAGACACCGGTGGTGTCGAGACCCAGACCGGTTCCACCGAGCTCGGCGAGCGCCCGCAGACGGGCGGCACGCAGGGAGGCAGCGACAACGGTCTGGCCAGTCATTTTGGTGATCATGATGTTTCCCACTGTCTTCGCCTCCTCTCGGCGTCTCGCGGAGCCAGGTTCCCCCGGCTCCGAATGTTCGGATGTCTGTCTCGGTAAAGCTGTGGGCGCAGGGGAATCGGCACAGGTGTCACCCCGTGCGACCGCGTCCCCTTGACCGCTCCGGCAGGCTATTGCGCTCCCGGTATGCCGCGCAAACTATTTTTCGCGGCGAGTTCCACGGCGTGTTCCACGGCCGGTGTCGAAGTCCCCGAGCAGTCCCCTGGACCGCGCCCGCGCCGGCTCACGCCGGATCGACCGAACCGTCGTCCTCGACGCCGTCCGGATCCTCCTCGGGCTCCTCCCCCGCACACAACGAGAGCACGGCGGCCCCGTACTTGTCCAGCTTCATCGCACCGACCCCGGAGATCGCGGCCAGTTCGCCGCGCCCGGTGGGCACGTCCTCGGCGATCGCCATCAGCGTCGCGTCGGTGAAGACCACGTAGGCCGGGGCGCCCTGCTTCCTGGCCTGCCCGGCGCGCCACTCGCGCAGCCGCTCGTAGAGCGCCTCGTCCATCGTGGACGGGCAGCTCTCGCAGCGGCGCAGCTTGCGCTCGACGGCGTCGGTGAGCGCCCGGTCGCAGACCCGGCACTTGACCGGGCCGCGGACCCTCCGGGCGGCGGAGCGCTCGCCGGGCTCGATGCCCCCGCGCCCGCCGCGCGCACCGGTCCGCGCGCCGGGGGCGGCGGAGCCCGGGCGCAGCCCGTCGAGGAAGCGGCTGGGCTTGCGGCCGGCGCGCCCGCCCGGGGAGCGGGAGAGCGCCCAGGAGAGGGAGAGGTGCTTGCGGGCGCGGGTGACGCCGACGTAGAGCAGCCGGCGCTCCTCCTCGACCTGCTCGTCGGTCTTGGCGTAGATGATCGGCAGGGTGCCCTCGGTGAGGCCGACGAGGAAGACGGCGTCCCACTCGAGGCCCTTGGCGGCGTGCAGGGAGGCGAGGGTGACGCCTTCGACGGCGGGGGCGTGCTGGGCGGCGGCGCGGGCGTCGAGTTCGGCGACGTAGGCGGCGAGGTCGCTGCCCTGCCCCTCGGCGGCGCGGGTGCGCTCGAACTCCTCGGCCAGCCGGACGAGCGCGGCGAGGGACTCCCAGCGGTCGCGGACGGCGCCGGAGCCGGCCGGGGGCTCGGCGGTGAAGCCCCGGGTGGCGAGGACGGCGCGGACCTGGCCGGCGAGGTCGGGGGCGCCGTCGGTGAGCGGGTCGGAGGCGGCGCGGGCGGCGCCGCGCAGCAGGACGCCGGCGTCGCGGACCTCGGGGCGCTCGAAGAACCGCTCGGCGCCCTTGAGCTGGTAGGGGACGCCGAGGTCGGCGAGGGCCTGTTCGTAGACCTCGGACTGGCCGTTGGTGCGGAAGAGGACGGCGATCTCGCTGGCGCGCACGCCGGCGGCGAGGAGGTCCTTGATCCGGCGGGCGGTGGTCTCGGCCTCGGTCGGCTCGTCCTCGTACTCGGTGTAGACGGGCTCGGGGCCGGCCTCGCGCTGGGAGACGAGTTCGAGGCGGTGGCGGGCGGCCTCGCCGCGGGCCTGGGCGAGCAGTCCGTTGGCGAGGTGGACGACCTGGGGGGTGGAGCGGTAGTCGCGGACGAGCTTGACGACCGTCGCCTCGGGGTGGCGGCTGCGGAAGTTCAGCAGGTAGTCGGGGGTGGCGCCGGTGAAGGAGTAGATGGTCTGGCTGGCGTCGCCGACGACGCACAGGCTGGCGCCGCCGCCGGGGCCGGTCCACTGGTCGAGTAGCCGCTGCTGGAGCGGGGAGACGTCCTGGTACTCGTCGACGGTGAAGTGCCGGTACTGGGAGCGGACCTGGTCGGCGATGTCCGGGCGGTCCTCCAGGATGGCGGCGGTGAGCAGCAGGACGTCCTCGAAGTCCATGCTGCCGCGGCGGCTCTTGGCCTCTTCGTAGACGCGGTAGACCTGCGCCGTCTCGGCCGGGTCGCGGGGGGCCTCGCGGCCGGACTTGGCGACGGCGGCCGGGTAGTCCTCGGGGGAGATCTGGGTGACCTTGGCCCATTCGATCTCGGCGGTGAGGTCGCGCAGCTCGGTGCGCTGGACGCGCAGGCCGCAGCGGCCGGCGGCCTCGGCGACGAGCTGGACCTTGCGTTCGAGGAGCTGCGGGACGGGCCCGCCGACGGCGCGCGGCCAGAAGTACTGGAGCTGGCGCAGGGCGGCGGCGTGGAAGGTGCGGGCCTGGACGCCGTCGGCGCCGAGCTGGCGCAGTCGGCCGCGCATCTCGCCGGCGGCGCGGGCGGTGAAGGTGACGGCGAGGACCTGCTGCGGGTGGTAGACGCCGCTGCGCACGCCGTAGGCGATCCGGTGGGTGATGGCGCGGGTCTTGCCCGTGCCGGCGCCGGCGAGGACGCAGACGGGGCCCTGCAGGGCGGTGGCGACGGCGCGCTGCTCGGGGTCGAGCCCGGCGAGCACGGCGTCGGGGCCCGTGGCGGCGCCGGGATCGGCCCAGGGGGAGCCGTGGGGGCCGTCGTACGGGCTGCCGCTCAAGAGGTCTTCCTGCATGCGTTCCATCCTCTCAGCCCGGTGGGACAACCGGGGTCGGGTTGTCCACAGGCCCGGTGCGATCGCAGGATGATCGCTCCGCAGCACGGCGACGGAGGGCCGGAATGCCCGCCGTCCGGTGGACGTTCCCTCCGGAGACCGTACGCACCTCTCTTTCGAAGGAGCCCCCTCGATGTCCGGCACCGTGACGATGTACAGCACGACCTGGTGTGGGTACTGCAACCGACTCAAGAGCCAGCTGGACCGTGAAGGCATCGGCTACACCGAGATCAACATCGAGGAGGACCCGGCGTCGGCGTCCTTCGTCGAGTCCGTGAACAACGGCAACCAGACGGTGCCGACGGTGCTGGTGACGCCGGTGAACGGCGGCGAGCGGGTCGTCATGACCAACCCGAGCCTGCTGCAGGTCAAGAAGGCCCTGGCCTCCTGAGCCGACCGGTCCGCCCGGCCGGCGCGCGTCACGTCGCGTCGGCCCGGGCGGGGTCGAAGGGCGCGGCGGGCGCGGGCAGGGTGGTGCGCGCGCCGAGGTCGCCGACGCCGTAGACGAGCCGGCTGCGGTCGGCCGAGTAACGGGTCTCGATGACCCGCACGGGCCCGCGCCGGTCGTAGGTGACGCGGGTCTGCACCATGAGCGGCACGCCGGGGCCGCCCTGGAACCACTGGGCCTCCTCGGGGCCGGGCATCCGGGCGACGAGGTGGTCGACGGCGCCGATCTCGACGCGCCCGAGGGAGGCGAGCACGGCCTCGTCCCCGCCCTCGACGGGGTCGGGTTCCATCAGCGGGGTGCCGGCGGCGAGTCCGGCCCGGTAGTGGCTCTCCTCGATGGAGTACGGTTCGCGGTCGAGCAGCCGCAGCTGGCGGCGGACCACGATGGCCTCGCCGGGGCGCAGTCCGAGCCGTTCGGCGATGTCGACGCGGGCCCGGACGATCATCATCTCGAAGTCGGTGCCGAGTTCGCGCCCGGCTTCGGCGGCCTCGCCGAGGTAGACGGCGGAGGGCGCGGCCAGGCAGTCGCGCGGCGCGGGGGCCAGGGTGGGTCCGTAGGCGCGGTGGTCCAGGACGGGGTGTTCGCGCAGGTAGGTGCCCTTGCCCTGGAGGCGGACCAGGCGGCCCTCGTTGACCAGGACGTCGACGGCGAGGCGGACGGTGTTGCGGGCGACACCGTACTGGCGCTCCAGTTCGCTCTCGACCGGCAGGGCGGCGTCGGCGGTGAACTCGCCCTCGGCGATCCGACGGCGCAGGTCGGCGGCGAGGCGCTGGTATTTGGGGGATTGGGCGGTGCCCCGGGGGATTGTCACCCTGGTGAATGTAGCGATTGCGGTGACACGGTTTCAGCCGTTTCCGGCAATGTCGTCCGTGCGGGTTGACGACGGGGCTCGGGAGGTGCCTTCCGGTAGCAGAACTAGCCCGTCCGGACACGAACAGCAGGTCGTGAAGAATTCCGGAAGGGATTGGAAGGGAAAAAGGGGGCGCGCAGCATCAGCCACGCGCCCCCTTTCTATGGAAGCCTCCGTGTGTTCCGCAGAACCCTCCCCGCGTTCCGCGGAAGCCCCCGTACAGAATTACCAGCGCGCCGCCGAGGGCAGCGGCTCGCCGTACCAGAGCTCGACCAGGTGCCGCGCGATCGAGATGCCGGACGGCGGCAGGATCTCGCCCGCCTCCATCCCGGCCCGCAGCTCCTCGCGGGAGAACCAGCGCGCCTCGGCCAGCTCCTCGCCGTCCACGGTGATCTCGGTGCCGCCCGGCAGTGCCTTGCCCTCGAAGCCGAGCATCAGGCTGGACGGGAACGGCCACGGCTGGCTGGCGACGTAGCGCACCTCGCCGACCCGTACGCCCGCCTCCTCGTGCACCTCGCGGGCCACCGCCTGCTCGATGGACTCCCCCGGCTCGACGAAGCCGGCCAGGGTCGACCAGCGGCCCTCCGGCCACAGCGCCTGACGGCCCAGCAGGCAGCGGTCCTGCTCGTCGGTGATCACCATGATCACCGCCGGGTCGGTGCGCGGGTAGTGCTCGGCCGCGCAGGAGGTGCAGCGCCGCACGTGCCCGGCGCCGGCCTTCTCGGTCGGGTGCCCGCAGCGCGAGCAGAAGCTGTGCAGCCGGTGCCAGTGCTCCAGCGCGACGGCGTGCACCAGGAGCCCGGCGTCGCGGTCGGAGAGCATCGCGCCGACCTCGCGCAGCCCGGCCGGGCGGGCGTCGCCGTCCAGGCGCCCGGGCAGGCTCTCGCCGGCCAGCGCGAAGTACGAGACGCCGTCCTCGTCGGTGCCGAGGAAGTACCGGTCGCCGGTCTGCGGCGCCTCGAAGGAGGGCAGCAGCACGAGTTCGGTGCCCTGCGCGGTGTCGACCACGAACGCCTCGCCGCCGGCGATCGGCAGCACCCGGGTGGCCGGGTGGCTCCAGGCGGCCGCCAGCCAGGGCTCGTCGAACCGGTGCTCGGCCGCCCGGTCCACCCCGGCCCGGGCCAGTGCCAGGTGCAGCGGGCGGTCGGTCTCAGGCACGGTGCTCACAGGTTCCATCCCCACGTGGTGAATCATCCGGATGAGTGATCTGACTGGCCATGGTGTGCCCGGATCGGGTCACGCGCCGGGCCGGAAGTTCTCGGCCAGGTCGCCCCACAGGTACGCGGCAGTCTCCACGCCCTTGGCCAGCAGGTCGAGTTCGACCTTCTCGTTGACCGAGTGCCAGCCGTCCGAGGGCACCGAGATGCCGAGGAACAGCACCGGCGCGCCCAGCACGTCCTGGAGGTCGGCGGCGGGGCCGGAGCCGCCCTCGCGGGTGAACAGGATCCGCTGCTCGAACGCCCGCCCCATCGAGCGGACCACGGACTGCAGCGCCGGGTGGTCCAGCGGGGTCAGGCAGGGCCGGGTCGCGCCCGGGAAGACCAGCTCGTACCGGACGCCCTCGGGCACCCGCTCGGCCACCCAGGTCCGCACCGCCTCCTGGACCTTCTCCACCTCCTGCCCGGCGACCAGCCGGAAGGACAGCTTGAGGTGCGCCGACGTGGGGACGATGGTCTTGCCGCCGGGGCCGGTGTAGCCGCCCCAGATGCCGTTGACCTCGGCGGTCGGGCGGGCCCAGATCCGCTCCAGGGTGGAGTAGCCGGCCTCGCCCCGGGTGCCGTACGACTTGGCGACCTTCAGCCACTGCTCCTCGTCGAAGGGCAGCTCGGCGAACAGCTCGCGCTCGCGCTCGGTCAGCTCGATCACGCCGTCGTAGAAGCCCGGGATCGCCACCCTGCGGTCGGCGTCGTGCAGGGCGGCGGCCAGCTCGGCCGCGACCTGGGCCGGGTTGGGGACGGCGCCGCCGAAGGAGCCGGAGTGGATGTCGGTGTCCGGACCGTACAGGTCGATCTGGGCGTCGGCGAGGCCGCGCATGCCGGTGCAGACGGTCGGCGTGGACGCGGACCACATGCCGGTGTCGGAGATGACGACCACGTCGGCGGCCAGCCGCTCGGCCTCGCGGCGGACCAGGGCGGCGAAGTTCGGCGAGCCGGACTCCTCCTCGCCCTCGATCAGCAGCTTGAGGTTGACGGCCGGCGCGGTGCGGCCGGTGGTGGCCAGGTGGGCCCGCACACCCAGGGTGTGGAAGAACACCTGGCCCTTGTCGTCGGCGGCGCCGCGCGCGTACAGCCGGTCGCCGACCACGGTCGGGGTGAACGGCTCGGTGTCCCAGCCGTCCGCCTTCGCGGCGGGCTGCACGTCGTGGTGTCCGTAGACCAGGACGGTCGGCGCGGACGGGTCCTCGGAGGGCCACTCGGCGAACACCGCCGGCAGGCCGTCGCTCTCCCACACCTCGGCGACCGGGAAGCCGGTGCCGGCCAGCTTGGCGGCCAGCCACTCGGCGGAGCGCCGCACGTCGCCGGCGCGGTCCGGGTCCGCCGAGACCGAGGGGATGGCCAGCCACTCGGAGAGGTCCGCGAGGAAGGCGGCCTGGTGCTGGTCGATGTAGGAGCGGACGGCGCTGTCCGGGGTTCTCGTCATACCGACGACTGTAGTTCGCCCGTGCGGGTGCCCGCCCCGGCCGTCCGGCTGCCGGGCCCTCCCGGGGCTGTAACCTCCGTCACCCCCGCCGCGGCGGGTGCGCGGACGGGGGTGACGGGGCGAGGTCGCGGGCTCAGCCCGAGCGGCGCAGCATCGTGATCCGCGAGCGGGTCAGCACTGCCGCGAGGGCGGCCGCGAGCAGCGGCAGCACCACCACGGTGGCGGCGATGGTGGGCCAGGGGAAGACCACGAGCGCCTTGTCGGCGATCTCCTCGGGGCTCATCCCGGGGTAGCTGCTCGCCGCGCCCTCGACCTTGCGCAGCGCCACACCGGGCACGATCCCGCTGACCACGCCGAGCAGGGCGCCCATGGCGGCGATCACGCCGCACTGGAAGCCCGACAGCGAGCGCCGGATGCGGGGCTCGGCGCCGACCGCCGCGAGGGTGGTGAGGTCGCGCTGGGAGTCGGCGGCGGCCAGGCCGGTGGCGATGCCGGCCGCGCCGAGGGCGACCAGCCCGGCGAAGGCGGTCAGGCCGAGGGTGACGAGGCCGGCCTCGGACCGGTAGCCGCGCTCGATGTTGAGCAGGCTGCGGTCGGTGATCTTGGCCAGGGCGCCGTCGGCCTTCTGCTGGGCGCCGTCGGAGGGCACGGTGGCGGGCAGCCAGACCGAGCCGGCCGCCGAGGTGGTGAACCCGAGCCGGGCGGCGGTGGCCGGGCTGAACACGACCTGCCCGGGGGCGGGCAGCGCGGCGTCCGCGAGGACCGCGTCGACGGCGATCTCGTGGCGGACGGGCTTGCGGGCGGCGGCGCCGCTCGCGCCGTGGTCGACCGGCTCGCTGTACTGCAGGGCGACCTTGCCGTCCTTCAGCCACCGGGCGTCGAAGACCACGGCCTTGCCTGCGGCGAGGGCCTGCCCGGCGGCCGGATCGGTGACCCCGTAGAGGTTGTGCAGCAGGGCGGCGTCGCCGGCCGTCAGGGGGCCGTACGGGCTGCCGCGGCGGGTGCTGATCTGGCAGCGCTTGTCGGTCGACACGATCTGCTCGGCCTCGCCGGGGCCGAACTCGCGGTCGCCGTCGAGGACGGGGCAGCGGATCTCCTTGGGCAGCTCGACGCTGATGTAGCCGCACGGCCCGCCGTCGGAGCAGTTGCCCTTGTAGTGCACGTTCTGGACGTCGGCGCGCGGCCCCAGGTCGGGGATGGAGCGTTCGACGGCCTCGCGCATCTGCGGCAGCAGCCTGTCGTCGGCACCGGAGAGCCAGCCGCTGCCGAGCAGGACGGCACCTGAGGGGCCGTGGGCGAGGTACTCGCGCCGGTACTGCTCCTCGAAGCTGGCGGTGTACACGCTGACGGCGACGGAGCCGGCCACGGCGGCCATGACGGCGGCGACGGCGGGCGCGGTGCGGCCGCGGTGGCGCACCGAGTCGCGCAGGGCGAGCCGAGGGCCGAGAGAGAGCCAGCGGCCGAGCCGGCCGAAGAGGCCGACCAGGTAGGGCGTGAGGGCGACCATGCCGAGCTCGGCGACGGCGGAGCCGCCGAGGACGGCGAGGCTGCGGTTGCCGCTGGTGGCGCCGAACAGGGCGAGGGCGGCGCCGCCGCCGAGCATCACCAGTCCGAGCACGGCGAGCTTGCGGCTCGGGGGCTTGAGCGAGTCGCGGCCGGTGAGCGCGGAGACGACGTCCTGGCGGGAGGCCTGGACGGCGGGGACGACGGCGGCGAGCAGACCGGTGACCAGGCCGACCAGCAGGATGCCGAGCAGGTCGCCCGGCTGGAGGGCGAAGTGTCCGAAGCGCTTGCCGGCCCGCTCCTCGGCCTGGGTGCGCAGCAGGGCGACCAGGCCGACGCCGAGGCCGAGGCCGATCGCGGCGCCGGTGACGCCGAGGACGATGCCCCCGCCGAGGACGACGGCGCGGACGTTGGCCCGGTCACCGCCGGCGGCGGCGAGCAGGCCCAGCTGCCGCCGGGAGCGCCGGGCCCCGACGGCGAAGGCGGGGCCCGCGAGGAGGACGATCTCCAGCAGGGCCATGCCGACGACGGTGGCGAGGATGACGACGCTGGTCCTGTTGAAATAGGAGGTCTCCATGCCCGAGTGCCGGTCCTGCTCGGCGTAGTAGGGCACGTCGGCGCGGGCCGGGGGGTCGATCAGGACGGCGCGCGAGGTGACGTTGAAGCCGTACTCGTTGAGTTCGGTGACCTTGTGCCAGTCGAGTCCGGCACCGTCCGGGAGCTTGACCAGCCAGCGGGTGGGCTCGCCGGTGCCGGCGGACGGGCCGCGGGTGGCGCCGGGGGTCTGGGCGAGCCGGTCGATCACGGCGCCGGGCGGCGCGACGAGCTCGGTGGCGCCGAGGTCGCCGGGGTACTCGTAGACGCCGGTGATGGTGAACGGGGTGGCCTCCAGGCCGCGGACGGCGGTCCGGTCGCCGAGCTTGAGGCCGGAGCGCTTGAGGAAGTCCGGGGTGACGGCTGCCTCGCGCTCGTTCGCGGGGGCGCGGCCCTGGACCCTGTTCAACCGCCCGTTCCAGACCGGGTCGTTCAGGTCGGCCTCGGTGACGCGGGTGGCGAGCAGGCCCTCGGTGCTGCTCGCCGCGGTGTACGGGCCCTGGCGTTCGGGCACCAGGGCGGCCCCGGCAGGGAGCAGCTGCCGGGCCAGTTCGGTGGGTGCGGTGTCGAGGGCGCGTTGCTGCGCGGGGGTGTGCCGCGGGGCGGCGCCGTCCTGCGCGGCGTCCTCGGGGCTCTTGACGGTGAACCCCTGCTCCGGGTCGGGCGCCTGCAGGACGGAGGAGCCGCGCTCGATCATCTCCAGCTCGGCGGCGGACTGGCCCATGACGCGTACGGCGTGTTCGGCGGGCGAGAGTTCGGCGCTGCGGAAGACCACGTCGGCACCGGTGACGCCGAGGACGGGCAGGGCGACCATCGCGACGACGAGGGCGCTGCGGCCCTTGGCGCGCAGGGCGTCACGGCGGGCGATGCGCAGGGCGACCCGCCAGGCGCTGAGCTTCACTCGTCCACCTTCATGCTGTTGGTGGCGGCGCTGACGAGCAGGCTGGCGGCGTCCTGGCTGGCGGACTCGTCGACCATGCGGCCGTCGCGCAGGAAGACCACACGGTCGGCCCAGGCGGCGTGCCGGGCCTCGTGGGTGACCATCATGGCGGCGGCGCCGGCGTCGCAGCGGGCGCGCAGGACGGCGAGGACGGCCTCGCCGGTGGTGGAGTCGAGGGCGCCGGTGGGTTCGTCGGCGAGGACCAGGCGGCGGTCGCCGATCAGGGCGCGGGCGATGGCGACGCGCTGCTGCTGGCCGCCGGACATGTCGTCGGGGAAGCGGTCGGCGAGTTCGGGGATGCCGAGCTCCTCCAGGGCGGCGAGGGCCTCGCGGCGGGCGGCGCGGGCGGACAGCCCGTCGAGTTCGCGCGGCAGCGAGATGTTCTCGGCGGCGGTGAGGGCCGGTATCAGGTTGTAGTCCTGGAAGACGTAGCCCACCGAGCGGCGGCGGACCTGGGCGAGCTTCTTGCGGTTGAGCTCGCCGAGGACGACGCCCTCGACCAGGACCCGGCCGCTGCTCGGGGTGTCGAGGCCGCCGGCCAGGGTGAGCAGGGTCGACTTGCCGGAGCCGGAGGGGCCCATGACGGCGACGAACTCGCCGGGGTGGACTTTGAGGTCGACGCCGCGCAGCGCCTGGACCTCCGCCGCGCCGTGGCCGTGGACGCGGGTGACGTCCTCCAGGTGCAGCACCGGTGCCTGCCGGGGCTCTTGGGTGTGGGACACGATTCCCCCCTTGTGCTGGGTGTGGGTCCGGGTCGGAGCCCGGGCCGGTGGTTCGGGTGCCGGTGCCTCAGGCGCGCAGCCGGCGGCCGCGCTTGGCGGGCGCGGGTGCGGCGCCGCCGTCGCGGGCGGCCTCGGCGGTGCGGGCCTGCAGGAGCTCGGCCTGCTGGGCGAGCCGGGTCTCGCAGTGGTCGAGCCAGCGGATCTCGGCTTCGGTCTGGAAGATCAGCTGGTCGAGGACGAGCAGCCAGGCGAGGTCGTTGCTCGCGGAGGGCACGACGCCCGGTCTGCCCTCCCCGGCGAGGGCGCGGCCCTTGAGCCGGGTGTAGTCCTGGAGCGCCTTGATGCTGTGCCGGCGCTGGCCCTGGACGACGGCGGAGACGTCCACCCCCGGGACGGTGACCGCCATGGCGAGCTTGATCGCCAGCTCGTCGCGCGGGGGGTTGGTCCGGGGCACCGGGGTGTCGAACCAGGTCCGCAGTTCGGCCCGGCCGGCATCGGTGACGGCGTAGAACTGGTGGCCCTCGTCGTCCTCCCCCGCGGCCTCGACCAGGCCGTCGCGCTCCAGCCGGGACAGTGTGGTGTAGACCTGCCCGACATTGAGCGGCCAGGTGGCGCCGGTGCGCGCCTCGAATTCGGTGCGCAGCTGGTAGCCGTAGCGCGGGCCCTGGTCGAGCAGGGCGAGCAGACCGTGACGGATGGACATACTCAGTATGTATACCCGGTATGCCCTACCGCCTCAAGCCGCCCCCTCGAGCCGCCCCTCCCCCGGTCTCCGTCGGGGGATCCGAGGCGACCGGGTACCGTCGTGCGGTGTGAGCCAGTTGCGCATCGCCACCTTCAACCTGTTGCACGGTCAGCCCCTCGCCGCGGACGGCGCGCCGCGGCCCTATCCGGCCGACGCCGGGGAACCGCTGGCCGCGGCGGTGGCCGCCCTGGACGCCGACGTGCTGGCGCTGCAGGAGGTGGACCGGCACCAGCCGCGCTCCGGCGGCACCGACCAGGCGGCGGTCGCGGCCGCGGCGATGGGCGCCGAGGACTGGCGCTTCGCCGCCGCCCTGCACGGCCGGCCGGCACCGGTGGCGGGCTGGCTGCCCGAGCCGTCCGGCCCCGACGGCCTGCGGGTGTACGGGCCGGGCGAGGTGGGCGACGGCGCCTCCCCCTCGTACGGGACGGCGCTGCTGACCCGGCTGCCGGTGCGGCACTGGCGGGCCCGGCGCTTCGCCCCGGCGCCGTTCGGGCTGCCGCTGCGGGTGGCCGGCCGGCGCGGGCTGACGCCGGTGCCGGACGAGCCGCGGGCCGCGCTGGCGGCGGTGCTGGAGGGCGAGCGGGGGCCGTTCACCGTGGTGGCGGCGCACCTGTCCTTCGTGCCGGGCTGGAACATGGCGCAGCTGGCCGGCATCCGGCGGTGGATCGCCGACCTGCCGCAGCCGTACCTGGTGCTGGGCGACTTCAACCTCGTCGGCGCGGTGCCGCGCACGGTGCTCGGCGGGGCGACGGCGCTGGAGCGCACCGCGCCGCGGGTGCGGGTGCGGGAGCTTCGGGCGGCCCGGCGGGCCCGGCCGCAGCTGCCCGAGCCGCGCCGGCGCCGGGTGCGCGAGCCACGGCCCCGGCTGCAGGACTGGTACGACCTGGCGCGCACGCCGACCTACCCCTCGCACCGTCCGGCGGTGCAGTTCGACCACGTGCTGGCGGTCGGGGTGCCGCGCGCGGCGGTCGGCCCGGCGGCGGCGCCGCGCGCGGCGGTGTCGGACCACCGGCCGCTGCTGGTCGAGGTGTCTCTGTAACGGCCCCTAGTGCCGCGTCAGGACCCCGGCCTGCTGCGGGACGTGGATGCCGGGGGTCGGGTGCGGCTCGTACTGCAGGAGCAGCATGGCGGCGTCGTCGCCGAGCTGGCGTCCGACGTGCCGCACCACGTCCTCGTGCAGGCGCTGCAGGACGTCGGCGGGGCGGCCGTCGGCGCAGCGCGGGAACCGTTCGGCGAGCGGGTAGAAGGCGCCCGCGCGGTCGCGGGCCTCGATCACCCCGTCGGTGAACAGCAGCACCCGGTCCTCGCCCCGCAGCGGCACCCGGTGGACCGGCGGGCGGACGTCGGCCGGGTCGAGGACGCCCAGCGGCGGTACGGTCTCGGCGAGTTCGAGCGGGCGGACCTCGCCGCCGCGCAGCAGCAGCGGCGCGGGGTGCCCGCAGTTGACGATCTCGGCGGCGCCGTCGGGCCCGACGCCGATCAGCACCAGGGTGACGAACTCCTCCTCCACGCCCGGGTGGTCGTTCTCGTGCAGGGCGCGGTCGAGGCTGACGGCCAGCCAGCCCGCCACCCGGTCCAGCGCGGGCTCCTGGTGGGCGGCCTCGCGGAAGGCGCCCAGGACCGCGGCGGCCGTCTCGACCGCGCCGAGGCCCTTGCCGCGCACGTCGCCGACCACGGCCCGCACCCCGTGCCGGGTGTTGACCACCTCGTAGAGGTCGCCGCCGATGCGGGCGTGCGCGGCGGCGGCCTCGTAGTGGACGGCGGCCCGAACGGTGCCGACCCGCTCGGGGACGGGCCGCAGCAGGACCCGGCGGGCGATCGAGGCGACCAGCTGGGCGTCGGCCAGCGCCCGCTCCTGGCGCAGCCGCAGGGTGGCGCTGACCCAGCCGATCGTGGCGACGAGCAGGACGGCGATGACGCTGGCGGCGTGCACGGACGAGCCGAGCGTGTCGCTGCGGAAGGCCATCAGGAAGGCCGCCGCCTCGGTGCACAGACCGATGACGAACGGGTACCAGGTGCGTCGGCTGACCACGGCGGCCAGCGCGGGCACGGCGGTGAGGGCGGGTTCGACCGTCACGCCGGTGCCGCTGAGGTAGTCGAGGACGACGATCAGCGCCATGCCGATGAACGGCAGCGCCAGCGCCGTCCTCGGCCAGGTGCCGGTCGCGCCCGGAGCGGGCCCCGGGGTCGGCCCGGTGAACCGCTCTCTGATCCATCCGGTCGCGCTCAACTTCGGTCTCTCCAGCAGAAGGCGCCGATGCCCGGGGGCACCTGCGGTGATGACTGAGGGTTAGGGAACGCGGGCCTCGCTGGCGGCCGGAGCACGGGGGTTGACCGGTTACCGACCCCACAATAGGCGCGAAACGTGCACGACGCACAGGTTTCGGGCGTCGGCGTGACGAGTTGGATGCTCTGCGTGACTCATTAGTCACTGTTCCCGATCAGGAGCCGTTCCAACTCTTTTCGGTCGGGAAGTCCTGCCGGACGGACGATCCGTCCGCTGCGGACGTACAGGAACGAAGCCGTGACCAGCTCGGGATCGACGCCCATCTGCTCGGCCCAGGCCAGCCGGTAGACCGCGAGCTGCAACGGGTCGGCGGTCTCCTCGCGGTGGGTCTTCCAGTCCACCACTTCGTAGCGTGACACACCACCGGATCCTGACAACACGTCACCGTCCCGGTAGACCGCGTCGATCCGGCCGCGCACCACCCGCCCCGCCAGCACCAGCTGGAAGGGCGCCTCGACCCGGAAGGGCTTGCGCTGCGCGTACGGGGTGCGCAGGAACGCCTCCTTGAGCCGCTCCAGGTCCTGCTCGTCCTCGATGCCGTCGTCGTCGGCGCCGGGCAGCGCGCCGGGCTCGATCAGCAGCAGCGGCTCGATCCGGGACTGCACCCAGGCGTGGAAGCGGGTGCCGCGCCGGGCGGCGGGCTGCGGGGGGCGCGGCATCGGACGGGCCAGGTCGCGGGCGAAGCCGTCCGGGTCGGCGGCCAGCCGCAGCAGCTGGGTGGCGGACAGCGCGGCGGGCAGCGGCACCTCGCGCGCGGTGCGCCGGGAGCGCTCCAACTCCCCCAGCAGCGCGGTCAGATCGCGGTCCCAGGAGGCAACCTGCCGCTGGTCCTCCGGGGCCATCTCCTCGGGCTCGGGAGCCCCGGCGCCGGCGAGCCGGCGACGCACCACCTCGGCGACCCGGCGGCGGGCGTGCTGCGCGTCCGGGTCCAGCGGCAGCGGCCAGGGGCGCTCGACGGGGGCGGCCAGCACCGGGTTCTCGGCACCCTTCTCCGGCTGCTCGGCCCAGTGCTCGACCTCGCCCGCACCGGGCTGCTCGCAGTGCTCGCGCAGCCCCTCCAGGAAGGCGGACGGGCCCCGGACGGTCTTCTGGCTCGGCCCCCACCAGTGCCCGGAGGCCAGCAGCAGCGAGCGCGGGCGGGTGAACGCGACATAGCCGAGGCGCAGTTCCTCGGTGCCGGAGTGCTCGGCCAGCTCCTTCTTGAACGCGGTCATCGACTTGCTCGTCCAGCCGCCGCGCACATCGGGCAGGGTGGCCGCGTCGCCGCGCAGGGCGTGCGGGAGCACCCGCTTGGCGCTGGTCCAGCGCTCGCGCGGGGTCGAGGAGGGGAATGCGCCCCGCACCAGGCCGGGGACGGCGACCACGTCCCACTCCAGACCCTTGGACTTGTGCGCGGTGAGCACCTTCACGGTGTCCTCGCCGCCGGGCAGACTGCTGTCCAGGCCGCGCTCGTACTCCTGGGCAGCGCGCAGGAAGCCGAGGAAGGCGGCGAGGCCCGGGTCGCCGTCGAGGTCGGCGAAGGAGGCGGCGACGTCCAGGAAGGCGTGCAGGGTCTCCCGCCGCCGGGCGGCCAGCGCCTGCGGGGAGGCGGCGAGCTCGACCTCCAGGCCGGTGACCGTCAGCACCCGGTGCAGCACGTCCATCAGCGGGTCGGCCAGCGAGCGGCGCAGTTCGCGCAGCTCCTGGGCGAGGCGGGCGAAACGCACCCGCGCCTCGGCGGAGAACGGCAGCTCGTCCGGCTTCCCCTCCCCACCGGGCTGGGCGTCGAGGAAGGTCTCCAGCGCGTCGGCCAGCGACACCACCTCGGTCGGGTCGGCCTCGGCGACCGCGGCGGCCAGCGCCTCGACGCCCTCGGGCCGGTCGGTGCGGACCAGCTCGGCGGCCCGGCGGCCGAGCAGCGCGAGGTCGCGCGGACCGATCCGCCAGCGCGGGCCGACCAGCAGCCGCACCAGCGCGGCGTTGGCGGTCGGGTCCTGCAGCACCTCGCAGACCGCCACCAGGTCGGCCACCTCGGGCAGTTGCAGCAGCCCGCCGAGGCCCACCACCTCGACCGGCACCTCGCGGGCGACCAGCGCCGCGTGGATGTCCGGGAACGCGCCGCCGCCCCGGCACAGCACGGCGATCCGGCCGGGCGCGGTACCAGTGCGCACCAGGTGGGCGATCGAGTCGGCGAGCCAGTCGACCTCCTCGGCGTGGGTGGGCAGCAGCGCCGTCCGTACGAAGCCGTCCTGCTCGGCGCCGGGGGCCGGGCGCAGCGCCTCGACGCCCTCGTGCATCTCCCGCAGCGGCGCGGCGAGCGCGTTGGCGAAGGCGAGCAGGCGGCCGCCGCTGCGGCGGTTCTCGCTGAGCGCGTAGCGGTCGGCGGGGCGGCCGTCGGCCTTGGGGAAGTGCCGGGGGAACTCGTCGAGGTTGGCGACGGAGGCACCGCGCCAGCCGTAGATCGCCTGGCAGGGGTCGCCGACGGCGGTCACCGGGTGGCCGCTGCCCGCGCCGTCGGGGCCGGCTCCGAACAGCCCGGCGAGCATCAGGCGCTGGGCGACCGAGGTGTCCTGGTACTCGTCCAGCAGCACGACCCGGAACTGTCCGCGCAGCAGCTCGCCGACCTCGGGGCGCTGCTGGGCGAGGCGGGCGGCGGCGGCTATCTGGTCGCCGAAGTCCATCAGCCCGGCGGAGCGCTTGCGGCGCCGGTACTCCTCGACCAGGCGCAGCAGCTCCTGCCGGGCCCGGGCGGTGGCCGGGACGGCCCGCAGGTCGTCGTTGGTCAGCTTGACGCCGGCGAGGGTGTCCAGCAGCTCCTCGTCGAAGTCGCGCAGGGCCTGTGGCTCGACCAGGTGCTCGGCGAGTTCGCCGTCCAGCGCGGTGAGGTCGGCGACCAGGTTGGCGAAGGTGCCGGTGAGCGCCGGGAACGGGCCGCGGGCGGTGCGCAGCACCTTGGCGGCGAGCTGGAAGCGGGTGGCGTCGGCGAGCAGCCGCACGTCCGGCTCGATGCCGATCCGCAGGCCGTGCTCCTTGAGCAGGCGGCCGGCGAAGGCGTGGTAGGTGGAGATCTCCGGGTCGCCGAGCGGTTCGGCGGCGTCCCGGTCCGCGACGCCCGCGCGCAGCAAGGCGGTGCGGACGCGTTCGGCGAGCTCGCCGGCGGCCTTGTTGGTGAAGGTGAGGCCGAGCACCTCCTCGGGCCGTACGGCACCGGAGCCGACCAGCCAGACGACCCGGGCGGCCATCACCGTGGTCTTGCCGGAGCCGGCGCCGGCCACGATCACGGCCGGGTCCAGCGGTGCGCCGATGGCCGCCATCTGCTCCCGGTTGAACGGGATCCCGAGCAGTTCCTTGAGCTGGTCGGGATGGCTGAGCACGGCGGTCACCCCGCAACCGTAACGGGCGGAACCGACACCCCGGACTCCCGGCCGGGGTGACCCTGGCTACTCGGCGAGCCCGGCTGCTCGGCGAGCCCGGCTACTCGACCAGCTGCGCCCCGTCCCGCTGGGCGGAGCAGCTGCGGCGGAAGGTGCAGCGGTCGCAGCCGCCGCCGGTCTGCGGGACGAAGCGCTCGGCGAGGACCTTCCCGGCGGCCTCGGCGAGCAGGTTCTCGATCCACGGCTCGCCCTCGGGCGGCTCCTGGTGCTGCACCTTGGGAGTGTCCTGGGCGGCCTTGGCGGAGGGTTCGCGCAGGTGGACCAGCTCGGCACCGCCGGTGGCCGGGGGGCGCTCGGCGAAGCCGGGCAGCTCGTTGAGGGCGCCAGCCCGGACGGCGAGCTGGTAGACGGCTAGCTGCTTGTGGTCGGGCAGCGACTTGTCGGTGGGGATCTGCTTGCCGGTCTTGAAGTCGACCACGTAGGCGCGCCCGGCCGCGTCCTTCTCCACCCGGTCCATCGAGCCGCGGATGCGCACCGAGACGCCGCCGACGTCGAGGGTGACGTCGAAGCCGTGCTCGGTCGCGACGAGGTCCCGGCCGCGTTCCAGGACGTGCCAGTTGAGGAAGCGCTCCAGGGCGGCGCGGGCCTCGGTCTTCTCCTGCTGGGACTTCCAGGGCGCGTCGAAGGCCAGCGCGTCCCACACGGTGTCCAGCCGTTCCATGAGGACGGCGAGGTCGGCGGGGGTGCGGCCGGAGCCGACCTCGTCGGCGAGCGCGTGCACCACGTTGCCGAAGCCCTGTGCGGCCGAGCCGGCGCTGCGGGCCTTGACCTCCTTGTCCAGGAACCACTGCAGCGAGCAGCTCTCCAGTTGCTCGAGGCCGCTGCCGGACAGCCGCACCGGCAGGTCCGCGCTGCGCAGCGGCTCGGGGGCGGCGGTCGGGTCGTCCAGGCCCCACCAGCGCTCGGGGTGGGCGGCGGGCACCAGCGGCAGCCCGTCCTCGTCGGTGGCGGCGGCGAGGGTGGCGAGGCGTTCGGCGGCGGCGCGGCGCAGCTCGGGCGAGCGGGTGCGGTCGACGGTGACCGCGCGCAGCTCGGCGACCAGCGCGGCGACGGACAGCGGCCGGCGCGGGCGGTGGGTGACGTCCTCGACGGTGACCGGCGGGGTGCGGCGCACCACCTTGCCGGTCCTGGGGTCGACGTCCTCGCGGTAGAGCTCGCGCAGGAAGCGGGAGGGTTCGTCGCCGTCGTCGGCGGGGGCCTTGACGGCGGTGACGATCAGTCGCTCCTTGGCGCGGGTCGCGGCCACGTAGAAGAGGCGGCGCTCCTCGCCGAGCAGGGCGGCCGGGGAGAGCGGTTCGGCGAGGCCGTCGCGGCCGATCCGGTCGGCTTCCAGCAGGGAGCCGCGGCGGCGCAGGTCGGGCCAGAGGCCGTCCTGGACGCCGGCCACGACGACCAGGCGCCACTCCAGACCCTTGGAGCGGTGGGCGGTCATCAGCCGGACGGCTTCGGGGCGGACGGCGCGGACGGTGAGGGTGTCGGCGGCGATGTCCTGGGCTTCGAGCTCGGCGAGCAGGTCGAGGGCGCTGCGGTGGCCGGTGACCTGTTCCTCGGCGCGGGCGGCGGTCTCGAACAGGGCGCACAGCGCGTCCAGGTCGCGGTCGGCGTTGCGGCCGGCGGCGCCGCCGCGCAGGGCGGCCCGCTCCAGGCGCTCGCGCCAGCGGCGGCTGCCGTCCCACAGCTCCCAGAGCGCCTCCTCGGCGGTGCAGCCGCCGGCCAGCAGCTCGCGGACCTTGCGCAGCAGGGTGCCGAGGTCGCGGGCGCGGCGGGCGTGCGCGGGGTCGAGGGCGACCAGCCGCTCGGGTTCGGCGAGGGCCTCGCGGATCAGCTCCCCGGCCGGGCGCGATGCGGCGGCGGGACGGCCTTCGGCGCGCAGCGCGGCACGTTCCTCCTCGCGCAAGGCGCGGCCCAGGCGCCGCAGGTCGGAGCCGTCCAGGCCGCCGAGCGGGCCGGTGAGCAGGGCGTGGGCCAGGTCGGTGGTGAGCGGGTCGGGGGCGTCCGGGTCGCCCTGCTTGTCGCGGGCGGCGAGTTCGGCGCAGACCCGCAGCGCGAGCAGCAGCTGGGCGACGGCGGGTTCCTCGCGCAGCGGCAGGTCGTCGCCGTCGATCTCCAGCGGGACGCCGGCCGCGCCGAGCGCCCGCCGCACGCCCGGTATCGAGCGGGCGCCGGCCCGGACGAGCACGGCCATCTCGCCCCAGGGCACCCCGTCCTCCAGGTGGGCGCGGCGCAGCAGGTCGGCGATCGAGTCGAGCTCGGCGCCGGGGGTCGGGTAGGTGTAGACCTCGACCCGGCCGCCCTCGCGGGAGGGCAGCAGGGCGCGGTGCTGGGCGAGCTTGTCGGCGGGCAGTCGGCCCATCGGCATCCGCCGGGCGACTTCCCGGGAGGCGGCGAGCAGGAGGGCGCCGGAGCGCCGGGAGACCCGCAGCACCTTGACCTCGGCGGGTTCGCCGTCGGCGCGGCGGAAGGTCTGCGGGAAGTCGAGGATGCCGTTGATGTCGGCGCCGCGGAAGGCGTAGATCGACTGGTCGGGGTCGCCGACCGCGACCAGGTCGCGTCCGCCGCCCGCGAGCCGGCGCAGCAGCCGGACCTGGGAGGGGTCGGTGTCCTGGTACTCGTCGACGAAGACGACGTCATAGCGCTGCCGCAGCTCCTCCCCGACCTCGGGGCGCTCGGCGAGCAGCACGGCGCGGTGGACGAGTTCGGCGTAGTCGAGGACGCCGCGCAGGTCGAGCACGTCGAGGTAGTCGGCCAGGAAGTGCGCGGCGGCGGCCCAGTCGGGGCGCTGGACGCCCTGGGCGAAGCGCTCCAGCTCGGCCTCGCCGAGGCCGAGCTCGCGGCTGCGGGCGAGGACGGCCCGGACCTCGTCGGCGAAGCCGCGGGTGGTCAGGCAGGCCCGCAGGTCCAGCGGCCAGGCGATCCGGGAGCTGCCGAGGCGGGCGTCCTCGGCGCCGCCGGCCAGCAGTTCGCGGACCATGACGTCCTGCTCGGGGCCGGAGAGCAGCCGCAGCGGCTCGGCGTAGTCCTGCGGGTCCTGGTGGGCGCGCAGCAGCGCGTAGCAGAAGGAGTGGAAGGTGGTGGCCTGCGGGGCGGCGGCGGAGCTGCCGAGGCGGCCGGACATCCGGTCGCGCAGTTCCATCGCGGCCTTGCGGCTGAAGGTGAGGACGAGGATCCGCTCGGGGTCGGTGCCGTCCGCGATCCGCCGGGCGACCGCCTCGACCAGGGTGGTGGTCTTGCCCGTGCCCGGGCCCGCCAGCACCAGCAGCGGCCCGTCGGCGTGCTCGACCACGGCGCGCTGGTAGGCGTCCAGCACGGGCGGGTCGGGCTGGACGAGCGGGCTGCGCACGAGCCGGTAGGGGGAGGTCACGAAGCTGGTCCTGGGGGTCGAACAGGGCATGGCGGGGCAGGCATGGCGGGGCGGGCCCGCCGGGGCCCGCCCGCATCGAGCCTACGATCCTCCCCCATCAATCCCGTCCGTGCGGGGAGTTCGGGGAAATCTCCCGCCCGTCCCAGCGGGCCCGCCGGAGGTCGACCCGGGGCGGGTCGGCGAGCTCGCGCAGCGGGGTGCCCTCCTCGCCGTAGTGGGCGAGGGCGCGCTGCTCGTGCCCGGGCAGGAAGCGGCCGTCCGCGCGGATCACCCGCCACCAGGGCACCGAGCCGCCGTACAGGGCCATCACCCGGCCGACCTGCCGGGGCCCGCCCTGGCCGAGGTACTCGGCGACGTCGCCGTAGGTCATCACCCTGCCGGGTGGAATCCGCTCGGTCAGGTCGAGCACCAGTTCGGCGAAGGGCGGCAGGGAGTCCGGGAGGCCGTCGTCTGTTACGTCCGTCACCTGCGGCATTCTTCCTCATAGGGGCGCAGCCGAAGTTTGGTACGAACGGAACGCCGCGCCCGATCCGCCCCCTGTCCAGCACGGGGGGTCGGGGCATGCCACCATCTTCGGGGCGGTGAGTGGTGATACGAGGACAAGACCAGATGACCGGGACGGCTGACGTGGGCGTGGACAAGGACTCCGACGAGTCCGCTGCCGCCGTGCCCCCGCCGCCCGGCGGGGGGACCGAAGGCCGCCCCCAGCAGGGGCCGACGCCGGAAGTCTCCCTGATCAAGGACCGGACGATCAAGACCCCCGCACCCGAACAGTCCACCCCGCCGGAATCCCCGCCTCCGGCCCCGAAGCCCGTGGTCCCCGCACCGGCGGCCCCGGAGCCAGCGGCCCCGGAGCCGTCGGACCCGGAGCCGTCGGACCCGGAGCCGCTGCCCGACGACCAGGACCAGCCGGACGACGCCCCGCACCTGGACGTCGACGAACCGCTGCTCGCCGCCCGCGCGCACCGACCGTCCGACCTGATCCGCTTCCTGGTGGGCGTCTTCGGGATAGTCGCCGTCTTCGTGCTGGCCGGCATCGCCACCTCGACCACCACCGGCATCGAGCAGGACATCGCCACCAACGCGCCGCACTTCTCCGCGGTGCTCTCCACCATCACCGGCCTGGTCTCCAGCGTCGCGGTGCTCGCCGTGCCGCTGGCCTTCGCGGTCGAGCGGCTGATCAAACGCGACGGCCTGCGGGTCGCCGACGGCGTGCTCGCCTCGGTGCTCGCGTACGGCGTCTCGCTCGGCATCGACTGGTGGGTCGCCGAGGGCGCCTCCGAGCACATCCGCGACGCGCTGACCCGGCTGCCGCTGGACAGCAACGGCACCCTCACCGACCCGGTGCACGGCTACCTCGCCCCGGTCATCGCCTACATGACCGCCGTCGGCATGTCGAGCAGACCGCGCTGGCGGGTCGCCCTGTGGGTGGTGGTGGTCTTCAGCGGGGTCACCGAGCTCCTCGGCGGCTACACCACCCCGCTGTCGCTGATGCTCACCGTGCTGATCGGCTGGTCCGTCGCCTACGGCACGCTGTACGCGATCGGCTCCCCCAACATCCGGCCCACCGGCCAGCACCTGATGATCGGCCTGCGCAAGGTCGGCTTCACCCCGGACGGCGCCCACCGGGCCCCCGACGCCCCCGGCGGCACCCGCCGCTACTTCGTCACCCAGCAGGGCGGCCCGCCCCTGGACGTCCACATCATCGACCGCGAGCAGCAGGCCTCCGGCTTCTTCTACCGGGCCTGGCGGCGGCTGCGACTGCGCTCGGTCGCGGTGCGCCGCAGCCCGCAGTCGCTGCGCCAGGCGCTGGAGCAGGAAGCCCTGATCGCGTACGCGGCGGCCGCCTCGGGCGCCCGCGCGCCGCAGCTGGTCGCCACCTCCGAGCTCGGACCGGACGCCGCGATCCTGGTGTACGAAAACGTCGAGGGCCGCACCCTGGACGAGCTGGCCGACGACGAGGTCACCGACCCGGTGATGGCCTCCATCTGGCAGTCGGTGGCCGCCCTGCACGAGCGCCGGATCGCCCACCGCCGGCTGACCGGCGAGTCGCTGCTGGTGGTGGACGAGCGGACCGGCTGCCTGGTCAACCTCTCCGGCGGCGACATCGCCGCCACCGACCTGACCCTGCGCATCGACGTCGCCCAGCTGCTCACCACCTTCGCGCTGCGGATCGGCCCGGAGCGGGCCGTCGCCACCGCCAACGCGGTGGTCGGCGCCGACCGGGTCGCCCAGGCACTGCCACTGCTCCAGCCGGTCGGGATGAGCCGCTCCACCAGGATCGACCTCGCGAAGCTCAGCAAGGAGCGCAAGGCCACCGCCCGGGCCCGGGCGCTGGAGCAGGTCGCGGCCGGGGAGCGCACCCAGCAGCAGGCCGAGGAGGACATCGCGGCGGCCGGCGAGGACCTGCTGAGCCGCATCCGCGGCCAGATCCTGCAGATCGCCCCCGAGGCGCCGATGGAGCCGGCCAAGCTGGAACGGCTGAAGCCGAAGAGCCTGATCATGGTGATCGCGCTCACCTTCGCCGCCTACCTGGCGCTGACCACCATCAAGCCGGCCCAGCTCAAGCTCTCCCAGATGGACTGGGCCTGGGCCGCGGCCGCGCTGCTCGCGGCCGCCTTCAGCTACGTCGCCGCGGCGATGAGCCTGACCGGCTTCGTCCCCGAGCGCCTGCCGTTCCGGCGCACCGTCGCCGCCCAGCTGGCCGGATCCTTCGTCAAGCTGGTCGCCCCCGCCGCGATCGGCGGCATCGCGCTCAACACCCGCTACCTGCAGAAGGCCGGCATCCGCTCCGGCCAGGCGGTCGCCTCGGTCGGCGCCTCCCAGCTGGCGGGCCTGGCCGGACACCTGCTGCTGCTGTTCAGCTTCGGCCTGATCACCGGCAGCCAGACCAACGGCGACCTCTCCGCCTCCCGCGCGGTGATCATCGGCGTGCTGACCGCCGCCGTGCTGGCGCTGGTGGTGGCCGCCGTCGCACCGCTGCGCCGGTTCGTGCTGGGCCGGCTGCGCTCGCTGTTCTTCGGCGTGGTGCCGCGGATGCTCGACCTGATGCAGACGCCCAGCAAGCTGGTCACCGGCTTCGGCGGCATCCTGCTGCTGACCCTCTCCTTCACCGCCTGCCTGGACTTCTCGGTGCAGGCCTTCGGCGGCAACGTCAGCTTCTCGGCGGTCGCGGTGGTCTTCCTGACCGCCAACGCGGCGGGCTCGGCGATCCCCACCCCGGGCGGCATCGGCCCGGTCGAGGTCGCCCTGATCGGTGCCCTGACCGTCGCGGACGTCTCCCCCGCGGTCGCCACCCCGGCGGTCTTCCTCTACCGGGCGCTCACCTTCTGGCTGCCCGTCCTGCCGGGCTGGATCGCCTACAACGTGCTGCAGCGCAGGAACGCGCTCTGAGCCGACGCCCCGGAACACGACGGAGGGCCCCGCCGGTCGGCGGGGCCCTCCGTCGTGAAGCGGCTCTAGTAGACCGGCTTGTGCGGCTCGATCTGGTTCACCCAGCCGAGCACGCCGCCGCCCAGGTGGACGGCGTTGCCGAAGCCCGCGGCCTTCACCACGGCCAGCACCTCGGCCGAGCGCACGCCGGACTTGCAGTGCAGCACGATCTTCTTGTCCTGCGGCAGCTTCTCCAGCGCGTCGCCCATCAGGAACTCGTTCTTCGGGATCAGCACCGCGCCGGGGATGCTGACGATCTCGTACTCGCCGGGCTCGCGGACGTCGATGAGGTAGATGTCCTCCTTCTCGTCCTGCCACTGCTTGAGCTGAGCCGAGGTGATGGTCGAACCGGCGGCGGCGGCCTGCGCCTCCTCCGACACGACGCCGCAGAAGGCCTCGTAGTCGATCAGCTCGGTGACCGTCGGGTTCTCACCGCAGACGGCGCAGTTCGGGTCCTTGCGGACCTTCACCTGGCGGTAGTTCATCTCCAGGGCGTCGTAGATCATCAACCGGCCGAGCAGCGGCTCACCGATGCCGGCCAGCAGCTTGATCGCCTCGTTGACCTGGATCGAGCCGATGGAGGCGCACAGCACGCCCAGCACACCGCCCTCGGCGCAGGAGGGGACCATGCCCGGCGGCGGGGCCTCCGGGTACAGGCAGCGGTAGCAGGGGCCGTGCTCGGCCCAGAACACGCTGGCCTGGCCGTCGAAGCGGTAGATCGAGCCCCACACGTACGGCTTGCCGAGCAGCACCGCGGCGTCGTTCACCAGGTAGCGGGTGGCGAAGTTGTCGGTGCCGTCCACGATCAGGTCGTAGCCGGAGAAGATCTCCATCACGTTGGAGTTGTCGAGGCGCTCCTCGTGCAGCACCACGTCGACGTAGGGGTTGATCTCCTTGACCGAGTCCCGCGCCGACTCCGCCTTGGAGCGGCCGACGTCGGACTGACCGTGGATGACCTGGCGCTGCAGGTTCGACTCGTCGACCACGTCGAACTCGACGATGCCCAGCGTGCCGACACCGGCCGCGGCCAGGTACAGCAGGGCGGGCGAGCCGAGGCCGCCGGCGCCGACGCACAGCACCTTGGCGTTCTTCAGCCGCTTCTGCCCGGCCATGCCCACGTCGGGGATGATCAGGTGGCGGGAGTACCGGCGGACCTCATCGACGGTGAGCTCGTCGGCCGGCTCGACCAGGGGTGGCAACGACACGGGGACTCCGATGGGTGTCTTGTCCGAGGTGGCCGGGGCCAGCCGCGGTGTGGGTTGTTGCTGGTTGTTGCGCCGCCACTCGGGTGGCTGTCTAGGCCAACAGTGTCACGCGCCTCCGGTATTCCGAGACAGCCCGTCCGATGGGCGAGACGGGCGGCGCCGGATCGTGGAACCACCGCGCGGGCCCCCGCAGGTGCCCCCGAACCCATGTGCCACGGGCCCCGGGCACCCCGGGGGCGGACTCAGACCCGGCAGGCCGTCTCCAGCCAGATGTCCCCCAGCGACTCCTCCAGCGGCACCTGCGTCCGCCATCCGAGACGGTCCCGGGCGGTGCGCACGTCCGCCTGCCGCCACGGCACCGGCTCGCCCGGCACCGCCCGGCCCTCCGGCCGCTGGCCCTCCGCCCGGTGGCCCGGCAGGTACGGGCCGGACTGGTGGTGGCCCGGCGGGTGGTGGCCCGGAAGGTGGTCGCCGCCCGCCCCGCCGGCCTGCGCGGGCAGCAGGACCTGCCGGTTCTCCTCCACGATCGACCCCTCGAAGCCCGAGGCCCGCACCAGCAGCTGCGCGGCGTCCCTGGCCCGGACGGCGTGTCCGCTGCCGATGTTGATCACCCCGGTGGCGGCCGACACCGCGGCCGCCTGGATCGCCCGCGCGACGTCCCGGACGTCGACGAAATCCCGGTATCCGGACAGGTCCGGCATCCGCACCTGGTTCTCGTCGCGCTCCAGCGCCCGCCGCAGCCCCTCCGCCAGCCGCCCGAACAGCGAGGCGGTCGGCGCCCCCGGCCCCACCACGTCGAACACCCGCAGCACCGCCGCGTCCAGCCCGGAGGCCAGCACCAGCTCCGTCCCGGCCAGCTTGGACACCCCGTACGGGCCGACCGGGCGCGGCTCGGCCTGCTCGGACACCGGCACCCCGCCGGGCACCGGCCCGTACTCGGCGGCCGAGCCGACGTGCACCAGCCGGGCCGGCTCCCGGCTACGCCGGATCGCCTCGCAGACCGTCGCGACGGCCAGCGTGTTCGACCGGATCAGGGTGCGCGAGCTGCCGTAGGTGGCGCCCGCGCAGTTGATCACCACCTGCGGCGCGACCGCGTCCAGGAAGCGGGCCAGCGCGCCCGGGCTCCCGGTGGTCAGGTCGAAGCGGATGTCGGCCGAGTCGCGCCGGCCGAGCACCGTCACCTGCAACTCCTGGTCCATCAGCAGACGATCGGTGACCCGGCGGCCGATGAAGCCGTCGGCGCCCAGCAGCAGCACCCTCATCGGGGGTGTCCTTCCACGAAGCGAGGTCGGGGACGACCTGGCGGACTGAAATCAACGAACGGAACGCGGAACGGGGGATCACGCGACGGCGGGCACGAAGTGGGGCCCTCCGAAGCGGATCAGCGGTACGAGTCGACCCGGCCGAGCACCGCCCCGGCGTACGCCAGCAGCGCCGCCGCGACGGCGCCACCGCCGAGCAGGAGGGCCGAGGGCAGGGAGCGGCCGAGGGCGAGCAGCCCGAGTGTCGCGGCGGCTCCGGCCGGTGCGCCCAGCGCGGCGGCCGTCGTCCGACTGCAGCGCGCCAGCAGCGCGGGAAGCACCAGCAGCAGGCCCAGCACGCCCTGCGCCGCCCACCACGCCGGTCCGGCCCGCTCTGCCGCCAGGTGCAGCAGCCCGCCGCCGTGGCCCGGACCGGAGCGCGGCGCGACGACCGCCACGACGGCCAGCACGGCGAAGCTCAGCACCCCGAGCACCGCCAGGTGCAGGGCGATCGCGACCGGCAGCACCGGCCGCATCCGGGACCGGAACTCGGCCAGGGTGGCCGCCGCGCCGAGGTGCCCGCGGCCGACCCGCCGGCACCAGCGCGCCGCCCGCTCGGCCGACCCGGTCGACACCGCCGCCGCCAGCACCAGCGCGGCAGCCGCCGGCCGGTCCCCGCCCGGCACGGCCGCCGGGAGCAGCAGCAGCGCCGCCAGCCCCAGTCCGTACCCCAACCCGTGTCCCAGCCCGGCCGGGCGGCGCCCGGGCCCGGCGGGCCACCGCACCACTGGCGCCGGCCCGAGCGCGTCCGCCGGGCGGGCGGCCCCGGCAAACGGAGGTCCGGACCCGTCCGGCGGCGGCGCGGTCAGCACGGGCAGCAGCACCAGCGGTACGGCGGCGGGCAGCAGCACCGGCCAGCGGGCGCCGAGCGCGGCCACCGCCGCGCAGGGCGGCGCGGCCAGCGCGGCGGCGGCCAGCGCGGCCCGGGTATCGGCCCCCCGCCGACGCGGGGCGACCGGCGCGGGCGACGGCGGGCGGCGGGGCACCCGGGCGTACAGCTCCTCGGCGAGCGAGAACAGGTCGGCGTGCCGGCAGCGGGCGGCGGCGTCCGGACCGAGCCCGGCCTCCTCCAGCCCGGCGGCGATCTCCAGCGGGTCGACGGCGCGCTCACACAGCTCCCGGTGCTCCGCCATCACCTCGCGCACCGGGTCCGCACTGCCGGCCGGCGCATGCCCGGACGCCGCGCGGCCGGACATCAGACCGCCTCCGCGAGCGCGGCGGGCTCCTGGTCGCCGACGGTGTCCGCGCCGCCGTCCTCCGCAGCGACCGCCCGGCCGTCCGGGGCACCGGCCCGGCCGTCCGCGAGCCAGTACTCGGCGGGCCGGGCGAAGGGGCGCGGCGCCGGGCCGCCCTCGCCGCCGCTCCCGCCGCTCGGGAAGGCCGGATACTGCGAGACCAGCTCCAGGTAGATCTCCCGGAAGGCGCCGATCACCGGCTCGACGGCGAAGCGTTCCTGCACCCGCAGCCGTCCGGCCAGGCCGAGCCGGGCCCGCCGCTCCTCGTCGCGCAGCAGCGCCAGGCAGGCGCCGGCCAGGGCGCGCGGGTCGCGGGCGGGCACCAGCAGCCCAGTCGGCCCGACCACCTCCCGGGCCACCCCGACGTCGGTGGACACCACGGCCCGGCCGCTGAGCATCGCGTCCACGAGCAGCCGCGGGCGGCGCTGGGAGAGCGCCGAGAAGACCGCCACCGAGCCGGCCTCCCAGATCTCGGCGAGGGACTCCGGCCGCCCGGCGAAGTCCACCGCCGCGGCCACCCCCAGCCGCTCGGCCACCGCCGCGCAGTGCGCCCGGTAGCCGGGCGCGGCCTCCTCGCCGTACAGCACCAGCCGGGTGTCGGGCAGCTCGGCATGGATCCGGGCGAAGGCGTGCAGGGCCAGCTCCGGGTCCCGGCCGGGCTCCAGCGCGCCCGCCCACACCAGGGTCGGCGCCTGCGGTTCCGGTCCGGCGGCCGGACGGTCCACCGCCGGCGTGCCCTCGTACACCACGCGGGTGCGCGCCGGGTCGGCCCCGCAGCGGCGCTGCCACTGCTGGTCGTGGGCGCTGCCGGGGGTCAGGACGGCGGCCTGCCGGTAGGTCTCCCCGGTGAGCGCGCGGAAGAAGGACAGCAGCAGCGCCCGCACCGGCCACCGGTACGGCGCCGCGTGACTCGCCCACTCGCCTCCGGGCGCTCGAACCCGATGCCGACGTTCTCCCCCAGCCTGGCGGCCGGGAGGTGCCCCCAGGCTCCGGCGCTCGTCCCTCGCTTGTCGATCCTCACGTTCGGCACCGGCGCGCCCTTCGGCTCGGGGCGGGTGGCCGAGGTACTGCTCGCGCAGGTGCAGGCCGTGCTCCGTGACCACGAACGGCACCCCGTGCAGCTGCCGGGCCACCAGGGCGGGCAGCGCGGCGAGCCCGCCGCCGACCACGTGGCACAGGTCGGCGGCGCCGAGGCCGCCCGGGCCGGTGCCGTACCAGGGCGCGGACAGCGGTCTGAGGCACTGCTCCAGCAGGTCGGCGGCGACCAGCACGTCGCGCACCAGCGGCTGCCCGGCCGAGGTGTCCGCGCCGGGCAGCCGCCAGGTCCGCTCCAGGATCCGGCGGGCGTGCGCGGAGGCCAGGTAGGCGGGCAGCGCGCCGTCCTCCCGGGCCAGCGCCGCCAGCCGGTACAGCCCGGGCCCGAAGCCGGCCCGCTCCCCCGGCAGCACCAGCGCCCGCACCAGCTCCTCGTACGCCCCGGCGTACCGGCGTCTGCGCAGCGCGCCCGGCGCCCGACCACCCGGCCGGCGCCCCCACAGCACCAGGGCCCGGGCATCGCGCCAGACCGGCGACAACCGCTCGACGGCTCCCGGGCCCTGCGGTCCGGTCAGCAGGTACAGCTCGAAATCGTGCTCCGGCAGGCCCTCGGCCAGCCGGTCGCACCAGCCTCCGGCACCACGCCGGGGATGCGGACGGGCACCCTCGGTGAGCAGGGCAACGCGCACGGGAGACCTCCTGGACAGAGCGGATTCGCGGGCGGATCACGGACGGATCGACGGACAACCGAGCGGCCCGAGGACTGGCCGGGGGCGCCCCCGCTCGACGCCCGGGGAACGGAACGCGGCGCGGTCGGCCGGGCCGGCGCCGCGGCGCCCCCGTGCGGCGGTCGGGCCGGACCCGCCGGGACCCCTCGGCCGCGGCCGCCCTCCGGCTTCTCCGGCGGCCGCGACTCCCCCACACCTGTTCGGTCCGACAGCAGAAAGGTAGGACCGGCCCCGGGCAATCCATCGGTCACATGCCTGGCTGCCACCTGAACGAGTGAAACGCCGTGACCTCGACCCGAACCGGGCGTTACCGGGCGGTACGCGCGGCCGCCCGTGATGTCCGCGCTCGGCGGGCCCGCCGAGGGTCCGCCGGTTCAGCCCGAGGTGGGCGCGATCAGCTCCCCTACGGCGCGGGCGACCTCGTCGGGGTGCTCCATCATCGCCACGTGCCCCGAGTCCGGCAGCACCAGCAGCCGGGCGTCCGCGAAGACGGCGCAGGCGCGACGGGCCGAGCGGTAGGAGACCAGCTTGTCGCGCAGCCCGTACACCAGCAGCACCGGCGCCTCGACCTGCTCGGCCTGCCGCCACAGCGCCTGGTCGCCGCGCTCGGTGTACGCCGAGACGATGCCGCGGGCCGAGCCGATCAGCGCCTGCATCGCGTGCGGCACCTCCAGCCGGCGCCGGTACTCGGCGACCGCCTCGGCCCGGACGGTCGGGCTCAGGCTGCCCGGGTCGCCGTAGACCAGCCGCAGCAGGTCGTCGGCGGCGGCCTCGACGTCGCGCCCGTTCGCGGCGATCCGGCGCAGCAGCGCGGGCACCCCGGGCACCGCGAGCAGGCCGGTCGGCCAGGCGGAGCGCTGCGGGGGCAGCTCGGGCAGGGCGGGCGAGACCAGGGTGAGGGTGCGCACGAGGTCCGGGCGGAGCGCGGCGAGCCGGACGGCGACCGCGCCGCCGAGGGAGTTGCCGAACAGGTGGACCGGGCCGCGCCCGGAGGCCTCCAGGTAGCCGATCACCGCGCGGACGTGGCCGGAGACGGTGAGGTTGCCGTCGGTCGGCGGGTTGGAGCGGCCGAAGCCGGGCAGGTCCACGGCCTCGCCGTCGACCAGGCCGGAGAGCCGGTCCATCAGGGACATCCAGTTGGCGGCCGAGCCGCCGAGCCCGTGCACGAAGAGGCCGGGTTCGCGCCCGGCGGCGACGCCGTCGTCGGCGGGCCGGTGCACCGCGAGCACCGCGCCGGGGACCTCCACCGTACGTACCTGCTGCTCAGCGCTGCTCATGGTGGACGATGGTAGTGAGCCCTGGGCATGGGCCTGTCTTCGGACTCCCGTCGTCCGCCCGGAGGGCGGGCGGGGCGGCGTCGGGGTGCGTGCATCGCAAGGCGGAGGATGGGGGCACCTCCCGGCCGAAGGCTGGGGGAGCGTCGCCCGGCAGACGGGAGTCCGAAGACGGGCCCGGAAAGTCACCCGGGGTGGTCCGGCCGTTCCTCCCCCGTCACACCACTGCCGAGGCCGAGGTCAGCGCCGTATTGTGGGCTCCTGACAACCAGGACGACCTCTTTTCTCGCCTTCGCCAGACGCGGGCGTGGTTACCGAAAAGTAGAATCGGCCATCTTGCCAGCCCCGAACAGACCCGAAGTGAGGAGCGCCGTGACGGCCATCCAGGAGGCGCAGGAGCGCCCGCGCGGTGCCCGCCTGCCGCGAAGCGCCCGCCGTGAACAACTGCTCGGTGCCGCCCAGGAGGTGTTCGTCGCGCAGGGCTACCACGCGGCCGCCATGGACGACATCGCCGACCGCGCCGGGGTGAGCAAGCCGGTGCTCTACCAGCACTTCCCCGGGAAGCTGGAGCTCTACTTGGCGCTGCTGGACAAGCACTGCGACGCCCTGGTCGAGTCGACCCGCGAGGCGCTGTCGACGACCACCGACAACAAGCAGCGCGTGGCCAACACCATGGAGGCGTACTTCAACTACGTCTCCAGCGAGTCGGGCGCCTTCCGGCTGGTCTTCGAGTCGGACCTGACCAACGAGCCGGCCGTGCGCGAGCGGGTGGAGCGGGCCTCCGAGGCGAGCGCGACGCTGGTCAGCAAGGTGATCCAGGAGGACACCGACCTGCCCGAGGCGGAGTCCAAGCTGCTCGCCGCCGGCGTCTGCGGCCTGGCCCAGATCACCGCCCGCTACTGGCTCTCGCAGGGCCTGGAGATCCCGCGCGACGAGGCGGTCCGGCTGGTCGCCAGCCTGTCCTGGCGCGGCCTCAAGGGCTTCCCGATGCACCCGGGCGAGCAGCCCGGCGAGGGTGCCCACCAGGGGTGATCCGCCGACAATCGCCTGGCCGCTGATCCCGTGCTCTATGGTGAAGCCGTACGGCGCGGTCGTCGCGAACGCTTGTCCCAGGCGGTCCGGTGCCCGCGCGTGGAGGCTGCAACCCCGGAGGGACGGAAGCCGTGGAGGTCAAGATCGGCGTGCAGAACGCGCCGCGCGAGATCGTGATCGAGAGCTCGCAGACTGCCGATGAGGTCCAGAGCGCGGTCGCGAAGGCGCTGGAGGGCACGGAGAAGCTCCTCACGCTGACCGACGAGCACGGCCGTCGCGTCATCGTCCCGGCCGAGCGCCTGGCGTACGTGGAGATCGGCGAGCAGGCCGTCCGCAAGGTCGGCTTCGGCACGCTCTGAGGCGCCGCCCGAGCAGTGCTCCGGTGCCCCGTTCCCGCGAGGGAGCGGGGCACCGCTGCGTGTACGGCCGGGTGGGGCGGGGTACGGCGACAGGTGCGGCGCGCCGGTGCCGCTAGCCCGTCCCCCGGGAGGCAGTGTTGCTGGTCGAGTCGATCGCCTTCGCCCTCGTCGGCCTGGTCACGGGCGGCGCCGCGCTGCTGGCCCTGCCCGCGTACTTCCGGGCGGCCCGCGCGCTGACCCTCGGCACCGCGCTGGCGGCGGCCCTGGTCGGCGGGGTGATCGCGCACTTCTGCCTGGACGGCCACTACCCGGGGGTGTCGGTCGCCGCCTCGGCGCTGGCCTCGGGCGTGCTCACCTCGCTGCTGGCCCGGCCCGACCTGGCGGCCGGGCGGGCCCCGGCGCACCGGCACCACCCGCACCGCGGCGGCGCCCACCGCGCACCGCGGCAGCACCGGGCGGCGTAGGACGGGCCCCGGCGGCGTCGGTCAGCTGGCCAGGCCCAGGGCGGCCATCCGCTTGGTGTGCGCCTCGGTGATCCGGTTGAACATCTTGCCGACCTCGACCAGGTCGAAGCCCTGTACCCGGACGCCGCCGACCAGCAGGTTGGACAGCGCGTCACGCTCGGCGACCACCCGCTGGGCCTGGCTGAGCGCCTCGCCCATCAGCCGCCGGCCCCACAGCGCGAGCCGGCCGCCGGCCCGCGGGTCGGCCTCGATCGCCTCGCGCACCTTGTCGACGGCGAAGCGGGCGTGGCCGGTGTCGGACATGACGCCGAGCACCAGCTCGCGGGTGTCGTCGTCCAGCCGGACGGCCACCTCGCGGTAGAAGTCGGTCGCGATGGCGTCGCCGACATAGGCCTTGACCAGGCCCTCCAGCCAGTCCGAGGGCGCCGTCATCCGGTGGAACAGCTCCAGCGGCTCGACGAACGGCCGCATCGCCTCCTGCGGGTCGGCGCCGACCTCGGCGAGCCGGTCGTGCAGCCGCTGGTAGTGCTGGAACTCGGCGGAGGCCATCCGGGCCAGCGCCGCCTTGTCTGCGAGGTTCGGCGCCAGCTTGGCGTCCTCGGCGAGCCGCTCGAAGGCGCTCAGCTCGCCGTACGCGAGCGCGCCGAGCAGATCCAGCACCGCCGCCCGGTAGCCGGGGTCGGCCGAGCACGCGGCCCAGTCGCCGATCGAGCCGGCCGCGGCGTCCTGCGTCTCACCATGGGTCTCCATGACCTGCCAGCTTAGTCCCGCGCACCCGGCTCCCCCACCACCGGCCGCACCCGGACGGGCGGCCGGATCGCCTGGTCACGCGGTGCTTGCCGGGTGCATTGTCAGACGCGTCACGTGTTCGAGTCGTCGCCTGACTGTATGGTGGTACGGAGCCCCGTCGTGCTCGCACGGAGTCACCGCCTCTCGGTGCCCCGCGCAAGCCCGCTCCGTAGCGTCACCGTCCAGTCGGACGTGTCCGCGCCGGAGGCACGGGTACTCACGTACGCGGATGCCCGGTCGGAGAGCCGATCGGCTCCGACCATGGCTTGGACTTCAAGCCTTGGCACCGCATCAGTGGCCGAGCGAGGGCCGCCGAGACCACGCCCCCTGGCGGAGGTCCCGCGCAGGTCCCTCACGGGAATCCTCCCCGACGCCGCCGGCGACGCGCCCCGTACCGGGGCAGCGCGCACCGGCCGGCCGCAGGGACCGGCGCGGTTGTGCGTCCGCGCAGCTGTATTCGGGGCCGCCCAGGCCCGTACGCAGCCGCGCGGCTGCCCGCCCGCCGCTCGCTCTCGGCCCCTCCCACACGGAAGAGGCAGCACCCTGTCCACCACCGCTGAACCCATCAAGACGACCTTCCGGGACCTGGGGATCCTCCCGGAGACCGCCGAGGCACTCGAGTCCGTCGGCATCGTCCACCCCTTTCCCATCCAGGAGATGACCCTCCCGGTCGCACTGACCGGCCACGACGTCATCGGCCAGGCCAAGACCGGCACCGGCAAGACCCTCGGCTTCGGCCTCCCGCTGATCGAGCGGGTCGTCGTGCGCGCCGACGTGGACGCCGGCCGGGCCACCGAGGAGCAGTTCTCCGACTTCCCGCAGGCGCTGATCGTCGTTCCGACCCGCGAGCTCTGCACCCAGGTCACCAACGACCTGCAGACCGCCGGCAAGGTCCGCAACGTTCGCGTCCTCGCCGTCTACGGCGGCCGGGCGTACGAGCCGCAGGTCGAGGCGCTCACCAAGGGCGTCGACATCGTGGTCGGCACCCCGGGCCGACTGCTCGACCTGGCCGGGCAGAAGAAGCTGAACCTGTCCAAGGTCCGCTCGCTGGTCCTGGACGAGGCCGACGAGATGCTCGACCTCGGCTTCCTGCCGGACGTCGAGAAGATCATCACCATGCTGCCGGCCAAGCGGCAGACCCTGCTGTTCTCGGCGACCATGCCGGGCCAGGTCATCAGCCTCGCCCGCCGGTACATGAGCCAGCCGACCCACATCCGGGCCACCGCCCCGGACGACACCGGCACCACCGTCGCCAACATCGAGCAGCACATCTTCCGTGCCCACTCGCTGGACAAGGTCGAGATGGTCTCGCGCATCCTGCAGGCCGAGGGCCGCGGGCTGGCGATGATCTTCTGCCGCACCAAGCGCACCGCCGCCGACGTCTCCGACCAGCTGACCCAGCGCGGCTTCGCGGCCGGCGCGGTCCACGGCGACCTCGGCCAGGGCGCCCGCGAGCAGGCCCTGCGGGCCTTCCGCAACGGCAAGGTCGACGTGCTGGTCTGCACCGATGTCGCCGCTCGCGGCATCGACGTCGAGGGCGTCACGCACGTCATCAACTACCAGTGCCCCGAGGACGAGAAGACCTACCTGCACCGGATCGGCCGCACCGGCCGGGCCGGCGCCTCCGGCACCGCCGTCACCCTGGTCGACTGGGACGACATCCCGCGCTGGCAGCTGATCAACAAGGCGCTGGACCTGTCGTTCAACGACCCGGAGGAGACCTACTCCACCTCGCCGCACCTGTACGAGCTGCTGAAGATCGCGCCGGGCACCAAGGGTGTCCTGCCGCGCTCGGAGCGGACCCGGGCGGGGCTCAACGCGGAGGAGGTCGAGGACCTCGGCGAGACCGGCGGACGCGGCAGCCGCTCCGGCCGTTCCGGCCGCGGTCGCGGCGGGCAGGGCGGCTCGGACCGTCCGGCCGCCGCCGCGCCGGTCGAGACCGAGGAGAAGCCGCGCCGCACCCGTGAGCGCCGCCGCACCCGTCGGGGCTCGGCGGTCGGCACCGAGGGCGAGGCCGCTGCCGCCGTGACCGAGGCCGCCGTGGCGGCTCCGGCCGTCGAGGGCACCGAGGGCGAGGCCGCGCCGCGCCGTCGCCGCCGCCGCTCGCGCGGTGGCGCCGGCGAGGCCGTCGCCGCGGCTGCGGTCGTCGAGACCGCCGAGGTCGTCGAGGTCGTCGAGACGGTCAAGGCCGCCGAGACCGTCGTCGCCGAGGCGCCGGTGGCCGAGAAGCCGGCTGCCCGGACCCGTACCCGGACGCGCAAGCCGAAGGCGGAGGCCGTCGAGGCCGCTGCCGAGGCCGTCGTCGCCGAGGCCGCCGCGGTGGTCGAGGCCGCGGTCGAGGCGGTCGTCGCCGAGGCTCCGGCCGAGGAGAAGCCCGCCCCGCGCAGGCGCACCCGCAAGGCGGCGGCCACCGCCGAGACCGCTGCCGAGGCGCCGGCAGCGGAGAAGCCCGCCACCCGGACCCGCACCCGCAAGCCGAAGGCCGAGGCCGTCGAGGCCGCGGTCGAGGCGGTCGCCACCGAGGCCCCGGCCGAGGAGAAGCCCGCCCCGCGCAAGCGCACCCGCAAGGCCGCGGCCACCGCCGCGACCGCTCCGGAGGCCCCGGAAGCCCCGGCCACCGAGGCCGGCGCCGAGGTCCCGGCCCCGCGCAAGCGCACCCGCACCCGCAAGGCCGCCGCGACCGTCGAGGCGACCCCGGAGAGCTGACCGGCAACGCACTCCCCCGAGGGGGCGAGCCCGGCCACCCGGCCCGGCCCGCCCCCTCGGGCGTTCCCGCCCCCAGGGTCCGTCTGCAAGTCCCCGCAGGCGGGGCTTCGACGACGGACCCTAGGCTTGGGGACACCGGGAGTCGCCGGCAGGAGAGCAGGGAGCAGCCCATGAGCACGCCGCCGTTTCTGAGCCTGCCCGGGTGTGCGCGGGCCGAGCGGGTGGTCACCGGGCGCGGGGAGTTCGCGGCGTTGCGGGCGGAGCCCTCGGGAGCCGTGCGGGGGTCGGCGCTGCTGGTGCCCGGGTTCACCGGCAGCAAGGAGGACTTCATCGGGCTGCTGGAGCCGCTGGCGGCGGCCGGATACCGGGTGACCGCGGTGGACCAGCGCGGGCAGTACGAGACCGGCGGGACGGACGACCCGGCCGCGTACGCCGTCGCCGAGCTGGGCGCGGACGTACGGGCGCTCACCGAGGCGCTGGCGGCGCAGGGCGGGCCGCTGCACCTGCTGGGGCACTCCTTCGGCGGCCAGGTGGTCCGGGAGGCGGTGCTCGCCGCCGCCGCGCACGGCCCCCTGCCCTGGCGGTCGCTGACCCTGATGTCGACCGGTCCGGGCGCGATCTACCCGGCCGAGGCGGCCCGTACCAAGCTGCTGCTGGACGCGCTGCAGGTGATGGACCTGGAGGCGATCTGGCAGGTCATGCGGCAGCTGGACGCCGACAGCGGGCAGCCGCGCCCGGAGCCGGCCGTCGCGGAGTTCCTGCACCGCCGCTGGCTGGCCAGTGTGCCGCGGGCGCTGTCCGTCACCGGCGGGCACCTGGTCGCCGCACCGGACCGGGTGGCCGAGCTGGCCGCCGCCACCGCCGGGCTGCCGGTGCTGGTGCTGTCCGGCGTGCGGGACTACGCCTGGCCGGTCCCGGAGCAGACCGGGATGGCCGAGCGCCTGGGCGCCCGCCGGGTGGTCATCGCGGACGCGGGCCACTCCCCCAACGCCGAACAGCCGGCCGCGACCGCCGAGGCGCTCGCCGCGTTCTGGGCCTGACCGGCACCCCGCCCCGGGCCTGACCGGCCCGTCACGCCGCACCCACCCGGAAGTGGTCTGTACCACTTCTGGACGTCGACCGGTCTCAACGCAGGACAAAAGTCGTTAGTTACGGTAATCTTTGATTCTGTCCGGGAATCATCGCCGGCCTCTGCGTCGACGCGCACCACCGGAAACCTGGACTTCACGGACAGGCAACGGCCCGGTAGCACCACCACGACACCGTGGTTCACGAGGCAATGGACGCACCAGGCAAGCAGGGGGAGCCCTTGCCGCAGCAGACCGCCGCACGCACGACCCGCCCGGTCCGGCCGCTTCGCCGGAACCGCACGATCCCGAAAGGGCTGATACCCACTCAGCCGCGACCGCCCCGCCCCGCGGGGCCAGGAAAGGAGACGCCCATGACGAAGACCATGCGCTTCGAGATCGTCCGACTGGACGACACCAACGGCTCCGCCACCGACCGCCTGATCGTCGACGCCGCGACCGTGCGCGAGCACGTCCAGGCCGCCGCCCGCACCGGCGAACGCCTGCTCATCCGGCCGTGCCCGACCGTCTGACCCCGCGCGGCGCCTCCGACCCGGAGCCCTCACCCGCCGCAGACGAGCCGGGAACGTCCGATCCGGATGTTCCGATACCCGACTGACGCCCCGTCACCGCAACCGCCGATGACGGGGCGTCAGCGCGTCCGGGGTCGGCGCCCGGACGTTTGCCGCCGCCCCTCACGGGACATCCCCCAACGGGAACCGTCCGCGCCCACCCGGCGCCGGCCGGGCGTCCGCCATCGACAGGTGCCGCCGAGCCCTCCGTACGGGTGATCGTCCTTGACGCGGCGGTCCGGAGGGAGGAGCGTTGTCGGCTATGAGGGGCGAGCCAAGCTGCCCGAGGTGCGCCGGTCGGGTCCGCGCCCCCGGTCTGTTCTCAGACACCTGGCAGTGCGACCGGCACGGAGCGGTGCACCCGATGCAGCCGGTGCTGCCCCCGAGTGTCGAGGCCCTCGGCGTCGCCGTCGCCCGTTCCCAGGTCCCCGTCTGGCTGCCCTGGCCGCTCCCGGTCGGCTGGCTCTACACCGGCATCGCCCACGTCGGCGACGACGTCTCGGGTGCCCGCGCCACCGCCGTCGCCTGCTCCGGCCCGGCGCCGCTCGGCGGCTTCGGCGAGCTGGTGCTGGTCGCCGAGGAGCTGGGGGTCGGGCTCGGCGCCCGCTACGCCGGGCTCCCGGGGCCGGACCCGGGTGATTCCGTCGGCCTCTACAAGCCCGCCGACGCCAAGCTGATGGCCGCCGGGCGGCCCACCCCGATGTTCCACGTCCCGGACGCCCCGGCCGACCGCGCGGTGTTCGTCGGCGAGGCCCGCGGGCTCTGGCTGTGGGCGATCGCCTGGCCCGAGCAGTCCGCGCTGGTGATGTACGACGAGCTGGTGCTCACCGACCTGCGGGAGGCCGGCGCCGAGCTGGACCTGCTGCCCTGCGGGGCGCTCTCCCCCCGGCTGCTCGGCTGAGCCCTGCGCCAGGGGCCTCCCCGCCCCCGACGGCCTATCCTGGGCGGCACCCAAGAGCCCCCAGGAGCCGACCCGTGCGCATCGACCTGCACGCCCACAGCAACGCCTCCGACGGCACCGACAGCCCGACCGAACTGGTCGCGGCGGCGGTCGCCGCGGGCCTCGACGTCGTGGCGCTCACCGACCACGACACCGTGGCCGGGCACGCCGAGGCCGCCGAGGCGGTGCACGCACTGCCCGGCGGCGCCCGGCTGACCGTCGTCCCGGGCGCGGAGCTGTCCTGCGTCGTGGACGGCGTAAGCATGCACCTGCTGGCGTACCTGTTCGACCCCGAGGAGCCGCGGTTCGCGGCCGAGCGGGAGCTGGTGCGCACCGACCGGTTCCGGCGCGGGCGGGCGATCGTCGAGCGCTGCCGGGAGCTCGGCGCGGACATCGACTGGGAGCAGGTGCAGCGGATCGCGGGCGCCGGCTCGGTCGGCCGGCCGCACATCGCCAGCGCGCTGGTCGAGGCGGGCGTGGTCGCCACCGTCTCGGACGCCTTCACCCCCGAGTGGCTGGCCAACGGCGGCCGGGCGGACGTCCGCAAGCACGAGACCGACCCGATCGAGGCGGTCCGGCTGGTCCGGGCGGCCGGCGGGGTGCCGGTCTTCGCCCACCCGGGCGCGGTCAAGCGCGGTCGGACCGTCCCGGACGGGGTGATCGCCGACCTCGCGGCGGCCGGGCTGGCCGCGCTGGAGGTCGACCACACCGACCACGACGAGGAGACCCGGGCCCGGCTGCGCGGGCTGGCCGGCGAGCTCGGCCTGCTGGTCACCGGCTCCAGCGACTACCACGGCACCCGCAAGACCGTCCGGCTCGGCGAGCACACCACCGACCCGGCGGTGTACCAGGCGCTGCTGGCGCAGGCCACCGGCGCGAAGCCGATCGAGCGCTGAGGACGCCGGCCGCCGCGCTCCGGCGTACCGGAGTGAGGGCGGGCGTGCGGACATTGCCACGCGCCGGCCCGACTGAGCGACCGTCAGTCCAGCTTGACGCCGCGGCGGTCCGGGTCGCGCAGATCGGTGCCCTGGTTCAGCCAGCGCTCCTGGAGTGCGGCCGCGCCGTGCACCCGCTTCCAGCCCGCCTCGTTGGGCGTCATCGGCAGCAGCGGCAGGAAGCGGACCGGCTCGGCCGGCTCGGCCAGCTCCAGGTCCTCGACCAGGCCGCCGGGCTCGGCGGCCAGCACCGAGGTGAAGGGCGCGCCGTCCCAGAGCGGGGCGCCGAGGTCCAGCGAACCGCCCGGGGCCACCACCAGGCCCTCGACCTGCGGGGTCGCGGCGAAGGTGGCCAGGCTGCGCAGCACGCTGTCGCGCCCGCCGCGGACGGTCAGCACCAGTTCGACGCGCGGGCCGCGCAGTTGGTCGGCGACCATCGCGGTCGGGTCGGCCATCGGCGCGGCGGCCATCCCGAGCGTCGCGTACCGCACCAGGCCCTCGGCGTCCGGGCCGAAGCGCAGCACCTCGATCCGGTCGGTGCCGAGGAAGGTGACCGCGGCACGGCCGCTCGGCTCGCCGAAGGCGGAGATCAGCCGGGCCTCGACGGCGGCCAGCACCGCCTCCCGGGTGAGCTCCGGGGAGCTGCCGCCGTGGGGGTCGCCGAAGAGCGGGAAGTCGTGGGCCATGCCGGTGAGCGTAACCCGCTGGGGCGGGCGGGCCACGGGCGGGCGGCTCGGAGGGGCGGCACGTCAAGGGCCCGTAAAGGCTCGGAAACCCGTCGGCACCGATGGCCGGTCAGATGTTAGGGTGAGCGACTGGCCACCGGGATCCTTCCATCCCGGGGCGGCGGCGCGAAGGAGGTGGTTGCGGTGGATACCGGCCGACCATGCAGTACCGGCAGCTCTGCCCGGCCCCGCCTTCCCCGTACCCCGCGCCCCGCAGGCCCAATCGGCTGAATCAGCCGCGATAGCCCCGGGCGCCGGCCCCACGGAGACGGACCGGCCGGGAGAGCACTTTCATCCCCCTGTCACCGGTGTTCTTCGCCGTCGTACCGCGGCCGAACGTTTCTTCTTCCGCGCTGCCGTGCGACGGCTCCCTGCCCCTGGGAGCCTGCCATGTCGATGATCAACAGCCTGCGTGCCGCCGTTCGCACCAACCGCCGCCGGGTCGCGGCCGGGGTGTACGACGTCCTGACCGAGGACGCCGCCTCGGCGGTCGTGGACTGCGCGGTCTACCAGCACGGCAAGCGCAAGGGCGAGGCCTGCAGCCCGCGCGAGGCCGCCCGCCGGGTCAGGGCCGAGCAGCAACTCCCGGACGGCGCGGGCTCGTTCAGCTGGATCGGGCTGCACGAGCCGACCGAGGAGGAGTTCGAGGGGATCGCCCAGCGCTTCGGCCTGCACCCGCTCGCGGTCGAGGACGCGGTGCACGCGCACCAGCGGCCCAAGGTCGAGCGCTACGACGACGTGCTGTTCGCCGTCTTCAAGACCATCCGCTACGTGGAGCACGACCAGCTCACGCCCACCAGCGAGGTGGTCGACACCGGCGAGCTGATGGTGTTCGCCGGGCGGGACTTCGTGATCACCGTCCGGCACGGCGGCCACGGCTCGCTGCAGGAGCTGCGCCACCGCCTGGAGGCCGACGCGGACCAGGCCGGACTGCTCGCCAAGGGCCCGTCGGCGGTGCTGCACGCGATCGCCGACCACGTCGTGGACAACTACCTGCTGGTCGCCGAGCGGCTGCAGAACGACGTGGACGAGATCGAGTACGGCGTCTTCTCGGCCAAGGGCGGACGCAGCGCCGACGTCGGCCGGGTCTACCAACTCAAGCGCGAGGTCCTGGAGTTCAAGCGCGCCGTGGTGCCGCTGCTGCGCCCGATGCAGCAGCTGTCCGAGCCGCTGCAGCGGCTGGTGGACCCGGACATCCAGAAGTACTTCCGGGACGTCGCCGACCACCTGGCCCGGGTCGCCGAGCAGGTGCACGGCTTCGACGAGCTGCTGAACTCGCTGCTCCAGGCCAACCTGGCGCAGGTCTCCGTGGCGCAGAACGAGGACATGCGCAAGATCACCGCCTGGGCGGCGATCTTCGCGGTGCCCACCATGATCACCGGCGTCTACGGCATGAACTTCGACTACATGCCCGAGCTGCACCAGCCGTGGGGCTACCCCGCGGTGCTCGGCGGGGTCGTGGTGATCTGCATCGGGATGTACCGGGGCTTCCGCCGCAACGGCTGGCTCTGACCGCGCGGCGGACCGCTCCGGACATCAGCGCCGGCCGGCGCCGCCCGCCGGGAGCCTCAGCGCCGCCCGCCGCGGGCGACCAGGACCAGTCCGAGCAGGATCAGCACCACCGCCGGGTAGGCGGCCGCCGGGGGCCACTGGCCCAGCCAGAGGGCGGCGATCAGCGCCGCTCCCGGGGTCTCCAGCAGAATGGCCGTGGAGGTCAGCGACGGGCCGAGGCTGCGCACCACGCGGTTGCTCAGCGAGTGGCCGAGCAGCTGGGCGGTGACCATCAGCAGCACGATCTGCCACCACACCCCGGTCGGCCACCCGGCCATCGGGGTCCCGGCCACCAGGCAGATCCCGAGCAGGACCACCGCCGTGGTGGCGTAGCAGACCAGGGTGTACGCGGTGGTGCTGACGGTCTTGCGGACCTCGGCGCCCAGCAGCATGTACCCGGCCGCGGCCAGTCCGGCGGCGAGGGCGAGCGAGTCGCCGAGCAGCGCGCGCGGGGAGAGCGAGAGGTCGACCCCGGTCAGCACCAGCACGCCGGCGAAGGCCACGGTCGTGCCCAGCCAGACCATCCGGGGCGCCCGGACACCCATCAGCCGCATCAGCAGGATGGTCCACAGCGGGGTGGTGGTGACCAGGGCGGTGGCGGAGGCCACCGAGGTCATCCGCAGGCTGGGCATCCACAGCGCGAAGTGGACGGCGAGCAGCGCCCCGGCCGCGATCGCCAGCAGCAGCGCCCGCCGCCCGATCCCGCGCAGCTCGGCGCGGTGGCGCAGCAGCGCGTACGGGCCGAGGACGCCGACCGACATGACGTTGCGCCAGAAGGCGATCGCCAGCGCGGGCGCGGCGGTGGCGCTGATCAGCGGGCCGGACAGCGAGATGCCGCCGATCGAGACGGCGAGCAGCAGCAGGTCGAGGGTGGGGAGCGGGTGCGCCGGCCTCGGATCGACGGCGGACCCGGTGGCCGGGGTGGGGGCGGGGGCGGTCGCGGGCCGGGCGGCGGGCACGGCGCTCCTCTGCTGGTCGCGATGGGTGGGGCGGCTCATACGGTAAGGCCCGTGACGCAGTAATGGAACTGTCGCCCGGGGGCTGAGACATCGGACGCGTGGAGGCTGGGACGTCGGAGGCGCGGAGCCGGGACGCCGGGCGGGCCGGACCGGGACATCCGGCGGACGGGAAAGGGCGGGAAACCCGTACGCTGTCGGCCATGGACCGTACGCCCGCTGCCGCGACCGCCGACGCCTTCCTCGACCAGGCCCTGCTGGAGGAGGCCGCGAAGAAGTCCGGCCTCCTCTGGGTGTGCGCGGACGGGCAGGAGCAGCCCCGGCCGCTGTGGCACGCCTGGCACGACGGCGCGGTCGTGGTGGTCGGCGAGGGCGGCGAGCAGCCGCTGCACGGCCTGACCCCCGGCGCCGGAGCCGCGGTCACCGTCCGCAGCAAGGACAAGGGCGGCCGGCTGACCGGCTGGAGCGCCCGGGTGGTCGAACTCACCCCGGGCAGCGAAGCCTGGCAGGGCGCGGTCGAGGAGCTCAAGGGCAAGCGGCTGAACGCCCCGGACACCGACGCGATCACCGAGCGCTGGGCCCGCGAGTGCCGGGTGCTGCGGCTGGAGCCCGCCGGCCCGCTCACCGAGCGCCCGGGCGCGATGCCGGACGGCTCGCTCGCCGCCCAGCCGATGCCCACCCCGGCCACCACCCGCCGCCCGATCCCGGCCGGCCTGCCCAAACTGCTGTTCAAGCGCCGCTAAAGCGTCATGCCGAGGACTCCTCCGGCCGCTAGTGTTCCTCGTCGGGCCGGGCCCGGCACTCGCGGGTAGATTTGGCCCCGGGTGCGCCCCGGTGCACCGCGCACGGCGTCGAGCGAGTCGAGGGAGTCCATGGCAGGGCCAGGCACCCGGGTCTTCATCTCCCATCTGTCCGCCATCGCGGTCTTCGACCCGAACGGCGACCAGGTCGGTCGGGTCCGGGACGTGGTCGTCTCGTTGCGGCTCGGCGGGCGCCCGCCGCGCGTGCTGGGCCTGGTGGTCGAAGTGGTCGGCCGACGCCGGATCTTCCTCCCGATGACCCGGGTGACCAGCCTGGAGTCCGGCCAGGTGCTCACCACCGGCGTGATCAACCTGCGCCGCTTCGAGCAGCGCCCGTCCGAGACCCTGGTGCTCGCCGAGCTGCTGGACCGCACCGTCACCTGGTCCAAGACCGGCGAGGACGTCACCGTGCTGGACGTCGGCATGGTGCAGACCCGGCTGCGCGAGTGGGAGATCAGCAAGGTCTTCGTCCAGGTCGGCCGGGCTGGGCGGCTGCGCAAGGCCAAGGGCGAGCGGCTCACCCTGGACTGGCAGGACGTCACCGGCTTCTCCCTGCCCGAGCAGGACCAGGGCGCCGCCAACCTGCTCGCCACCTTCGAGCAGCTGCGCCCCGCCGACCTCGCCAGCGTGATGCACCACCTGTCCGCCAAGCGCCGCGCCGAGGTGGCCGCCGCGCTGGACGACGAGCGGCTGGCCGACGTCCTGGAGGAGCTGCCGGAGGACGACCAGGTCGAGATCATCGGCAAGCTCCAGGAGGAGCGCGCCGCCGACGTCCTCGAGGCGATGGACCCGGACGACGCCGCCGACCTGCTCTCCGAGCTGCCCGGCGACGAGGCCGAGCGGCTGCTCCAACTGATGGAGCCGGACGAGGCCGCGCCGGTGCGCCGCCTGCTGACGTACGAGGAGGACACCGCCGGCGGTCTGATGACCACCGAGCCGATCGTGCTGGAACCGGACGCGACGGTCGCCGAGGCGCTGGCCCGGGTCCGGATCAGCGACCACAAGCCCGCGCTCGCCGCGCAGGTCTTCGTCTGCCGCCCGCCGAACGAGACCCCGACCGGCCGCTACCTGGGCACCGTGCACTTCCAGCGGCTGCTGCGCGAACCCCCGTACGTGCTGGTCGGCTCGCTGGTGGACGACGACCTGGACCCGCTGCCGCCGGACACCCCGCTGTCGCTGATCACCAGCTACCTGGCGACGTACAACCTGGTCGCCGCGCCGGTCGTGGACGAGATGGACCACCTGCTGGGCGCGGTCACCGTCGACGACGTGCTCGACCACCTGCTGCCGGAGGACTGGCGCGACGCCGCGCTGCACGCCGACGACACCCACCACGACGAGAGGGAAGGGGTGACCGGTGGACGGTGACCGCAACGGCCGGCCGGACGACTCCGCGCGCCGGCGCCTGCAGGGCGAACTGCGCCAGCTTCGCCGGTTGCGCGAGCTGCGCACCCGCGAGGGCGCCCGTGAGCGGCGGGTGGAGACCATCCCGATCACCGGTACCGGCCGCGCCCGGCTCGACCAGCCGCGCACCGCCCGCCCCGGCCTGCTCTCGCTGCCCTCCTACGACCCGGAGGCGTTCGGCGTCCTCTCCGAGCGGATCGCCCGCTTCCTCGGCACCGGGCGGTTCATCGTCTGGATGACGGTGGTGGTCGTCGTCTGGATAGCGTGGAACAGCCTGCTGCCCGCGACCGTGCGCTTCGACGAGTACCCGTTCATCTTCCTGACCCTGGCGCTCTCGCTCCAGGCCTCGTACGCGGCCCCGCTGATCCTGCTGGCGCAGAACCGCCAGGACAACCGGGACCGGGTCAACATGGAGCAGGACCGGGCCCGCAGCGACCGCAACATCGCGGACACCGAGTACCTGACCCGCGAGGTCGCCGCCCTGCGGCACGGGCTCGGCGAGGTCGCCACCCGTGACTTCATCCGCAGCGAACTGCAGTCACTGCTCAGGGAGATCGAGGAGCGCCGGGAAGCCCCCGAGCCGCTGTGACGGCGACGCGGCGCGGGGGGTGGCGCCGGCGTGGCGCCGCTGTGACCGGCGGCACGCTACCGGCGGGTTAAGCGGTTCGCCCGGCGCCGTACCATCAAGGCATGGCCAACGAGACAGAGGTCGCGGCCGGCGTCACGGAGGAGTCCGTACGCCAGGCGCTGGCGACCGTCAACGACCCGGAGATCAACCGTCCGATCACCGAGATCGGCATGGTGAAATCGGTCGAGATCGCCGAGGGCGGCGCGGTGCGCGTCGCGGTCTACCTGACGGTCTCCGGCTGCCCGATGCGCGACACCATCGTCACCCGGGTCCGCGAGGCGGTCGGGAAGGTCCCCGGCGTGACCGGCGTCGAGGTCGAGCTCGACGTGATGAGCGACGAGCAGCGCAAGGAGCTCTCCCAGCTGCTGCGCGGCGGCGCCCCCGAGCGGGAGATCCCGTTCGCCAAGCCGGGCACGCTGACCCGCGTCTACGCCGTCGCCTCCGGCAAGGGCGGCGTCGGCAAGTCCTCGGTGACGGTCAACCTGGCGGCCGCGATGGCCGCCGACGGCCTGAAGGTCGCCGTCGTGGACGCCGACATCTACGGCCACAGCGTGCCGCGCATGCTGGGCGTCGAGGGCCGGCCCACCCAGGTCCAGGACATGATCATGCCGCCGCAGGCGAACGGCGTGAAGGTCATCTCGATCGGCATGTTCACCCCCGGCAACACCCCGGTGGTCTGGCGCGGGCCGATGCTGCACCGCGCGCTCCAGCAGTTCCTCGCCGACGTCTGGTGGGGCGATCTGGACGTGCTGCTGCTGGACCTGCCGCCCGGCACCGGCGACATCGCGATCTCGGTGGCCCAGCTGGTCCCCAATGCCGAGATCCTCATCGTCACCACCCCGCAGATGGCCGCGGCCGAGGTGGCCGAGCGGGCCGGCACCATCGCGGTGCAGACCCACCAGAAGATCGTCGGCGTGATCGAGAACATGTCCGGCATGCCGTGCCCGCACTGCGACGAGATGATCGACGTCTTCGGCACCGGCGGCGGTCAGACCGTCGCGGACGCGCTCACCCGTACGGTCGGCGCGACCGTCCCGGTGCTGGGCTCGATCCCGATCGACGTGCGGCTGCGCGAGGGCGGCGACGACGGCCGCCCGGTCGTGCTCGCCGCGCCCGACTCCCCGGCCGGCGCGGCCCTGCGCGCGGTGGCCGGCAAGCTCGGCGGCCGCCAGCGCGGCCTGTCCGGGATGTCGCTCGGGCTGACGCCCAAGAACAAGTTCTGAGGCGGTAACCGCCCCGCCCCGAGCCGAAGGGGCCGGTGATTCTCCATGAATCACCGGCCCCTTCGTCGTGTTCCGGCCCCTACGGGCGGGTGTAGCCGGCCAGGTCCGGCAGGGTGGAGAAGCCGACGCCGTAGGCGCTGACGCCGCGGCCGTAGGCGCCGAGCAGGACGCCGGGGGCCTCGCCGGCCAGCACCCAGCCGTACTCGGACTCGCGGTAGCGGAAGGGCTGCGGCAGACCGTTGACCGGCAGGCTCAGGGTGGACCAGCCGGGGCCGGCCAGGTCGTCGGCGAGGTCCCAGGCGAGGCTGCTCTGCTGGTCCAGCCAGTCCTGGCGCAGCGCGCGGTCCAGCTGGCCGGGCCAGGTCGCGGCGAGCAGGCCGGAGCCGGCCAGCCAGGCGGCGGAGGAGGCGCTGGTCGCCTCCAGGATGCCGGTGTTGTCGGCGCTGCGGCGGCTGTCGCGGCGGGCGACGGTGACCACGGCCGCGAACTTCCGCATGTCGCGCGGCTCGTACTGCTTGGCGGGCTCGTCGCCGTGGCCGAGCGAGCCGTAGTCGACGCTGCCCGCGGCGCGGGTGCCGGCGCCGGCCTGCATCAGGTAGCGGCGGCCGGTCCAGCCCTCGTCCAGCCCGTACCAGGGGAAGTCTGCGGACAGGTAGGGCACCAGCGGGTCCGCCGGGCCGGCCTGTCCGCCGACCACCGGGCCGCCGGCCGTGGCCGTCACCCCTCCCGCCTGACTCGTCGCGTCCATCCCCGGGCCTCCTCAAACGCACGTTGCCTGCCGTGGCGCGCTCCCATGGTGGCGTACCGCGGCGTTCCCGGGGGCGGTTCCTGGTCCGCGACGGCGCGGAATGTGACGGACGGCTCAGGACGGCCCGGTGGGAACAATCAGCACAATAGCGGCGCACACGCCACCGCCCCGCTCAGCCGGGCGACCGGGCGGGGCGGTGGCGTGCTGCCGGAGCGTCGTACCGGAGCGCGGGTCAGGTGGCGTCGGGGTCGAACGGGGGCCGCTCGCCGGGCGCCAGCGGGGCGCCGGCGGAGGCGGGCGCCGGGGCCGCGGCCTTGTCGAAGCTGACGCTGCCGCTGCGGCCGTTCACCGGCGTCGCGGGCTTGTCGTCCAGGACGGAGCGGATGTCCAGCGAGTCCTTCATCTCCTTGAGGCCCAGCGGGTCCTCCTGGCCGCCCATGAGCTGCTTGCGGACGAAGGTCTTGGGGTTGAGGTCCTCGAACTCGAAGTCCTTGAACTCGGGGCCGAGCTCGCTGCGGATGTCCTCCTTCGCGTTGTCGGCGAAGGAGCGGACCTTCTTGATGAAGCCCATGGTGTCCTGGATCAGCTTCGGGAGCTTGTCCGGGCCGAAGATGATGATCGCCATCACGATCAGGGTCAGGATCTCCAGCCCGCCTACGTCGCTGAACACCTTTGCTCCCTAGCTCGTCGGACGACGGTTCCTACAGGGTAATGGCCACCGGCGAGTCCCTGGCCCACGCTGCGATGAAGCCGTGGTAAAGACCTGCCGGTGGCCGGGTCCGTCGAAACCGGACGCGAGGGAGGTGCTAGCGGGTCTGCTGGCGCAGGGCGGCGATGCCGCCGGGGTAGCGCTCCGGGGTGGCCGGCGGGGACGCGTCGCGGGTCGCGGCGACCGCGCGGGCCGGGAAGTCCACCGGGACCTGCGCGTTCATCGGGACGAGGCCGCCGCCGCGGCCGGTGCCGGCGTTGCCGCCGGCCGGGCTGACGGTCGTGCCGTGGCGGTCCTCGCCCTGCGGGGAGAGCCCGCCGACGCCGCCGAGGGTGACCGCGGCGACGGAGAAGGCGCCCGCGGCGGCGAAGACCAGGCGGCGTCCGCGCGCGGAGGAGCGGAGGGCGGCCGCGGTCGGCTGCGGCCGGGCGTCGCGGTCCGGTCCGGCGGCGGGCTCGGGACGCGCGGAGCGTCGGCCCATCAGCGGCCGCAGCACCGTGCCGCGCCCGAAGGCGCGCGGGTCGACCCCGGGGACCGGGGTGTCGGCGCCGAGCGCGCCCGCGCCGAAGGAGGCCCCGGCGCCGCGGCCGAAGGAGCCGCCGGTGAGCCGGCTGCCGCCGAGCGTGCCGGTAGCTGCGACCCCGCCGCCGGGCAGGTCGTCGTCATCGCGGTGCCCGCGCCCGGGGGGCCAGTCGCCGGCCGCCGGGCCGTCCTCGGGGAGGTTGCCGACGGCCATCAGCCGGGCCATCAGCCCGGCGGACGGGCCGGGCGTGCCGGTGCGGGCCAGCAGGTGCTTGACGGCGCGGCCCTCGTCGGCCTCGGCGAGGCACTGCGGGCAGGTCGCCAGGTGCGCCTGGACCCGCTCGCGCGAGTCGTGGCCGAGTTCGCCGTCCAGGAAGGCGGAGAGGCGGTCGCCGAGGTGGTGCTCCTCGACGGCGGGCTCCACGGGCCGTACCGGCAGCGCGTGCAGGGCGGTGTCGGCGGGCAGCGCCAGTGCGGGCAGCACGGGCTCACCGGGTTCGTCGGTACCGCGACGACCCGGCAGGGCCCAGCTCCGCCGGGTCAGGGACCGGCCGGACGCGTCCGACCGGTCCGAGCCGGACCGGCTGGTTCCGCTCACGATCGCCTCCGTCCGCGCCCACCGGGCGCGACCGCGGCTTCGACCGCCCCGACGCCGACCGGCACCGGCTCCTCCGAGCCGCCGCGGCGCTCACGGCCGGGGGCCGAGCCGGGGGCGCGGTGCTTCAGCGCGGCGCGCAGGTGCGAGCGGCCGCGGTGGATGCGGCTGCGGACGGTGCCGAGCTTGACGCCCAGCGTGGCGGCGATCTCCTCGTACGAGAGGCCCTCGATGTCGCAGAGCACCACGGCCGCGCGGAACTCCGGGGCGAGCGTGTCCAGGGCCTGCTGCACGTCGGCGTCGAAGTGGGTGTCGCTGAAGTGCTGGGCCGGGCTGGGCTCGCGGGAGGCGAGCCGCTCCGCCGCGTCCTCGCCGAGCGCGTCGAAGCGGATGCGCTGGCGGCGGCGGACCATGTCCAGGAAGAGGTTGGTGGTGATCCGGTGCAGCCAGCCCTCGAACGTGCCGGGGGTGTAGGTGGACAGCGAACGGAACACCCGGACGAAGACCTCCTGGGTGAGGTCCTCGGCGTCGTGCTGGTTACCCGTCAGACGGTAGGCGAGCCGGTAGACGCGGGCGCTGTGCGCCTCGACGATCTCCTCCCAGGAGGGCGGAGTCCAGGTCTGCGCGTCGGGGCCCTCGGCGAAGGTCGCGAGAGCGGGGGCCTCGGCGGTACCGGCGACCGGCGTGGCGGCGGCGGGCTGGTCCAGGTCGGAGTGCGCAGGCTGGTTCATCACGGGCTTCGGCGTACGGGCCGACGCGGTGCCGCGGAAGTGCCGCCGCACGGGGACGTCGCCCTCGGCCACACCTCCTCGGTCGGCTCTTCTGCCCAGCAGGGCCACCACCATATCCACCTCACCCGTCAAGCCCGGATAAAAGTGCCCGGGAGGTCTCCCGCACCCGGTCCGTCATGACAACGGCCCGCCGCAGTACGCGGTTCCCGGTCGGCCAGTAATCTGTGGCAGGAAATATCGACATCCCCCGGCACCGGGCCGCCACCCGGGGCTCCGAGAGAGGCAGCCATCAGCGACTTCGGGCCCGCGCGTACGGCCCTCGCCGACACCTACGTGGGCGAGGACGCGGTGCTGACCTACGCCCGGGCGCAGTCCGCGCGGACCGGCATACGCGCGATCGGGCCGAGCGGCGGGGCCTGCCTGCGGCTGCTGGCGGCCGCGCTGGACGCCAAGGCGGTGGCCGAGATCGGCACCGGCACCGGGGTGTCCGGGGTCTACCTGCTCCGCGGGATGCGGCCGGACGGCGTGCTCACCACCGTCGACTCGGAGCCGGTGCACCAGCAGCTGGCCCGCGAGGCGTACCAGGCGGCCGGTTTCGCGGCCAACCGCTCCCGGTTCATACCGGGGCGGGCGCTGGAGGTGCTGCCCAGGCTCGCCGACGGCCAGTACGACCTGGTGTTCTGCGACGGCGATCCGGCCGAGTCGCGCGAGTACCTGCTGGAGTCGCTGCGGCTGCTGCGACCGGGCGGGATGGTCTGCTTCGAGGGGGTCTTCCAGGAGGGCCGGCTGGCCGAGCCGGAGCTGCAGGACCCGCAGACCGGCGCGGTGCGGGACCTGGTCCGGGACGTCCGGGAGAGCGAGGCCCTGCTGCCGGCGCTGCTGCCGGTCTCGGACGGGCTGCTCTGCGCCGTCAAACGGTAGTCACCGCCGAGGCGGGCGGGAACGGGCGGGAAAACGCGCGGACCCGGGCCGACATGACGTCGCACCCGGGCCCGGCGGCACATCTCCAGGAGACGGCGAGCACCCGCTGGGTCAGCCGGTGACCTTCATCAGGGCATCGCCCAGGGCTTCGGCCTCGTCAGGCGTGAGCTCCACCACAAGGCGTCCGCCGCCTTCGAGCGGAACGCGCATGATGATGCCCCGCCCTTCCTTGGTGACTTCGAGCGGGCCGTCACCCGTCCGCGGCTTCATGGCCGCCATGCTCGTTCCCCTTCCTGCAACCGCTCAGCTACGCACCGGCAGTCCGTCCACCGCCGGTATCGAACGCATTGATCGGAAGCCATTATCCCGCATGCCACGGGCTGATGACCAACATCACTCTCGGTGCAACCTCGGCCGGACCGCCCCCAACCGCCGCAATTCCCGTCATAAGCCCCGGCGTGGCGGCAGTGCGGACGCGACCGGAAGGTGCGATACCTCACACTCCCCAGGCCGCCGCGTGCTCCGGCATCCTGGCACACGACACCGACACCACGACGATCACCCGGGAGCCCTCACCCATGTCCGATTCCGTGCTGTACGAGCTCGACGGCGGGCTGGCCGTCATCACCATCAACCGTCCGGAGGCGATGAACGCCCTCGACGTCGCCACCAAGGTGGCGCTGCGCGACACCGTCGTCGCCGCCGCCGAGGACCCGGCGGTGCGGGCGGTGCTGCTGACCGGTGCGGGCGAGCGGGCGTTCTGCGTCGGGCAGGACCTGAACGAGCACCTGACGCTGTTGAAGCGGGCCGAGGAGACCGGCGAGGGCGCACTGCGGACCGTCGCCGAGCACTACAACCCGCTGACCCGGGCGCTGGCCGGGATGCGCAAGCCGACCGTCGCCGCGGTCGGCGGGGTGGCGGCCGGCGCGGGCGCCTCGCTCGCCTTCGCCTGCGACTTCCGGATCCTGTCCGACCGGGCCGGCTTCAACACCGCCTTCGCCGGGATCGGCCTGACCGCCGACTCGGGCGCCTCCTGGACGCTGCCGCGCCTGGTCGGGCACGCCAAGGCCACCGAGCTGCTGATGCTGCCCCGGACGGTCAAGGCCGCCGAGGCGATGGAGCTGGGCCTGGCCACCAAGGTGGTGCCGGCCGCGGAACTCGCCGCCACCGCACGGGTCTTCGCCCGCGAGCTCGCCGAGGGCCCGACGGTCGCGTACGGCGCCATCAAGGAGTCGCTGGCGTACGGCGCTTCGCACTCGCTGTCCGAACTCCTCGACAAGGAGGACGAGCTGCAGACCCTGGCCGGGGAGAGCGAGGACCACCGGATCGCGGTGCGCGCCTTCATCGCCAAGGAGAAGCCCGAGTACGTGGGCCGCTGAGGCGCTAAGCCTTCGCGCCGGTGCGAACGTGGCAGTCCGCCAGGTGGTCGTCCACCAGGCCGCAGGCCTGCATCAGGGCGTAGGCGGTGGTCGGGCCGACGAAGCGGAAGCCCGCCTTCTTCAGTGCCTTCGCCAGCGCCGTCGACTCGGGCGTGACGGCCGGCACCTCGCTCATCCGGCGGGGGGCCGGCCGGTCCGGCTCGGGGGCGAACCCCCAGATCAGCCCGTCCAGACCGCCGTCCAGGTCGCGGGCGACCCTCGCGTTGGCGATCGCCGCCTCGATCTTGGCCCGGTTGCGGATGATGCCGGCGTCGGCGAGCAGCCGCTCCTTGTCGGCCTCGCCGAACTCGGCGACCCTGGCGATCTCGAAACCGGCGAACGCGGCCCGGAAGCCCTCGCGGCGGCGCAGGATGGTCAGCCAGGACAGGCCTGACTGGAAGGCCTCCAGGCAGACCCGCTCGAACAGCGCGTCGTCGCCGTGCACCGGGCGGCCCCACTCGGTGTCGTGGTAGACGCGGTAGTCGTCGGTGGAGTCGCCCCAGGCGCAGCGGAACAGCCCGTCCGCGCCGAGCACCGCGCCGCCTTCCGGCACCGTCACTTCTCGTCCACCGGCTTCGCGTCCTCGGGGGCCCGGGCCGGCCCCTCCGCCGACGGCTGGGCCGACGGCTTGGTGAGGGCGACGGCGGGCTCGACGACCTTGGCGAACTGCTCCAGGCCGGGCAGCGGTTCGGCCGCCGGGTCGGGGGCGGTGGTCGCCTCGACCGCGTCGCGCAGGTGGGCGGCGGCCTCCAGCTCGGCGATCCGGGCATCGCGGTAGGCGAGTTCGGCGCCGAGACGGTCCAGGACGTCGTCCACCTCGTCCATCCGGTAGCCGCGCAGCGCCATCGGCAGGCGCAGCTCGTCCACGTCCGCCTTGCCCAGCGGGCGGTCCTGCGGGAGCCGTGCGGCGATGCGGTCCGGCACCGCCTCCGGCATCGAGCCGCCGCCGCCGAGCGCCACCAGGGCGGCGCCGCCGACCACCACGGCCATGGCGACCACGATCACCCAGAACACGAGCTGTCCTCCCGAACTCCCGGTCGGCCTTCGTCGAGGTGCCAGGGAACCAGACTGATCATGACAGCATGGTCCCTTAGTGAGGCCGGGGGCCATCATCGCACCCGCAGGAGCTCTGGAGGAGACATCGGTGGCACTGCGCCTGGGACCGCGGGAATTCGGTGACGACGAGCTGGTGATCATGGCGATCGTCAACCGGACGCCGGACTCGTTCTTCGACAAGGGCGCGACCTTCGCCGACGAGGCCGCGTTCGCCGCCGCCGACCGCGCGATGGCCGAGGGCGCGGCGATCCTGGACATCGGCGGGGTGAAGGCCGGGCCGGGCGACGAGGTCACGGTCGAGGAGGAGCTGCGGCGCACCGTGCCCTTCGTCGCCGAGCTGCGCAAGCGCCACCCCGACGCGGTGATCAGCGTGGACACCTGGCGGCACGAGGTCGGCGAGGCGGTCTGCGAGGCGGGCGCCGACCTGCTGAACGACGCCTGGGGCGGGGTGGACCCGAAGCTCGCCGAGGTGGCCGCCCGGCACGACGTCGGGCTGGTCTGCACCCACGCGGGCGGCGCCGAGCCGCGCACCCGTCCGCACCGGATCGGGTACGAGGACGTGATGGCGGACATCCTCCGGGTGACCGTGGGGCTGGCCGAGCGCGCAGTGGAGCTGGGCGTGCGACGGGACGCGGTGATCATCGACCCGGGGCACGACTTCGGCAAGAACACCCGGCACTCGCTGGAGGCCACCCGGCGGCTGCCGGAGATGACCGCGACCGGCTTCCCGGTGCTGGTCTCGCTCTCCAACAAGGACTTCGTCGGCGAGACCCTGGACAAGCCGGTGGACGAGCGGCTGCTCGGCACCCTGGCGACCACGGCGGTCTCGGCCTGGCTGGGCGCGCAGGTCTACCGGGTGCACCAGGTCGCGGAGACCCGCCAGGTGCTGGACATGGTCGCCTCGATCCGGGGCACCCGCCCCCCGGCGGTCGCCCGCCGGGGGCTGGCGTGAACCGTCGCCGGACGTCGCCGTTCGGCTAGCCCCTAGATCTCGTTCACGGGCCGACGGGCGTCGGCGAGGATCTTCATGACCTCGTCGACCTCGTCGGTGATGTGGAACAGCTCCAGGTCGTGCGGAGCCGCCTTGCCCTGCGCGACCAGGGTGTTCTTCAGCCACTCGAAGAGGCCGCCCCAGTACGCGGTGCCGTAGAGGATCACCGGGAAGCGGGTGACCTTCTTCGTCTGCACCAGGGTGAGCGCCTCGAACAGCTCGTCCAGGGTGCCGAGGCCGCCGGGCAGGACCACGAAGCCCTGCGCGTACTTCACGAACATCGTCTTGCGGACGAAGAAGTAACGGAAGTTCAGCCCCAGGTCGACGAACTCGTTGAGGCCCTGCTCGAAGGGCAGCTCGATGCCGAGCCCGACGCTGAGGCCGCCGGCCTCGGAGGCGCCGCGGTTGGCGGCCTCCATCGCGCCCGGGCCGCCGCCGGTGATCACCGCGTAGCCGGCCTCGGCGAGGGCCCGGCCGATGGTCACGCCGGCCTCGTACTCGGGCGAGTCGACCGGGGTCCGGGCGGAGCCGAAGACGCTGATCGCGGGCGGGAGTTCGGCGAGGGCTCCGAAGCCCTCGACGAACTCGGAGGTGATCCGCAGCACCCGCCACGGGTCGGTGTGCAGCCAGTCGGTCGGACCGGTGGTGTCCAGCAGGCGCTGGTCCGTGGTGCTCGTGCCGACCTGGTCCCGGCGCACCAGCACCGGGCCTTTCTGCTTCTCGGGCCAGGCCTTCTTCTTCCGCGGCACGCCGACCTGCTCGGGGCCGTGTCCGTAGTGCTTCTCGTCTCCTGTGCCTGTCATGACGAAACCCTACGCCCGCCTTCCCCCGTTTTCAGGCAACGGGGGAAGGTCGGTTGGGCAACCGGAAGATGGCGTTCGACCGGTGATCGGTTCAGCCGTCCGGGGCGCGGGACTCAGCTGGTCAGCCAGACCCGCAGCCGCTCCTCGGTCTCGGCGATGGCGCTCAGCGAGCAGTGCTCCTCCCGCTTGTGCGCGAGGTTCGGGTCGCCGGGGCCGTAGTTGACCGCCGGGACGCCCAGCGCGCTGAACCTGGCGACGTCCGTCCAGCCGAACTTGGCCCGGGCCTGGCCGCCGGTGGCCGCCAGGAAGGCCTGCGCGGCCGGCTGGGAGAGACCGGGCAGGGCGCCCGGGGCGAAGTCGGTGACGGTCAGCTCGAAGCCGTCGAAGACCTCGCGCACGTGCTTCTCCGCCTCCGCCTCGCTGCGGTCCGGCGCGTAGCGGAAGTTGACCGTCACGACGCACTCGTCCGGGATCACGTTGCCGGCGACGCCGCCGTCGATCCGGACCGCGTTCAGGCCCTCGCGGTACTCCAGGCCGTCGATCTCCACCCGGCGCGGCTCGTAGTTCGCCAGCCGGGTGAGCACCTCGGCGGCGTGGTGGATGGCGTTGTCGCCGAGCCAGCTGCGGGCCGCGTGGGCACGCACGCCGGTGAGCCGGACCTGTGCCCGCAGGGTGCCCTGGCAGCCGCCCTCGACCATCGCCCCGCTGGGCTCCATCAGCACCGCGAAGTCGGCGGCCAGCCACTCCGGGCGCTCCCGGGCGAGGTGGCCGAGGCCATTGCGGTGGGCCTCCACCTCCTCGCAGTCGTAGAACACGAAGGTGAGGTCCCGGTTGGGCTCGGCCAGGGTGGCGGCGAGCCGCAGCTGGACGGCCACGCCGGACTTCATGTCCGAGGTGCCGCAACCGTAGAGCAGGTCGCCCTCGACGTACGAGGGCAGGTTGTCGGCGATCGGCACGGTGTCCAGGTGGCCGGCCAGGACGACCCGCTCGGCGCGGCCCAGGTTCGTCCGGGCGACCACGTTGTTGCCGTACCGGTCCACGGTGAGGTGCGGGTAGCCGCGCAGGGCGGCCTCCACGGCGTCGGCGAGCGCCTGCTCGTCGCCGCTCACGGAGGGGAAGTCGACGAGGCGGGCGGTCAGCGTTCCGCCGTCGAGCGTGAGGTCCAGGGGCGTCGGGTTCGGGCTGCTCATGGCGCCAGCCTAGTCCCGGGGGTCGTGCGCCCTGCGTGGTCGTCCGGTGACAGGGCGGGACAGGGTCCGTGACATGGACAGGGCCCGGTTCGTGACATGGACCGGACGCGGTCTGTGACACGGATCGGCTTCGTTTCGGCAACCGGGGGGCGCCGCACATCCGTCCGAGTGGGTACGGTGTCGGATCAAGGTGCAGGCGCGAGAGGGGCGACGGTGGCCAGGAGAAGGAGCAGCGAGGAGCTGGGCGACGACGAGACGCCCGCCCGCCGCCGCGGGCCGCTGCGCGCGCTGCTGATGGTGATCGTCGGGCTGCTCGGCCTGGCGCTGGTCGCGGGTCTGGCCGTGGTCGGCATCTGGTGGTTCGGCTTCAAGCCGGGCGAGTCCGAGGAGTGCACGGTGAAGACCGCGGCCGGCAACGGCACGCTGGAGCTGCCGCAGGCCGCCAACGCCGCGACGATCGCCGCGGTGGCGCGCTCGCGCGGGCTGCCGGACCGGGCCACCACGATCTCGCTGGCGACCGCCATGCAGGAGTCCAAGCTGCGCAACCTGGCGGGCGGCGACCGGGACTCGATCGGCCTGTTCCAGCAGCGGCCGTCGATGGGCTGGGGCACCCCCGCGCAGATCTCGGACCCGGTGTACGCGACCAACAAGTTCCTGGACGGCCTGGTCAAGGTCCCCGGCTACACCCGGCTGCCGCTGACCGACGCCGCGCAGGCGGTGCAGAAGAGCGGGTACCCGCAGGCCTACGCCAAGCACGAGACCAAGGCGACCCTGCTCACCTCGGCGCTGGCCGGCCGGGAGCCCGGCTCCTTCTCCTGCGTCGTGCACGACTACGCCAAGCCGGACCCGGAGGACTCGGCCTCCGCCACCCCGGGCGCCTCCCCCGTCGCGGGCGCCTCCGCGACCCCGGTCGCGGCACCGGACCGGGCGCAGGTGCTGTCCGACCGGGTGCGCCGGGAGTTCGGCCGTACCGTCACCCCGGCCACCGGCTACGCCTCGACCATCAAGGGCGCCGAGAACGCCGTCGCGCTGACCCCGGACCCGGCCACCGCCGCGCTGACCTCCTCGGCGGACGCCGGGGCGGACGGCGGGGTGAGCGCCGAGCGGGCCAGCGGCTGGGAGGTGGCCCACTGGGCGGTCGCCCAGGCCCAGCAGCTGGGCATCGCGACGGTCGCGTACGACGGGAAGATCTGGCGCAAGACCAAGTCCGGGGACGGCTGGCAGCCGCAGCCCTCGGGCACGTCGACCAAGCTGGTCCAGGTCACCCTGGCCCCGTCCGACAAGAGCTGACGAACAGACGTACGGGTAGCCGCCGGACGGGTGATTCAGGTCAACCTCGGTGGACCGGTCCCCCGTTCCGGCACCCCTCGGTGGAGAACCGTCACTTCCCTTGGCGGGGGCCGGTCGGACGGCTCCCCGCCGGGCCCGGCGGGCGCCACTGCTGCGGTCGTACGATCCGATGGTCGGTCAGACACTTTCCTTGCACCGGCCGAAACCTTCTGGCTTCTCAAGCGGTAACCACGTCGTCCGCCCGGTCGTCCACGCCCGGTCCCACGGGCGGACGGGACGGAACCCAGACCCCTTCGAGGAGCCCCATGTCTCACCCCCTCACGCGCCGGATCGCCCAGGCCGCGCTCGTCGTGGCGGCCGGAGCGACCCCGCTGGTCGCGGCCGGCTCCGCGTCCGCACTGGGCGGGGACGCCCTGCTGCCCAAGAGCGACCTCGCGGCGCCGCTGGGCCAGCTGACCAACACCGACACCGGTTCCACCCTGCAGCACACCACCCACCAGCTCGGCCAGGCCGCCGGCACCACCGGCGCGGCCACCGTCGCCGCGGGCGTACCGGCCTCCGCCGACGCGGCCGGCAACATCGTCGCCCACCAGCTCCCCGAGGCGAACGAGAAGGCCGGCTCGCTGACCGCGCCGGTGGACCAGACCGCCGCCACCACCGGCCAGCTCTCCGCCGTCACCCCGAAGGTCGCCTCCGCGCTGGCCGGCAAGCTCGGCGAGGCCGTCACCGGCAAGGGCATGGGCACCCGCAGCGCCAACGCGGGCACCAGCCCGGTCGGCGGGCTCGCCCAGACCGGCTCCGTCGCCCAGGCCCTGCCGGGTGCCGACAAGCTCCCCGGCACCAACGCCGTCACCGACGCGCTGCCGCTGGGCTCGGTGCAGCGCGCGCTGCCGCTCGGCTCGGTCGAGCACACCCTCTCCGGCGCGCCCGGCGCCGACGTGCTGGGCCTGGCCGAGCACGGGTCGGCCAACCGCCTCGGTGGCGCCGACCTCGGCCCGAACAACCCGCTGTCCGGCCTCACCGGCGCGCTCGGCCCGCTGGGCGGCCTGCTGAACGGCGTGAACGGCGGCAGCGTCAGCGGCCTGCCGCTGTAGTCCGCGTGCGGTAGTCCGCACGGGCTGGTCCCAGGCCGAAGGGCCGGTGCTCCTCCTCGGAACACCGGCCCTTCGGCATGCCGTTCGGCGTGCGCCCGGCGCGCTACGTTCAGCGCGCTACGTTCAGCGCGCCGCGTTCAGCCGCTCCACGGCCGAGGCGACCCGCTCGTCGGTCGCGGTGAAGGCGACCCGGACGAAGCGCTCGCCCGCCGGCCCGTAGAAGTCCCCGGGCGCCACCAGGATCCCCAGCTGCGCCAGTTCGGCGACGGTCTCCCAGCACGGACGGTCCTGGGTCGCCCACAGGTAGAGGCTGGCCTCGGAGTGCTCGATCCGGAAGCCGTACGCCTCCAGCGCCGCCCGCAGCGCCGAGCGCCGGGCCGCGTACCGCTCGCGCTGCTCGGCCACGTGCGCGTCGTCCGCGAGCGCGGCGACGGTCGCCGCCTGGACCGGCGCGGGCACGATCATGCCGCCGTGCTTGCGCACCTCCAGCAGCTCCTTGACCACCACCGGGTCACCCGCGACGAAGGAGGCGCGGTAGCCCGCCAGGTTGGAGCGCTTGGAGAGCGAGTGGACGGCCAGCAGGCCCTCGTGGCCGCCCCCGCACACCTCCGGGTGCAGGACGGAGACCGGCTCGGCCTCCCAGCCCAGCTCCAGGTAGCACTCGTCGCTGACCAGCAGCGCCCGGTGCTCGCGCGCCCACTCCACGGTGCGGCGCAGCTCCTCCGCGCCCAGCACCCGGCCGGTCGGGTTGGACGGCGAGTTCACCCAGATCAGGCGCACCCGGGAGCCGTCCAGCTCGTCCACCGAGTCGTACTCGACCGGCTCGGCGCCGCACAGCCGGGCGCCCACCTCGTACGTCGGGTAGGCCAGCCGCGGGTAGGCGACCTGGTCGCCGGGGCCGAGGCCGAGCTGGGTCGGCAGCCAGGCCACCAGCTCCTTGGAGCCGACGGTCGGCAGGACGGCCTGCGGGCCGATCTCGGCGCCGACGCGGCGGTGCAGCCAGCCGGCGATGGACTCGCGCAGCTCCGGCGTGCCCCAGACGGTCGGGTAGCCGGGGGTGTCGGTGTGCGCGGCCAGGGCCTTCTGGATCACCTCGGGGACCGGGTCCACCGGGGTGCCGACGGAGAAGTCGCAGAGGCTGCCAGGGTGGGCCAGGGCCGTCTCCTTGTACGGCTCCAGCTTGTCCCAGGGGAAGACCGGCAGGAGGTCGGAAACGCGGCGCGCCGCCCCCGGGTGGCCCGGGAACGGCGCGTGCGTGCTGTCGTTGCTCACAGCTTCGATGCCACCGATCGTCAGTGGTCGGCGTTCTGCGGCGGCAGAGCGGCGATGAACGGGTGGTCACGCTCGATCAGGCCCAGCTTCGAGGCACCACCGGGCGAACCGAGGTCGTCGAAGAACTCGACGTTCGCCTTGTAGTAGTCCTTCCACTCCTCGGGAGTGTCGTCCTCGTAGAAGATCGCCTCGACCGGGCAGACCGGCTCGCACGCGCCACAGTCGACACACTCATCCGGGTGGATGTAGAGGGAACGCTCGCCCTCGTAGATGCAGTCAACCGGGCACTCTTCGATGCACGCCTTGTCCTTCACGTCGACACAAGGCTGCGCGATGACGTAAGTCACGCTGTCGTTCCTCCTCGGAAGGGCCTGGTGGCCCGTTCTGTTCTGCTCGCGTGCGCGGTGAGCGCGGCGTCGTCGATGCCCGCCCCTAGTATCGCGGGTCGGGGACCGCAAATGCACAGGAGGTGGCCAGATGGCGACAGGCAACCCGGTCGACGGCCGTCCAGAGGTCCGGATAGATCGCTCTGACGTGGGACTTCGCGTGTCCGTCCGGCGCCTCGCCGAGTTCGTCGACGACCGACCGGTGTTCCGGGATTCGATCGGCGTGCTCACATCGTGGGACGATCATGGGTTGACGATCGCGCCGCGGTCCGGGGATCCGGTCCTCGTGCCGGAGAAACTGCTGGTCGCGGGCAAGGTCGTCCCGCCGTTCCCGGCCCGGCGCGCTCCGCTGCCGGTCGCGACGCCGGTCGAACTGCAGCGGATCGCGGGCCGCGGCTGGCCGGCCGTCGAGGAGGAGCCGCTCGGCGAGTGGACACTGCGCGCCTCGGCCGGGTTCACCCGGCGGGCCAACTCCGTCCAGGCCCTCGGCGAGCCGGGCCTGCCGCTGCCGCAGGCGCTGGAGGCCGTCCGCGCCTGGTACGCGGAGCGCGGGCTGCCCTCGTACGTCGAGGTGATCACCCCCGGGTCCCCGGAGGCGCTGCGGGCGGAGCTGGACCGGCTGGGCGCCGGGTACGCGCCCACGCTGGTCCTCACCGCCCCGCTGGCCGGGCTCGCCCGGGCCGGCGGCGGGCACATGGGGGCACCCCCGGCCGGAGGCTGGGGGAGGGTACGGCTGGCGCGGACGGCGGACGCGGCGTGGCTGTCGCTGTACCGACGGGTGAGCGGCGACCCGGCGGTCGAGGAGGCGGCGCGGCAGGTGCTGCACGGCGGACCATCGGTCTGGTTCGCCACCGTGCCGGGGGCGCCAGGGCAGCCGCCGCTGGCGATCGGACGCTGCGTCATCGACGGCCCCTGGGCCTGCTTCGGCGCGATCGAGGTGCAGCCGTACGCCCGGCGGGCCGGGCTGGCGACGGCGGTCATGGCGGTGCTCGCCTCACGGGCGGCCGAGGAGGGGGCGAGCGGCGGCTACCTGCAGGTCGAGGCGGAGAACGCGGGGGCGATCGCGCTCTATGACGGACTCGGCTTCACGACCAGTCACACTTACCACTACGCCCTGCTTCCCCAGGGGTAGCAGCCCGCCCGTTCTTGCCCGATTGTCCGCCCGCCGTACGAAAGCCGTCGCCGTCACCGTGACCGAGCAGAGCAGAGACCGCTTCCGGACCGCCGCCCGCGCCGAGCACCCCGACCCGGTGCTGCTCTGCCTGCTCGCCGCCGCCGAACACGGCACGGCGCTCGACCCCGACGACCCCGGCGAACCGCCCAGCCCGGACGCCCTGCTCGCCGCCTGCGAGGCCGCGCTGGAGCGGCACGCGGCCGCCGTCCGGCAGGCCGTCGCCGAGCGCGCGCCCGCCGGGCCGGAGGAGACCGCCGCCCTGCTCGCCGCCGTCCTCGGCGGGCGGGAGCGCTTCCACGGGCGGCAGGCCGACTACCGGCGGCTGGAGTCCTCGCTGCTGCCCGAGGTGCTGCGGCGGCGGCGCGGGCTGCCGATCATGCTCTCGCTGGTGTGGATGGCGGTCGGGCAGCGGGCCGGGCTCGCCGTCCACGGCATCGCGCTGCCCGGGCACTTCATCGTCGCCGTCGGCGGGCCGGCCGGCGGCGAGGAGTACGTGCTGGCCGACCCGTTCCACGGCGGGCGGCTGCTCGACGCCGGGGACGTCCAGCAGCTGGTCGCCGCCGCCGGGCAGGAGTTCACGCCCGCGCTGCTCACCCCCGCCCAGCCGCTGGACATCGTGCTGCGGGTGCTCGGCAACATCCGCGCCTGGGCCGCCGACCGCCCCGAGCACGCCCGCACCCAGCTCTGGGCCACCGAACTCGCCCTGCTGCTGCCCCGGCACCCGGCGCAGCTCCGGCTGGAGCGGGCCGAACTCCTCGTCCGCACCGGGGACTTCCTCGGCGGCTCGGCGGAGATGGACGCCTACGCGCAGATCCTGGACGCCTTCGACCCGGACGGCGCCGCCAAGGTCCGCCAGGAGGCACGGGCGGCGCGGCACCGGCTCAACTGAGCTCCCGCGGGATCACAGCCAGCCCTTCTCGCGGGCGATCCGGACCGCCTCGGTGCGGTTGCGGGCCTCGGTCTTCTGGATCGCCATCGACAGGTAGTTGCGGACCGTCCCCTCCGACAGGTGCAGCCGCTTGGCGATGTCCGCGTTCACCGCGCCGTCGGCGGCCGCGCCCAGCACGTCCCGCTCGCGCGGGGTCAGCGGGTTGGCGCCCTCGGCCAGCGCGGCCGCCGCCAGCGCCGGGTCGATCACCCGCTCGCCGCGCAGCACCCGGCGGATCGCCTCGGCCAGCTCGGAGGCGGGCGCGTCCTTCACCAGGAACGCGTCCGCGCCGGACTCCATCGCCCGGCGCAGGTAGCCGGGGCGGCCGAAGGTCGTCGCGATGACCACCTTGGTGCGCGGCGCCCGCCGGTGCAGCTCGGCGGCCGCCTCGATGCCCGTCATCCCCGGCATCTCGATGTCCAGCACGGCGACCTGCACGTCGTTCGCCAGCACCGCCGCCACCACCTCGTCCCCGCGGCCGACCTGCGCGACGACGTCGATGTCCCCCTCCAGCCCGAGCAGCGCCGCCAGCGCCTCCCGGACCATCCCCTGATCCTCGGCGAGCAGCACGCGGATCGAGGCCCCGTTGTCAGTGTCGTTCATGGCCACGACCTTAGAGGGGAACGGGGTTGAGTCTCCCGTAGGGGGAGACGCCAAGGTGGACCGCATGGACGGCAGCGACACGCTCTACTCGATCGGCGACCTCGCCCGGCGCACCGGACTCACCGTCAAGACCATCCGGTTCTACGCCGACACCGGCCTCGTCCCGCCCACCGACCGCAGCGCCGCCGGCTACCGGCTGTACGACATCCACGCCCTCGCCCGGCTCGACCTCGTCCGCACCCTGCGCGACCTCGGCCTCGACCTGCCCGCGATCCGGCGCGTCCTGGAGCGGGAGGCGCCGCTGCACGAGGTCGCCGCCGCGCACGCCGAGGCGCTGGAGGTGCAGATCCGCACGCTGCGGCTGCGCCGGGCGGTGCTGCTCGCGGTCGCCGGGCGTGGCTCCACCCCCGAGGAGATGACACTCATGCACAAGCTGGCCAAGCTGTCGGACGCCGAACGCCGGCGTCTCGTCCACGACTTCATCGACGAGGCCTTCGGCGGCCTGGACGCCAACCCCGAGTTCGTCGCCATGATGCGCTCGGCGATGCCCGAACTGCCCGACGAGCCACGGCCGGAGCAGGTCGAGGCCTGGGTCGAGCTGGGCGAACTCGTCCAGGACCGGGACTTCCGCGCGGCCGTGCGGAGGATGGCCGAGCACCAGGCGCGCGAACGGGCGGAGGGCGACCGCACCGGCCTGCACACCGCGCTGACCGAGACCGTGACCTCCCGGGTCCGCGCCGCGCTGGCCGCCGACCTCGCCCCCGGCTCCCCCGAGTCCGACCCCGTCGTCGACGCCCTCACCGCCGCCTACGCCGAGACCTTCGACCGCCCGGACGACGCGGAGTTGCGGCGGTGGCTGTTGGACCGCCTCGGGACCGCCGACGACCCGCGCGCCGAGCGCTACTGGCAGCTGCTGGCGACCATCAACGGCTGGCCGCCCCAGGAGAGCCTGCGCGACGTATTCGAGTGGTTCACCGAGGCCCTGCGGACGAGACTGGCCGGATGCTGACCCTCGAACGCCTCCGCCCCGACCACGCCGACGCCCTGCTCGCCTTCGAACTCACCAACCGCGCGTACTTCGCCCGCACCGTCCCCGACCGCGGGGACGCCTACTTCGCCGAGTTCGCGGACCACCTCGCCGCCCGCCTCGCCGAACAGGAAGAGGGCACCTGCCGGTTCCACATCGTCCGCGACGCGGCCGGCGAGCTCGTCGGCCGCGTCAACCTCGTCGACCTCGCCGACGGCACCGCCGAACTCGGCTACCGCATCGCCGAATCCGCCACCGGCCGCGGACTCGCCAAGGCCGCCGTCGCCGAGGCCTGCCGGCTGGCAGCCCGCTCCTACGGCCTCCGCTTCCTCACTGCCGCCACCACCGTCGACAACCCCGCCTCACAAGCCGTCCTCGCCCACAACGGCTTCCGGTTCAGGTACGAGTTCCACCTCGACGACCGCCCGGCCCTCGCCTACCGCCGTGACCTGGCCGACCTCGTCTGAGGCCCGGGGCGTGGCCGTCGCCACCGTCTCCCCAGCACTGCAGCGCCTTCGGATGGCGACTCCGGAGTGGGAGGTCGGCCCGGCCGAGGATGAGAACAGTGGACATGTCCGGAACGACGATCGGCCCGGTCGGCCGGGTTCCCCGCGGAGGAACGGCCCCTAGAGCGGCTTCGGGGGCGGCGTCGACACCGTCCGCAGCGGTACCGCGGCCCGCAGGCGGAAGCCCTTGCCGCGCTCGCCCGGGCCGGCCTCGAGCCGGCCGCCGACCAGTGCCAGTCGCTCCTCCAGGCCGGAGAGCCCGTTGCCCGGCTGGGACTTGCCCGGGCCGGGCCCGTCGTCGGCGATCTCCAGGACGGCGTAGCGCTCGCCGTTCGTCTCCCAGCTCTCGTCCGCCCTCACCGTGCAGACGGTGGCGCCCTCGCCGTGCCGGACCACGTTGGTGACGGCCTCGCGCAGCGCCCAGGCCAGCGCGCCCGCCTCCTCGTTGGCCAGCCCCGGCCAGCTGTCCACCAGCTCCGGCGCGGCCTCCAGCCGGACCTGCGCGGCGGCCAGGGCCGTACGGGCGGCGGCGAGTTCGACCGGCAGGGTCGGACGGCGGAAGCCGGTGACCGCCTCCCGGACGTCGATCAGCGACTGCCGGGCGACCTGCTCGATGTCGGCGACCTGCGCCCGCGCCGCCTCGTCCTTGCCCGCGTCCATGAACCGTCCGGCCAGCTCGCTCTTGATGGTGATCAGCGAGAGCGAGTGCCCGAGCAGGTCGTGCAGGTCGCGGGCGAGCCGCAGCCGCTCCTCGGAGGCGGCCAGGTGGGCGACGGCGGCCCTCGCCTCGCGCAGCTCGTTCATGGTGGTGACCAGCCGCTGCAGGCCGGTCATCGCGATGCCGGAGAGGAAGGCGCTCAGCGCGAAGGTGGAGATGTTGTTCGCACTGGCGCCGATGCCCACCCCGACCGCGGCGGTGAGCACCGCCATGGCGAGCAGCGCCCGCAGCGCGTACTTCGCCGGGATGATGATGGCCACGCAGACCGAGGCGTAGATGAACAGCGTCAGGAACGCGGTGCCGAGCGCCACCGCGGCGGCGGTCGCCAGCCCGATCATCGTCGTGACGATCACCACGCAGGCCCGCGGCCGCATCCCCGCCTGCGAGCGGAAGATCACCAGCAGGACGTACGCGGCCACGAACCCGGCCAGGCAGCACCAGCCGAGCACCGTCCCGGCCGGGCCGTGCCCGCCGCCCAGCAGGTCGCCCGCCGGGTACGCCAGGTAGAGCATCCACAGCAGCATCCAGGCGATCTTGACCAGCAGCTGCCGCCTGGTCTCCACCGGGGAGCCGGGGACGTTCATGAACGAGGCGCGGGCCGCGCCCACCTCCGGCGGTTCGTCGGGGCGGTGGGCCCGGCCTGCGTCACTCATGTCGATCATGACGCCATCATGCCGCTCGGGTGTCGCGGCGGTACAGCACTGCCGCGGCGGCACCGAACACCGCGAGGAAGGCCGCCAGCCCGCCGACCGCGGCGGTGTCCAGGGAGTGCCCGGGCTGGGTGAAGGTGGCCAGGTGGTTGTACAGGTACACCGGGTTCAACCGGGCGAACCTCTCCAGGGTGCCGGTCACCGGGAACCACGTCCCGCCGAACAGCGCCATCACCATGTAGGTCACCATCACGATGGTCTGCACCGAGTCCGGCGCCGCCGCGTAACCGAGCGCCACCCCGAGCGCCGCGAAGACGAAGCTGCCCAGCCACAGCGCCAGCAGCAGGCCGGCCCACTGCGCCGCGCTCAGCGAGACGCCCTGGGTGGCGCCGATCGCGAAGACCACCAGGATCGCCGGCAGCGTGGTCACCGAGCTCGCGGCGATCTTGCCGACGGTGTACGCCCGCCCGGGCAGCGCGGTCAGCCGCAGCTGGCGCGTCCAGCCGCTCTTGCGCTCCAGCGAGATCCGCTGCGCGCTGCCGCTCAGCACGCCGCCGACCGCGCCGAAGGTGGCCATCGAGACCATGAAGTACGTCTTCACCGGCAGGCCGCCGGCCAGCTTGGTGGAGTCGTAGGCGTGGATGAAGAAGAAGTACATCAGCGCCGGGTAGGCGATGGTGAAGAGCAGGTAGCGACGGTTGCGGAGGGTCCGCAGGATCTCCAGCTTGATCAGGGTGGTCATCGCGCACTCTCCATGGCGGCCTCGTTCTTGTCCTGCTCCCCGGTGATGGTCAGGAACGCCTGCTCCAGGCCCAGCCCGGCGACCTCCAGCCCGCGCGGGTACAGGCCCGCCCGGTAGAGCCCGGCGACACTCGCGTCGGCGTCCGCGGTCCGGATCCGGACCGTGCGCACCCCCGGGACCCTCGCGGTGACGTCCAGCGACTGCACGCCCGGCAGGGCGCGCAGCAGGCCCTCGTCGAAGAACTGCCCGTCCGCGTCGTGGAGTTCGAAGGCGATCCGGCGGGCGCCGGCGCGCGCCTTGATCTCGGCGGAGCTGCCGTCGGCGATCAGCCGGCCCCGGTGCAGCACCAGGACGCGGTCGGCGATCGAGTCGGCCTCCTCCAGGTAGTGGGTGGCGAACAGCACCGTGCGCCCGGCGTCGGCCTGCGCCCGCATGCTCGCCCAGAACGCCTGCCGGACGCTGACGTCCATGCCGGTGGTGGGCTCGTCCAGCACGATCAGGTCGTTGTCGCCGGCGATCGCCAGGGCGAAGCGGACCCGCTGCTCCTGGCCGCCGGACAGCTTGTCGACCCGCCGCTCCGCCAGCTCGGTGATCCCGGCGTCGGTCAGCACCCCCGTGACCGACCGACCGCGCGGGTGCACGTCGCAGGCGAGCCGGACCAGCTCGCGCACCTTGACGTCGGACATCAGCCCGCCGCTCTGCAGCATCGCGCCGACCCGGCCGGTCGCGATCGCCGCCCGTGGGGTCCCGCCGAACAGCGTCACGCTGCCCTGGTCGGGCTCCCGCAGGCCGAGCAGCAGGTCCAGGCTGGTGGACTTCCCGGCGCCGTTCGGACCGAGCAGCGCCACGGTCTCGCCCGGCCTCAGCACGAGGTCCAGTCCGTCCACGGCGCGTACCCGCCCGTAGCTCTTGCCCACGCCGCGGAAGGCGGCCACCTCGGTGTCCATCGCCCGGCTCCTCTCCCCTGATGGTGTCGCGCTCGTGGTGTCACGACCGGTGCTGTTCGCACCACCTCAGAGTCCCGCGCGGGCGGCTTCCGGCGGCAGTGTCCGCCGTCGTGCCTTCGGCATGACATCCGTCATGCCGGCGGCCGGTACCCGAGTCACCGGTACCGGCCGCCGAAGGTGCCGGTCAGGGCTGCGTCAGCGGGCCAGCGCGCGCTTCACGAAGTCGACCTGGAGCAGCAGCAGGTTCTCCGCGACCTCCTCCTGCGGGGTCATGTGCGTGACGCCGGACAGCGGCAGCACGGTGTGCGGGCGCCCGGCGGCGAGCAGCGCCGAGGAGAGCCGCAGGGTGTGCGCGGCCACCACGTTGTCGTCGGCCAGCCCGTGGATGATCATCAGCGGGCGCTCCAGCCCGGCCGCGTACCCGCTCAGCGAGTTGGCGGCGTACACCTCGGGCCGCTCGGCCGGATCGCCCAGGTAGCGCTCGGTGTAGTGGGTGTCGTACAGCTCCCAGTCGGTCACCGGCGCGCCGGACACCGCCGCGTGGAAGACGTCCGGGCGCCGCAGCACGGCGAGCGCCGAGAGGTAGCCGCCGTACGACCAGCCGCGGATCGCGACCCGGTCGAGGTCCAGCGGGAACTCCCCCGCGAGCGCCTGCAGCGCGTCCACCTGGTCGTCCAGGGTGGCTCCGGCGAAGTCGAAGGCGATCGACTTCTCCCAGGCCGGCCCGCGCCCCGGGGTGCCGCGCCCGTCGGCGACGACCACCGCGAAGCCCTGGTCGGCGAACCACTGCGAGTTGAGGTGCGGGTTGTGCGCCTGGACGACGCGCTGCCCGTGCGGGCCGCCGTACGGGTCCATCAGGACGGGCAGCAGGCCGTCGCGCTCGCGGTCGTAGCCGGTGGGCAGGAAGACGGCGGCCGGGATGCGGCGCTCGCCGGCGAAGCGGAAGACCGGGCGGGCGGTGATGACCGGGGTCTCGGCGTACGAGGCGATGGTGGCGACGTCGTCGACCACCACGCCCTCGGGCAGGTCGCGGGCGACCCGGACGAGGGCGCCGGGCAGGTCGGGCTCGGCGGTGGCCCGGACGGTGATCCCGCCGCCGTGTACCGCGCCGGTGACGGAGGTGAACGGCCGGCCGTTGGCGGACTCCCAGCCGAGCCGCTTGCCGTCGTGGCTGATCCGGCCGACGGCGATCCAGCCGGGCTCCGGGTCGGTCTCGGTGGCACCGCCGGAGGCGGTGAAGAACACCTCGTCCTCGGTGACGGTGATGACGGACCTGAGGTGCAGGTCGGCCCCGGTGACGGCCTGGTCGCCGACCACCAGCGCCCTGACCCCTCCCTCGTCGGAGATCCGCACCAGCTTGCCGTCCGGGGTCCACGCCGGGACGCCCGGGAAGGCCTCCAGCCAGGCGTCGTCGCGCTCCTCGTGCAGCACCTTGGTGGCGCCGGTGGCCACGTCCAGGCCGAGGATCCGCTGGCCGCGCTGGTCGCGGGACTGCACCTGCAGCAGCGGCACGCCGCCCTTCGACCAGTGCACGCGGGCGAGGTACGGGAAGGCGGTGCGGTCCCAGATCACCTCGGTGCGCCCGCCGTGCAGGTCGAGCAGCCAGAGGCCGACCTCGGCGTTGGCGGTGCCGGCCGCCGGGTAGGCGACCTCGGCGGGCTCGCGCTCGGGGTTCGCCGGGTCGGCGATCCACCAGCGGCGCACCGGGCTGTCGTCGGCGCGCTCGACCAGCAGCCGGTCGCTGTCCGGGGACCACCAGAAGCCGCGGTCGCGGTCCATCTCCTCCTGGGCGATGAACTCGGCCTGTCCCCAGGTGACGTTCGGGCCGTCCGGCTCGGCGAGCACCCGGTCGCCGCTGCCGTCGGTCCGGGTCAGCCGCAGCTCGCCGGCCGTGTTGGCGTATGCGACGTACCTGCCGTCCGGGGCCGGGCGCGGGTCCAACAGCGGCCCCTGGGCGGGCAGTTCGGCGGTGGTGCCGGCGGTCAGGTCGGCGGTGAAGAGGCGACCGGAGAGGGCGAAGGCGGCCAGTTCGCCGGCCGCGTCCAGGGCGTAGCCGACGATGCCGGCCGAGCCCTCGCGGCTGCGCTCGCGGCGGGCCTTCTCGGCCGGGGAGAGGTCCTCCTCGCCGCCGCCGAGCAGGACCGCCGGGTCGGCGGCGATCCGCTCCTCGCCGGTGGCGGTGTCGAGGGCCCAGAGCAGGTTGGCCCGGTCGCCCGAGCGCGAGCGGAGGAAGACGACCCGCGAGCCGTCCGGTGCGACGGAGAAGGAGCGGGGCGCGCCGACGGTGTAGCGCAGGGTCCGCGCGTACTGCCGGGGAAAGGTGTCCGCAGGGGTGTGGGAGGTCATGACACCAGACCCTACGACGCCGAACTCCCGCTGCCGGGAGGCTGGTGATCACTCGTTCGGAGCATCGCCCCCGAGTACGCCCCAAAGAGGTCCGAACCCCCTCCGACCGGCCCATGCGCCCCGCGAGTGCCCCGATGCCCCGACGCGCGGGGACTCACTGAATGTAATGCTCCCCTTACCCATCGGGTATGACTTGTCAGGCGAGTGATCGGCGGCCCCGTCCCGGGCCCCGCCCACCCGCAGCCCCCAGTTCCCGCACCGTCCCACCGCCGCCCTCCCCCAACGGGCGGCGTGCCCGAGAAGGGGTGTGAGCCGACATGGCCATGAACATCTCCGCAGCCGTGCTGATGCTGGTCATCGTGGTGGTGCTGATCCGCCGCAACGGCCTGAAGCTGTCGCACGCGATCGTCTGCGCGCTGCTCGGCTTCTACCTGGCCTCCAGCTCGATCGCCCCGTCGATCAGCCAGGTCACCAGCAACCTCGCCGGCATGATCAACGGCCTTCGGCTCTGAGGCCCCGCGGCGGTCGTTAGGCTTCCTCCCATGACCGCGACTACCGGGACCGCCACCACCGGCCGCCGACTCCTCCTCGTGCACGCACACCCCGACGACGAGTCGATCGGCAACGGCGCCACCATGGCCCGGTACGCCGCCGAGGGCGCCCGGGTCACGCTGGTGACCTGCACCCTCGGCGAGGGCGGCGAGGTGATCGTCCCGGAGCTGGCCCGGCTGACGGCCGATCGGGACGACACCCTCGGCGCGCACCGGATCGGCGAGCTCACCGAGGCGATGGACGCCCTGGGCGTCACCGACTTCCGCTTCCTCGGCGGCCCGGGGCGCTACCGCGACTCCGGGATGATGGGCGTGCCCGACAACGACGCGCCCGGCTGCTTCTGGCAGGCGGACGTGGAGGAGGCGGCCGGCCACCTGGTCGCGGTGATCCGCGAGGTGCGGCCGCAGGTCCTGGTCACGTACGACGAGAACGGCGGCTACGGACACCCGGACCACATCCAGGCGCACCGGGTCGCGATGCGCGCGTACGAGCTGGCCGCCGACCCGGCGTACCGGCCCGAGCTGGGCGCGGCCTGGCGGACCGCCAAGGTGTACTGGAACCGGATGCCCCGCTCGGTCATCGAGGCCGGGCTCGCCGAGGCCGCCGCCAAGGCGTCCTTCCCGGGGGTCGCCCAGCCCGCGGACGTCCCCGGCGTGGTCGCCGACAAGGTGGTCACCACGGTGCTGGACGGCGCCGCGTACGCCGGGCGCAAGGCGGCCGCGATGGCCGCGCACGCCACCCAGATCACCGTGGACGGCGCCTTCTTCGCGCTCTCCAACGACCTCGCCCAGCCGCTGCTCGCCACCGAGTACTACCAGCTGGTGCGCGGCCAGGCCGGGCCGGGCGAGCCGGAGGACGACCTGTTCGCGGGCCTCGACGCCGCCGCCGCGGGCACCGCGGAGGACGTGCGATGAGCAAGCCCGCCCCGCAGCCGCCGCGCCGCTCGGTCCCGGCGACCGTCCTCGGCACCCGCGAGGAGCGGCTGGCCGAGTCTCAACCCCCGCGCACTGCCCGGATCGCGGCGTATGTCCTGTTCTTCCTGCTCGGCTTCGCGGTGTCGGTCTGCGGATCCTTTGTGCAGGCCCTGTGGCCGCCCGTGGGAGTCCTGCTGGCGCTCGCCGCGACCGCCGCCACCTTCTACGCCGGCCTGCGGGTCACCGGCACCAAGCTCGGCGCGGGCGCGCCCGCGGCCGGCTGGTTCCTGGCGATGCTGCTGCTGATCGTGCCCCGGCCGGAGGGCGACAACGTGCTGTGGTCCAACGCCACATCGCTGGCCTGGCTGTTCGTCGGCTCGGTGCTGGGCGTGATCTGCGCCACCCTGCCCACCCGTACCAGCTGGTTCCCGGGGGTCCCCGGCCCGCCGCGCTGACCCCGGCCGAGCGCTGCGTACGGTACCGCGTACGACGCGCAGTCAGGAGCACACGGCCTTACTCTCATACCGGAGGAACCGGACGTATCAGGATCTGTCCGAAGCCGTTCACCGCTCAGTTCTTCCCAGTATGGTGGTCCCGCAGAACGCCGTACCCGACCGCCGCCCGCCCCAGCCGGGCCCGGCGACCACGAACCGCGGTCGCGCCGCACGGCCCGCCCGCGAACCCGGAGCAGAGCAGCATTGAGCAGCCGCGAATCTGACAACGCCCACCCGACGCCTCGGCGCACGGGCCCGGACGCCTACCCGTCGGGCACCCCGCCCTACGGCACGCCCGGGCTCCCCGGCGGCGACCGGGCCGCGGCCGGCGCCGGCCAGGGCGCCGCGTCGGGCGGCGAGGACGACGGTCCGAAGACCGAGACCACCCTGACGACCCGGGTCCGGATCAACATCCCCGGCTCGCGTCCGATCCCGCCGGTCGTCGTCCGCAGCACCGTCAAGAACGAGGACGGCCCGGCCGAGGACGCCGCGGCCGCCGCCGAGCAGGGCGGTCCGCGCCACCGCTCGGCGCCCGCCTCGCCCGTCCTCGGTGTGATGGACGGCGGCGGCACCGCCACCCCGGACCTGCCGCCGGAGTGGGAGATCCCGGCGATCCCGCCGGCGACCTCGGAGTCCGAGTCCACCGGCGCCTGGTTCCGGCCGCGCCAGAAGAAGGCCGCCACCGCCGAGCCCGCGCCGGCCGCCGTGCCGGCCGGGGCCCCGAGCGCGTCGGCTGCCCCGACCGCGCCCGGCACCGCCGCCGAGGCCCGGCCGCAGGGCGCCCGCCAGGGCGGGGGCGCTGCCGCCCGTGCCAACGGCGCCGCGAACGGCCGCCCGGTGCCCGCCCAGGGCAAGTCGCCCAACCCGGGTGCCCCCGCCGCGCCGCGCCGCGCCGAGTCCCCGGTCGAGGAGCCCGGCGTCTACGAGGCCGCCGACCCGTTCGCGCCCGGCGCCGATCCCTTCGGTCCGACCCCCGGCCCCGACGCCGGCACCCGTGGCCCGCGCGGCGGCCGCCCCCAGCAGAACGGGGCGCAGCAGAACGGCGCGCGGCAGAACCGGCCGCAGCCGAACGGCGCCCGCCAGGGCGGCCCGCAGCAGGGCGGCCCGCAGCGGCCCGGCCCGCAGAACGGCTTCCCCCAGGGTGCGCCGGCCGCCGAGCCGAACTCTGAGGACACCTCGGTCGACGGCTTCTCACCGATCCGCGAGAACACCCCGCCGCCCGCCGGGATATCCGGCCGACCCCGCAACGGCGCCCCCCGCGGTGCCGACAGCCGTCCGCAGCCGGGCCTGTTCGCCTCGGCGCCCACCGGCGCCGACCCGTTCGCCGCCCAGCGTCCGGCCGCCCCCGGCCAGGACGGCCCCGTCGCCCCGGCGGCTCCCGGCGGGCTCTTCCCGAGTGCTCCCGGTGCGGGCCCGCAGTCCGGCCGTCCCCAGCAGCCCGGCCGCGACCCCGAGGCCACCGCGGTCACCCCGCTGCCCGTTCCGGGCACCGGCCCCCGGCCCGAGGCCGCCCAGGGCCCCAACGCTCCCAAGGGTCCGAAGGGCCCCAACGGCGCACCCGCGCCCGCCCCGACGCCACCCCCGGCACCCGCCAAGGCCTCCCCGGCGCCCGCCAAGGGCAAGGCCAAGGCCGGCGGCGGCAAGAAGCTGGTCAAGCTGGGCGTCTACGGCATCGGCGGTGTGCTGTTCCTCGGCGCCGCCGCGTACGGCACCGGCCTGATGCTCAACCAGTCCGACGTGCCCAAGGGCACCGTGGTGCTCGGCACCGACATCGGTGGCAACAGCCGTGACCAGGCGATCCACTCGCTGGACGAGTCGGTCGGCAAGGCCGGTCAGCAGCCGCTGAAGCTGAAGATCGGCGACCAGACCGTGGACCTCGACCCGACGGTCGCCGGTCTGGGCTTCGACACCACCGCCACCGTGGACGGCCTGGCCCAGCACAGCTACAACCCGGTCGACGTCATCAAGTCGCTCCAGGGCGGCAGCAAGGCCGTCGCACCGGAGGTCAAGGTCGACCGGGCCAAGCTCAAGGCCGCCCTCGACTCGCTGGCCGTCGGCTCGGGCCAGGGCCTGCAGGAGGGCTACGTCAAGTTCGGCGACCCCAACGGCGAGCCGATCGTCGTCCCCGGCCGGGCCGGTCAGGCGGTGGACTCGGCGGCCGCCCTGGACGCCGTCGAGCAGGCCTACCGCGACCGCGCGGCCGGCAAGGCCGACCAGCCGATCGCCCTCGCCGTCACGGCCGCCCAGCCGAAGGTCTCCGCCCAGGCCCTGCAGGCCGCCGCCGACAGCCTCGGCAAGCAGATCGCCAATGGCAAGGTGCACGTGCTGGCCGGTACCAAGAACTGGGACTTCGGCCCGAAGACCGCCGCCAAGGTGCTCACGCTCGTCCCGGACGCCTCCGGCAAGATCGTGCCCAAGTGGGACCTCGACGCGCTCGGCGCCCAGCTGGGCAACGTGTTCGACAAGGTGAAGGTCAAGAAGAACGGCCAGCTCGTCCCGGTCACGCCGCAGGACGTCGCGGACGGCATCGCCTCGGTCTTCGACAAGACCGGCGACAAGGACCGCACCTTCAAGTTCGCGGTCTGATCCGCGTCCGACGTTCCGACCGCCGTCGGGGGGCGGGTCCGCATCCGGGCCCGCCCCTCGACAACTCCACCCCCGGTCAGCAAGATGTGACGCCACACCTTCCGTCACATCCACCTCGGGGAGCACGCCGATGGGCCGCCGCCTCCAGCACCACGGGACGGCCCTGCTCGCCGGCCTCACCGCCCTCACCCTCTCGCTGACGCTCTGCTCCTGCGCCTCCGGCCAGGGCGACGCCGCCGACGCGCTGCCGTCCCCCGCGTCGCCCAAGCTCACCTCGGTCGACATCAACCCCCACGACCGCGGGCAGCTGCGCCAGGGCGGCACCCTGAACCTGGCGATCGCCCAGTTCTCCCACCAGTGGTCGCCGATCCACACCGACGGCAGCGAGTCCTCGACCATCGCCGTCACCAAGCCGCTGCTGCCGACCTTCTTCCGTTCGGACGCGGCCGGCGCCCAGACCGTCAACCCGGCCTACCTGCAGGAGGCCCACTCCGAGCTGAAGGACGGCCGGCAGGTCGTCACCTGGACGCTCAACCCGAAGGCGCACTGGTCCGACGGCACCCCGATCACCTGGCGCGACATCGAGGCCAACTGGCGGGCCCTGAACGGCAAGGACCCGGCCTACAAGCCGTCCAGCACCTCCGGCTTCGAGCTGGTCTCCTCCGTCGAGCGCGGCAAGGACGACTTCCAGGCCGTGATGACCTTCGACCGGCCGTTCTCGGAGTGGCAGTCGATGTTCAACGGCGCCGGCAACGCCCCGCTGCTGCCGGCCGCCCGGATCTCCACCCCCGAGCTGTTCAACTCCGCCTACCTGGACGCGATCCCGGTCACCGCCGGTCCGTTCAGGCTCGAGCAGCTCGACCGCACCGCGCAGACCGTCACCCTGGTCGCCGACCCCGGCTGGTGGGGCGACAAGCCGATGCTGGACCGGATCGTCTTCCACGCGATGCTCCCGGACGCGATGTCCGCCGCCTTCGCCAAGGGCAAGCTCGACCTGGTCAACATCGGCCCGGACGTGGCCGGTTACCAGACCATCCGGGCCACCAAGGGCGCCGTGGTCCTCCGGGCCGGCGGCCCGGACTTCCGGCAGTTCACCCTGAACGCCCGCACCCCCGCGCTGAGCGACGCGACCGTGCGCCAGGCCGTGTTCCAGGCGATCAACCGGGACGTCGTCATCCGCTCCGACCTCAACGGCCTGGACTGGCCCGCCGTCCCGCTCAACAACCACCTGCTGGTCGTCAACCAGAACGGCTACCGGGACAACTCCCTCGGCCTGGCCCGCTACGACCCCGCCGAGGCCGCCCGCAAGCTGGACTCCGCGGGCTGGAAGCTCGACGGCGACGTGCGCCAGAAGGACGGCCGGGAGCTGAACCTGCGGATGGTCATCCCGGCCGGTGTCACCCAGGCGCAGAACGAGGCCGCGAACACCACCAAGATGCTCAAGGACGTCGGGATCAAGGTCAGTGTCGTGACCGCCCCCGTCAACGAGTTCTTCGACAAGTACGTCAACCGCGGCGACTTCGACATCACCGCCTACTCGCTGCTCGGCACGCCCTTCCCGGCCAGCGGCAACCGCGCCAACTTCGTCCAGAACGGCGGCACCAACCACGTCGGCGCGGGCAGCTCCGCGGTCGACGCCGCGCTCGACCGGGCCGCCGCCGCCACCGACGCGGCCACCGCCACCGAGGCGACCAACCAGGCCGACGGCGAGCTCTGGAAGGTGGCCGGCGTCCTGCCGCTCTACCAGCGCCCGCAGCTGTACGGCGCCCGCGCCGACCTCGCCAACATCGGCGCGCAGGGTCTGTCCGACATCGTCTGGGAGAACGTCGGCTTCGTGAAGTGACCTCGTGAGCGGCCGCCGGCGGGCTCAGCCGTGCAGTGTGTCCTGCGCGTAGTGGCAGGCGCTGCGGCGACCCGCCAGCTCCTCACCGTGCTCGCCCACCACCGGTACCAGCGGCGGGAGTTCGGCCCGGCAGCGGTCCTGCACCCGGTCACAGCGGGGGTTGAAGGCGCAGCCCTCCGGGATCCGCAGCAGGCTCGGCGGCAGGCCCTTGATCGCGTGCAGGTCCTGGCCCTTCTGGTCCAGGCGCGGGATCGAGTCCAGCAGTCCCTTGGTGTACGGGTGCGCCGGGCGCGCGTACAGCTCGTGCACCGGTGCCGTCTCCACGATCCGGCCCGCGTACATCACGGCGATCTTGTCCGCGACGTCCGCGACCACACCGAGGTCGTGGGTGATCAGGATCAAACCCATGTTGAACTCGGACTGCAGGTCCGCCAGCAGGTCCATCACCTGGGCCTGCACCGTGACGTCCAGGGCGGTGGTGGGCTCGTCCGCGATGATCAGGTCCGGCTCCAGGGCCAGCGCCATCGCGATCATGATCCGTTGGCGCATGCCGCCGGAGAACTGGTGCGGGAAGTCGCCGACCCGCTGCCTGGCCGCGGGGATGCGCACCCGGTCCATCAGCTCGACGGCCTTCTCCCGGGCCTCCTTGCGGCCGACGCCGTGGTGGGTCCGGAACATCTCCCCCAGCTGGTAGCCCACGCTGAGCACCGGGTTGAGGGCGGACAGCGCGTCCTGGAAGATCATCGCGATCCGGCGGCCCCGGACGGCCCGCCGGGCGTTGGCGCTCATGGTCAGCAGGTCCTCGCCGCGGAACAGGATCCGCCCCGAGGTGATCCGCCCCGGCGGGATGTCCAGGATGCCCATGACCGCCTGCGCCGTCACCGACTTGCCCGACCCGGACTCCCCCAGCACCGCCAGCGTCTCGCCCGCCGACACCGCGTAGCTCACCCCGTTGACGGCCTTCGCGACCCCGTCCCGGGTGTGGAACTCCACGTGCAGATCCTCGACCTCCAGCAACGGGGTCCCGGGCGCCAGGCTCTCCCGTCCGCCGCCGATCACCTCCACCGCGTCCATGTGAGCAGCCCTCCTCAGCGCAGCAGCGACCATCGATAGGCGCAGAGCAACTATCAAGGACGGGAACGCACTTGGCGAGTGTGCGGCAGATCTCTTTTCCATCACGGGGCAAACGGAGAAGGGCACGCCCCCGACGGGAGGACGCGCCCTCGGGACGGCACCTTCAGCCGGCGCCCTGCTCCCCCGCCTCGCGCTCCGCGGCGAAGTGGCACGCCGAGTCGTGGAACGCCGCCCCGTCCAGCCAGGACGGCGAGGCGAGCAGCGGCACCTCGACCTCGCACCGCTGCTGCGCCTTCCAGCACCGGGTCCGGAAGCGGCAGCCCGACGGCGGATTGGCCGGCGAGGGCACGTCCCCGGTGAGCACGATCCGGTCCCTGGACTCGCGCGCTGTCGGGTCGGGCACGGGCACCGCCGAGAGCAGCGCCTGGGTGTACGGATGGGTGGCGTGGTCGTAGATCTCGGCGTCGCTGCCGATCTCGACCAGCTTCCCGAGGTACATCACGCCGACCCGGTCCGAGATGTGGCGGACGATCGAGAGGTCGTGCGCGATGAACATGTACGAGAGGTTGAACTCGCCCTGCAGCTGCTCCAGCAGGTTGATCACCTGCGCCTGCACCGACACGTCCAGCGCGGACACCGGCTCGTCGCAGATGATGATCTCCGGCTTGAGCGCCAACCCCCGCGCGATGCCGATGCGTTGGCGCTGCCCGCCGGAGAACTGGTGCGGGTACCGGTTGATGTACTCCGGGTTGAGCCCGACCACGTCCAGCAAGTCCTGGACGGCCTTGCGGCGGTCGCCCCTGGGCGCCACCTCCGGGTGGATCTCGAACGGCTCCCCGATGATGTCGCCGACCGTCATGCGCGGGTTGAGCGAGGTGTACGGGTCCTGGAACACCATCTGGATGTTCCGCCGGACGGCCTTGAGCGCCGACCCGGTCAGCCGGGAGATCTCCTCCCCCTTGTACCGGACCGAGCCCCCGGTGGCCGGCTCCAGGTTCATCAGCACCTTGGCCAGCGTGGACTTTCCGCAGCCGGACTCGCCGACGATGCCGAGCGTCTCACCCTGCATCAGGTCGAAGCTGACCCCGTCGACCGCCTTGACCGCGCCGACCTGCTTCTTGAACAGGACGCCCTGGGTCAGCGGGAAGTGCTTGACCAGGTCCCGGACTTCGAGGATCGGCTCGCCGCGCGGCACCTCCTGTACGAAGACGGCCTCCTCCGGCACCGCCGCGCCCAGTGCGCTGGCCCCGTTAGCGGTCATGGAGGGTCTCCTTCCAGAAGAAGCAGGCGCTGCCGCGCCCCTCCAGCGGCGTCCCGTCGTCCTCGGTGACCGGGAACAGCTCCGGCACCTCGGCCCGGCAGATGTCCTGCGCGCGCGGGCAGCGCGGGTTGAAGGCGCAGCCCGGGGGAATCCGCAGCAGGTTGGGCGGCAGGCCCTTGATCGCGTAGAGCTCCTGGCCCTTCTGGTCCAGCCGCGGGATGGAGTCCAGCAGCCCCCGGGTGTACGGGTGCGCCGGGCGCGCGTAGAGCTCGTGCACCGGTGCCGTCTCCACGATCCGGCCCGCGTACATCACCGCGATCTTGTCCGCGACGTCCGCGACCACGCCCAGGTCGTGGGTGATCAGGATGAGCCCCATGTGGAACTCGGCCTGCAGCTCGGCCAGCAGGTCCATCACCTGGGCCTGGACGGTCACGTCCAGCGCCGTGGTGGGCTCGTCCGCGATGATCAGGTCCGGCTCCAGGGCCAGCGCCATCGCGATCATGATGCGCTGGCGCATGCCGCCCGAGAACTGGTGCGGGTAGTCGTTGACGCGCTGCTTGGCAGCCGGGATGCGCACCCGGTCCATCAGCTCGACGGCCTTCTCCTTCGCCTCCGCGCGCGAGACCCCGCGGTGGGCCCGGAACATCTCGCCGAGCTGGAAGCCCACCGACAGCACCGGGTTGAGCGAGGAGAGCGCGTCCTGGAAGATCATCGCGATCCGCCCGCCGCGGATCCTGCGCCTCTCGTCCTTGCTCATCTTGAGCATGTCCTGGCCCCGGAACCGGATCTCGCCGCGCGGGATCCGGGCCGGCGGCATGTCCAGGATGCCCATGATCGCCTGCGCGGTCACCGACTTGCCGGAGCCGGACTCCCCGAGCACGGCGAGCGTCTCGCCGGCCGAGACCGAGTAGTTGACGCCGTTGACCGCCCGGGCCACACCGTCCCGCGTGACGAACTCGACGTGCAGGTCCCGCACGTCGAGCAGCGGTCCCTCGTACGGCGCCTCCCGCTCGTGCTCGGTGGTGTCCACCGCTGTGTTCACGATGCGCTCCCCTCGCTCAGCGAAGCTTCGGATCGAGGGCGTCGCGCACCGCGTCGCCCATCATGATGAAGGCCAGCACGGTGACGGAGAGCGCCGCGGCCGGGAAGAACATCACGTACGGCGCGGTCCGGATCACCTTCTGGGCGGAGGAGATGTCGATGCCCCAGGAGATGGTCGGCTCTTGCAGGCCGATGCCGAGGAAGCTCAACGTCGCCTCGGTCGCGATGTAGCCGCCGAGCGCGATGGTCGCCACCACGATCACCGGTGCGACCGCGTTCGGCAGGATGTGCCGGAACATCAGTCGCCCGGTCCCCGCGCCGAGCGCCCGGCCCGCCACCACGTAGTCGGACTGTTTGACGGTGAGCACCGCGCCGCGCATGACGCGGGCGATCTGGGTCCAGCCGAGGACGGCCAGCGCGACCACCACCGTCCACACCGTACGGATGGTGAACGCGTTCAGCAGCACCAGGGCGCCGAGCAGCAGCGGGATGCCGAAGAAGATGTCGACGATCCGGGAGATCACCGCGTCGACGGCCCCGCCGTAGTACCCGGCGACCATCCCGGTCAGCCCGCCGAGCAGGGTGACCGCGGCGGTCACGAAGATGCCGACGGTGATCGAGGCGCGGGCGCCGTAGACCACCCGGGCGTAGATGGACCGGCCCTGCGCGTCATAGCCGAACCAGCCGGCGCCGAAGAAGTCCGTGGCGTCCGGCCGCTTGAGGTAGTCGTTCACCAGGTCGGCCTTGCGCGGGTTGGCGTCGGTGAAGGCCCAGGGGAAGATCGCCATGATCACCAGCAGCACGATCAGCACGACGGAGAGCAGGAAGATGGGACGCCGCCGCAGGTCCCGCCAGGCGTCGCCCCAGAGGCTGCGGGCCTCTTCCCGCTTCTCGACGTCGCGTTCGACCAGGGTCTCCTGCTCGACCGCCATGCCCTGCTCCCCTGCGTAGTCGAGGCGCGAGACGCCCGGCTTGGGGTGGGGTTCGTACGAGTCCTCGTCGTGGATGTCAGGCATAGCGGATCCTCGGGTCCAGGACCGCGTACAGCAGGTCGACGAGCAGGCTGGCGACCAGGTAGATGATCACCAGGACGGTCACGATGCCGACCACGGTCGGGCCTTCCTTCTGGTTGATCGCCCGGTACAGGACGTTGCCGATGCCCTGCACGTTGAAGATGCCCTCGGTGACGATCGCCCCGCCCATCAGCGCGCCGAGGTCGGTCCCCAGGAAGGTGACCACCGGGATCAGCGAGTTGCGCAGCAGGTGGCGGGAGATGATGGTCCGCCGGGGCAGTCCCTTGGCGGTCGCGGTGCGGATGTAGTCGGCCCGCAGGTTCTCGCCGATGGACGTCCGGGTGAGCCGGGCGACGTACGCGAGCGACAGCGAGCCCAGGACGATCGCCGGCAGGACCAGCTGGGAGAGGTCGTAGCTGTCCTGCACCGTCGGCGTGACCCAGCCCAAGTTGGTGGCGAACACCGTCTGGGCGATGTAGGCGAGCACGAAGACCGGGATCGAGATCACCAGCAGCGTCAGGATGAGCACCAGGGTGTCCGCGATGCTGCCGCGCTTCAGGCCGGAGAGCACCCCGAGGGCGAGGCCCGCGACCATCTCGAAGACGAAGGCGAGCAGCGCGAGCCGGATGGTGACCGGGAAGGCGTCCGCCATGATGTCGGCGACCGGGCGGCCGGTGAAGCTGGTGCCGAAGTCCCCCTGGAAGAGGTTCCCCATGTAGTGCAGGTACTGCTTCCAGAGCGGCTGGTCCAGGTAGTACGTGTGCTTGATGCTCGCGACCACGGTCGGGTCCGCGGCCTTATCGCCGAACAGCGCCACCACCGGGTCGCCCGGCAGCGTGTAGACCATCACGAAGATCAGCAGCGTGGTGCCGAAGAACACCGGGATCATCTGCAGCACCCGCCGCAGCACGTAACTGCCCATCCGGGCCTCCTTCCTAGGTGCCCGACCGGCCGGGCCGGTCGACCGGGAGACCGCGCCCCGCCCTCCGTGCGGGGAGGGCGGGGCCGGCGCGAGGGATCAAGGGCCTGTCCGGTGGATCTCGCGGGCCCGGAGGAGATCCACCGGACCGGCCCCAAGCCCGGGGATCAGCCCTTGACCTCGACCTGGGTCCAGGCCGGGTTGCCGAAGGAGTCGAACTTCACGTTCTGCACCTTGGTCGAGTAGCCCGAGTTGGTGCGGTAGTACCAGAGCGGGATGGCCGGCATGCTGCTCGCGAGCACGGCCTCGGCCTTCTGGTAGCCGGTCGTCGAGTCGCTGACGCTCGGGGCCTCGTCGGCCTGGGTCGACAGCTGGTCGAACTGCGGGTTGCTGTAGCCGGTGTCGTTGGAGGCGGCACCGGTGCGGTACACGTCGGCCAGGAAGTTGGCGTTCAGCGGGTAGTCCTGCACCCAGCCGGTGCGGAAGGCGCCGTTGAGCTGGTGCTGGGTGATGGCCTGGCGGGCGGTCTTGAAGTCGGGCTTCGGGTCGCCCAGGCAGTCGACACCGGTGTTCTGCCGGATCGAGTTGCAGACCGCGTCCACCCACTCCTTGTGGCCGCCGTCCGCGTTGTAGGTGATCAGCACCTTGTTGCCGGGGACGCCGCCGCCCTGCTGGATCAGCTGCTTGGCCTTGGCGGGGTCGAAGTTGCAGAAGTCCCCGCAGGTGCCCGCCTTGTAACCCTGGACGCCCTCGGCCACCCAGGCGCTGGCCGGCGCGCGGGAGCCCTGCAGCACCGTCTTGGTGATGGTCGCGCGGTCGATCGCCATCGACAGGCCCTGGCGCACCTGGGCCTTCTCCGGAGCGGCCCAGTCGGCCTGGTAGAGCGTGAAGCCGATGTTCTGGATGGCGCCCTGCGGGGCGTCCACCGCCCGGTCCCCGAGGTCGTTCTTGTACGTCGCCAGCGCGGACGGCGGCACCTGGTCCATCACGTCCAGGTTGCTGGACTGCAGGTCGGCGTAGGCGGCCTCGGACGTGGTGTACATCTTGAAGACGATGCCGCCGTTCTTCGGCTTGTCCACGCCCTGGTAGTCCGGGAAGGCCTTGGTGGTCACCTGGGTGTTGTGCGCCCAGCTGACGAATTGGTACGGGCCGTTGCCCACCGGCTTCTGCCCGTACCCGGCCGGGTCGCTGAAGAACCCGTCCGGCAGCGGGGAGAAGGCGATGTAGCCGAGCTTGTACTCGAAGTACGAGACCTTGTGGTTCAGCTTGATCGTGAAGTGCAGGTCGTCGGTGACGGCCAGACCGGACATCTTGTCGACGGTCGGCTTGCCGGTGGCCGGGTGGAGGTCCTGGTAGCCCTCGATGTCGGAGAACCAGGAGCTGTTGATCTGGGCGTTGGCGGGGTTGGCGGCCCAGTTCCAGGCGTCGACGAAGTTCTTGGCGTGCACCGGGGTGCCGTCGTGGAACTTCCAGCCGTCCTTCAGCGTGACGGTGTAGGTCTGGGAGTCGGTGGTGTCGATCTTCTCGGCCACCTGCATCCGGAGCTGGGCGTTGCTCGGGTCGTAGTCCACCAGCCCCTTGAAGAGGTTCTGGATGATGCGACCGCCACCGACCTCGTTCGCGTTGGCGGGCTGCAGCGGGTTCTGCGGCTCACTGCTCTGGTAGCTGAAGGTCTTGGTGGCGTCCGACGAGCTGCTGCCTCCTCCGCCGCCGCTGCTGCACCCGGTGGCCACCAGGACCACGGACGTCGCAGCGGCGAGGACCAGGCGAGCGCGGGCGGCTCCGGGCATGAAGGTCCCTCCTCAAGGTGTGTGTCGCATCACACCCCATGAGAAGCTCGGCCCGGCGACGGCGCGAGTCGGGTGCACCCGGACGGGTGCCGTGACCGCCTGCGGAGTTGACGCAGCGCCTGATCCGCGCAGCGGAGAACCACCCGCGCCGATTCCACGCAGCGCGGAACCCGCGAAGCGCCCGGACACGAGAATGCCGGAAGGGCCCGCGGCGGGAAGCCACGGGCCCTTCCGGGGAGAGCGGGGGTCAGGCCGCGGCCTGCTCCCGGACCTCGGGGAAGTGGCAGGCCGACTCGTGCGCGGCCGCGCCCTTCAGCACCGAGGGGACCGCGAGCAGCGGCACCTCCTCGGCGCAGCGGTCCTCCGCCTTCCAGCAGCGGGTGCGGAAGCGGCAGCCGGACGGCGGGTTGGCCGGCGAGGGGATGTCACCGGTCAGGATGATCCGCTCGCGGGACTCGCGCGCCGTCGGGTCCGGCACCGGCACCGCGGAGAGCAGCGCCTGGGTGTACGGGTGGGTGGCGTTGTCGTAGATCTGCTCGTCGCTGCCGATCTCGACCATCTTGCCCAGGTACATCACGCCGACGCGGTCGGAGATGTGCCGGACGATGGAGAGGTCGTGCGCGATGAACATGTACGACAGCTCGAACTCGCTCTGCAGCTGCTCCAGCAGGTTGATCACCTGCGCCTGGACGGACACGTCCAGGGCGGAGACCGGCTCGTCGCAGATGATGATCTCGGGCTTGAGCGCGAGACCGCGGGCGATGCCGATGCGCTGGCGCTGGCCGCCGGAGAACTGGTGCGGGTACCGGTTGATGTACTCCGGGTTCAGACCCACGACGTCCAGCAGGTCCTGGACGGCCTTGCGGCGGTCGCCCTTCGGCGCCACCTCCGGGTGGATCTCGAACGGCTCCCCGATGATGTCGCCGACCGTCATGCGCGGGTTGAGCGAGGTGTACGGGTCCTGGAACACCATCTGGATGTTCCGCCGGACGGCCTTGAGGGCCGCGCCGGACAGCTTGGAGATGTCCTCGCCCTTGAACAGCACCTGGCCGGAGGTGGCCCGCTCCAGGTTCATCAGCACCTTGGCCAGCGTGGACTTGCCACAGCCGGACTCGCCGACGATGCCGAGCGTCTCACCCTTCTTCAGCTCGAAGGAGATGCCGTCGACCGCCTTGACGGCGCCGACCTGCTTCTTGAACAGGACGCCCTGGGTCAGCGGGTAGTGCTTGACCAGGTCCTTGACCTCCAGGATGTTCTCAGCCATGGAGGGTCTCCTTCCAAAGGTGGCACGCGCTGCGGCGGCCGGTGAGCTCCTTGCCGTCCTTGTCGGTCACGTGGTGCAGCGCCGGGATCTCCGTGCGGCACAGGTCGGTGGCGACATCGCAGCGGGGGTTGAACGCGCAGCCGGCCGGGACCTTCAGCAGGTTCGGGGGGAGGCCCTTGATCGCGTACAGCTCCTGGCCCTTCTGGTCCAGGCGCGGGATGGAGCGGAGCAGGCCCTTGGTGTACGGGTGCGCGGGGTTCGCGTACAGCTCGTGCACCGGGGCGGTCTCCACGATCCGGCCCGCGTACATCACGGCGATCTTGTCCGCGACGTCGGCGACCACGCCGAGGTCGTGGGTGATCAGGATCAGGCCCATGTTGTACTCGGCCTGCAGCTCGGCGAGCAGGTCCATCACCTGGGCCTGGACGGTGACGTCCAGGGCGGTGGTGGGCTCGTCGGCGATGATCAGGTCGGGCTGCAGGGAGAGCGCCATCGCGATCATGATGCGCTGGCGCATGCCGCCGGAGAACTGGTGCGGGTAGTCGTTCACCCGCTGCCGGGCGGCGGGGATGCGCACCCGGTCCATCAGCTCGATGGCCTTCTCCTTCGCCTCCTTCTTGGAGGCGCCCTGGTGCACCCGGAACATCTCGCCGAGCTGGTAGCCGACGCTGAGCACGGGGTTGAGGGCGGAGAGCGCGTCCTGGAAGATCATCGCGATCTTCTGGCCGCGGATCTTCCGGCGGTCCTCGTTGCTCATCTTGAGCATGTCCTGGCCGCGGAACAGGATCTCGCCCTGCGTCACCTTGCCCGGAGGCATGTCCAGGATGCCCATGATGGTCTGCGCCGTCACGGACTTGCCGGAGCCGGACTCGCCGAGCACGGCGAGGGTCTCGCCGGCCGCGACGGAGTAGTTGACGCCGTTCACGGCCTTGGCGACGCCGTCCCGGGTGTGGAACTCCACGTGGAGGTCCTTGACCTCCAGGAGCGGGGTACCGACTTCGAGACGGTCGTTCTTCTGGTTGTTCTCGATCACGGTGGTCATCGGGTCGTCACCTCTTCTCTCAGCGGAGCTTCGGGTCGAGGGCGTCGCGCACCGCGTCGCCGAGCATGATGAACGCGAGCACGGTCAGGGAGAGCATGCCGGCGGGGAAGAACAGGGCGAACGGTGCCGTACGGATCACCTTCTGGGCGGTGTTGATGTCGATGCCCCAGGAGATGGTCGGGTCCTGCAGACCGATGCCGAGGAAGCTCAGCGTCGCCTCGGTGGCGATGTAGCCGCCGAGCGCGATGGTGGCGACGACGATCACCGGGGCGAGAGCGTTCGGCAGGATGTGCTTGAACAGGATCCGGCCGGTTCCGGCGCCGAGCGCCTTGGCCGCCGTCACGAAGTCGGCCTGCTTGACCGTGATCACCGAACCGCGCATGACACGGGTCATCTGGGTCCAGCCCAGGGCCACCAGGGCGAAGACCACGCTCCAGATCGTGCGCGAGGTGAAGGCGTTGAGGATCACCAGGGCGCCGAGCAGCAGCGGGATACCGAAGAAGACGTCGGTGACACGGGAGATGATCGTGTCGGTCCAGCCGCCGAAGTAGCCGGCCAGCATGCCGGTGATGCCGCCGAGGATGGTCACACCCACGGTGACGCAGATGCCGACCACGACCGAGGCGCGGGCGCCGTAGATGACGCGGGCGTAGATGCTGCGGCCCTGGAGATCGTAGCCGAACCAGTCGGCCTGGAACAAGTGGCTGTAGTTCGGCTTCGTCAGGTAGTGGTTGCGCAGGTCGCCGGCGCGCGGGTCCACCGAGGTGAACAGGCCCGGGGCGATCGCGATGATGACCAACAGCAGGATCAGCAGCGCGGAGATCACGAAGATCGGCTTGCGGCGCAGGTCGTGCCAGGCGTCCGAGCCGAGGCTGCGGGCCTTCTCCGGCTTGGTCGCCGGGGTGTCGGCGGTGCGCTGGGCCGGGATGTTGTCCCCGGCGGTCTTCTTCTCGGTCAGGTCAGGCATAACGGATCCTCGGGTCCAGGACCGCGTAAAGCAGGTCGACGATCAGGCCGGCGGCCAGGTACACGAGCACCAGGAAGGCGACGAAGCCGGAGACCGTCGTGCCCTCCTTCAGGTTGATCGCGTGGTAGAGCGCGTTACCGACGCCCTTGACGTTGAAGATGCCCTCGGTCACGATCGCGCCGCCCATCAGGGCACCGAGGTCGGTACCGAGGAAGGTGACCACCGGGATCATCGAGTTGCGCAGCAGGTGGGTGCCGATCACCTTGCGCCGCGGCAGGCCCTTGGCCACCGCGGTGCGGACGTAGTCGGCCTTGATGTTCTCGGCTATGGAGGTACGGGTGAGGCGCGCGACGTACGCCAGCGACAGCGAACCGAGCACAACGGCCGGCAGCACGAGCTGGGTGATGTCGTTGGAGTCCTGGACGGTCGGCGTGACCCACTTCAGGTTGGTCGCGAAGACCGCCTGGAAGATGAAGCCGAGCACCGGGACCGGGATCGAGATCAGCAGCAGGGTCATGATCAGGGTGCCCTTGTCGAACGCCTTGCCGCGGCGCAGACCGGCGAAGAGGCCGATGGTGACGCCGAGGACGATCTCGATGGCGAACGCGAACAGCGACAGCCGGACCGTGACCGGCAGCGCCTCGGTGATCACGTCGAGCACCGGCCGTCCGGCCATGGTGGTACCGAAGTCGCCGGTGAGCAGGCCCCCCATGTAGTCGAAGTACTGTGCGTACCACGGCTTGTCGAAGCCCATCTGGTGCTTCAGAGCGGCCATCTGTGCCGGGTCGGGCGCCTTGTCGCCCCACATCGCAGCCACCGGATCACCCGGCAGCGCGTGCACCATCAGAAAGATGAGCAAGGTCGTTCCGAAGAAGACCGGGATCATCTGGAGCAGTCGCCTCGCGACAAAGCGCCCCATCGTGCCTCCATGTATGACTCTGCCGGGCCCGTCAACCCGGCCAGAGATAAGTCGGCGTGCCAACGGCCGGTGCCAGTCCCCGCCCTTGTGGGGATGGGACGGGCACCGGCCGTTGTCACCGGGTCAGGCGGTGCCGACCGATTACTTCTTCTTGACCTCGACGTCGGTGTAGACCGGGTTGCCGAAGGAGTCGAACTTCACGTTCTGGACGTTGTTGGACCAGCCGGAGCTGGTCTTGTAGTACCAGAGCGGGATGGCCGGCATGTCCTTGGCCAGCACGGCCTCGGCCTGCTGGTAGAGCTCGGCGGTCTTCTCGACCGAGGTGGCCTCGTCGGCGGCCTTGGCGAGCTTGTCGAACTCCGGGCTGGAGTAGCCGGCGTCGTTCGCGGAGGCGCCGGTGCCGTAGACGTCACGCAGGAAGTTCGCGTTCAGCGGGTAGTCCTGCACCCAGCCGGTGCGCATCATGCTCGGCACGGTCTTCTTGCGGATGATGTCGCGCGAGGTCTTGAAGTCCGGCTTCGGGTCGCCGAGGCACTCGACGCCGGTGGCCTGGCGGATCGAGTTGCAGACCGCGTCGACCCACTCCTTGTGACCGCCGTCGGAGTTGTAGATGATGCCGATCTTGTTGCCCGGGACGCCGCCGCCCTCGGCGATCAGCTGCTTGGCCTTCTCCGGGTTGTACTTGCAGGCGTCGCCGCAGGCACCGGCCTTGAAGCCCATGACGCCGGGCGCCACGAACGCGTCGGCGGCCTGACGCGTGCCGTTCAGCACGGTCTTGGTGATGGTCTCGCGGTCGATGGCCATCGACAGACCCTGGCGGACCTTGGCCTTCTCCGGCGCGCTCCACTCCGCGTTGTACAGGGCGAAGGAGATGTTCTGGATGGCACCCTGCGGCTGGTCGACCGCGCGCTTGCCCAGGTCGTCCTTGTACTTCGGCAGGTCGGTCGGGTCGACCTGGTCCAGGACGTCCAGGGTGTCCGACATCAGGTCCTTGTACGCAGCCTCACCAGCGGTGTAGTTGCGGAAGACGATGCCGCCGTTCTTGGCCTTGTTGGCGCCGGCGTACTTGTCGTAACGGGCCAGGGTGATGGCCTTGTTGTGCTCCCACGAGACGAACTTGTAGGGGCCGTTGCCGACCGGCTTCTCACCGTAGCCCTTCGGGTCGGCGAAGAAGCCGGCCGGGAGCGGGTAGAAGGCCGAGTAGCCGAGCTTGTACGTGAAGTACGAGACCGGGCCGGTCAGCTCGATGGTGAAGTGGGTGTCGTCGACGACCTTCAGGCCGGACATGGTGTCGGCGGTCGGGTCACCCTTCTCCGGGTGCACGGCGTCGTAGCCGACGATGTCGGAGAACCAGTCCGAGTTGATCTGGTTGTTCTTGGTGTTGGCGGACCAGTTCCAGGAGTCCACGAAGGACTTGGCGGTCACCGGGGTGCCGTCGTGGAAGGTCCAGCCGGACTTCAGGGTGACGGTGTAGCTCTTGGCGTCGGTGGTCTCGATCTTGTCGGCCACCTGGTTGCGCAGAGCACCGGTCGCGGGGTCGTAGTCCACGAGACCCTGGAACAGCTGCTTGACGATGCGGCCGCCCTGGTTCTCCATGGCGTTGGCCGGCTGCAGCGGGTTCTGCGGCTCACCGCTCTGGTAGCTGAAGATGCCGTCGGCGTTGACCGCAGCGCCATCGGAGCTACCCCCGGAGGAGTCGCTGCTGCCGCCACCACAAGCAGTCGCGGCGAGGGCGACCGCAACAGCTGCGACAACCCACTTGGCCTGGCTCGCACCACGCATCGGTGTGCCTCCTGAATTCGACGTTGCAACGAGGAGAGCACTGCGGAACGGTTCTCACCTGGCCCGCCGTGCCATCCGCGCTCGTGGTTTCGGCGCGCACCCCTGCGCGTTAACCCTTGACCCGAGCCTGACTGGCTCCACTATCCGTCACGCACGGACACGAAAGTGACCAGTGACGATCTCAATTAGGTCACATGAACAGTCGGTAAGTTTCGAAAACCGGACATTTGAGACATAGCCAGACAGGTACCAAACGGACAGTCGTCATGCATGACGAACCGTCGCGTCCGCTCAGCGGACACCCGGGTGTGATGAGCGTTATTCCGTTAATACCGGCCCTGACAACTTGGAGTAGTTGAAAAAGTTCGCCCCCCTCTCCAATGGAAAGGGGGGCGAATCATTCCGGCCAATGGCCGTTCAGTGCGTCCGGATCACGCCTTCTTGGCGCGCGAGGCAGTGCGTCCGCGGTCCTTCTGGTCCAGGACGACCTTACGGATGCGAACCGTCTCCGGGGTCACCTCGATGCACTCGTCCTCGCGGCAGAACTCCAGCGACTGCTCCAGCGAGAGCTTGCGCGGCGGGACGATCGACTCGGCCACGTCGGCGGTCGAGGACCGCATGTTGGTGAGCTTCTTCTCCTTGGTGATGTTCACGTCCATGTCGTCGGAGCGCGAGTTCTCGCCGACGATCATGCCCTCGTACACCTCGGTGCCCGGCTCGCAGAAGAGCACGCCGCGCTCCTGCAGGTTGGTCATCGCGAAGGCGGTCACCACGCCGGCCCGGTCGGCGACCAGGGAGCCGTTGTTGCGGGTGGTCAGCTGGCCGAACCACGGCTCGTGGCCCTCGTGGATCGAGTGGGCGATGCCGGTGCCGCGGGTGTTGGTCAGGAACTCGGTCCGGAAGCCGATCAGACCGCGGGACGGGACGACGAACTCCATCCGGACCCAGCCCGAGCCGTGGTTGGACATGTTGTCCATCCGGCCCTTGCGGATGCCCATGAGCTGCGTGACCGCGCCCATGTGCTCCTCCGGCACGTCCACGGTGAGGCGCTCGACCGGCTCGTGGGTCTTGCCGTTGACCTCCTTGGTGACCACCTGCGGCTTGCCGACGGTCAGCTCGAAGCCCTCGCGGCGCATGGTCTCGATCAGGATGGCCAGCGCCAGCTCACCGCGGCCCTGCACCTCCCAGGCGTCCGGGCGCTCGGTGTCCAGCACGCGCAGCGAGACGTTACCGATCAGCTCGCGGTCCAGACGGTCCTTCACCTGGCGGGCGGTGACCTTGCGGTCGACCTTGGCGCCGGACTTGGCGTCCGCGCCCTTGCCGCTGCCGCCACGGCCGACCAGCGGCGAGGTGTTGGTGCCGATGGTCATCGAGATGGCCGGCTCGTCCACGGTGATCAGCGGCAGCGCGACCGGGTTCTCCGGGTCGGCGAGGGTCTCGCCGATCATGATGTCGGAGATGCCGGCGACGGCGCAGATGTCACCCGGGCCCGCCACCTCGGCCGGCTTGCGGGTGAGCGCCTCGGTCATCAGCAGCTCGGAGATGCGGACGTTCGAGATGCTGCCGTCGCGCTTGATCCAGGCCACGGTCTGGCCCTTGCGCAGCTCGCCCTGCTCGACACGGAGCAGCGCGATGCGGCCGAGGAAGTTGTCGGCGTCGAGGTTGGTGACGTGCGCCTGCAGCGGCGCGTCCTCGTCGTACGTCGGCGCCGGGACGTGCTCCAGGATGGTGGAGAAGAACGGCTCCAGGCTGGTGCTGTCGGCCGGGACGGTGCCGTTCTCCGGCTTGGTCAGCGAGGCGACGCCGTCACGGGCGCAGGCGTAGACGATCGGGAACTCGATCTGGTCCTCGTCCGCGTCCAGGTCCAGGAACAGGTCGTAGGTCTCGTTGATGACCTCGTCGATCCGGGAGTCCGGGCGGTCCGTCTTGTTGATGCAGAGGATGACGGGCAGGCGGGCGGACAGCGCCTTGCGCAGCACGAAGCGGGTCTGCGGCAGCGGGCCTTCGGAGGCGTCGACCAGCAGGACGACCGCGTCCACCATCGACAGACCGCGCTCGACCTCGCCACCGAAGTCGGCGTGGCCCGGGGTGTCGATGATGTTGATGGTGATCGGCGCGCCACCGTCCTTCGGGTGGTACTTGACCGCGGTGTTCTTCGCGAGAATGGTGATGCCCTTCTCGCGCTCCAGGTCGTTCGAGTCCATCATGCGGTCGTCGAGCTGCTGGTGGGCGGCGAAGGCGCCGGCCTGCTTCAGCATGGCGTCGACCAGGGTGGTCTTGCCGTGGTCGACGTGGGCGACGATGGCGACGTTACGGATGTCGTTGCGCGTGGGCATGCCTTGCGGATTCTCCCGGAATCGTGGGTTGCGGCGCCCGGCTGCGTGACGCGCACTTGCGATCCCTGTCGATCGCCGCCGCCCGTTCCGCCTGCTACTACCGGTCCACCCGCCGGGCATATGGACATGCCTCGGCTTCCTCCTATCGTACGGGGAACCGCCCAGATGGGCGGAAACGAGCAGGTCGGGCGGGATCAAGATCACAGCTGGGTCACGCACCGTCCACCCCGTAGCCGCCCTACTCGCCCCTGATCCACCCCACGTCCTGGAAGCGCGGCCAGCCGAAGCCCCAGGCGCCGGCGCCCGCGATGCCGGTCCGGACGGCGACCAGCTCGGGGCGCTGGTAGAGGGGGATCGAGTGGCCGAGCTGCCAGATCCGGATGTCGGCCTCCTGCAGCAGGTCCAGGCGGGCTGCCGGGTCGGGTTCGGCGGCGGCGCGGTCGAAGAGGCGGTCGATCTCCTCGGTGCCGCTGCGGCCGTAGTTGGTGCCGGCGGTGAGGGTGCCGTCGGGGTCGGGCCGGGGCTTGGCGTAGGCGGGGCGCTGTTCGCTCGCGGGGCTGGGGCCGGCCGGCCAGGAGAAGAGCGCGAGGTCGTAGTCCCCGGTGGTGAGGTGGTCCCGGACGAAGGTGTCGGCGGGCGCGGTCACCGGCTTCAGGGCGATCCCGGACTCGGCGAGGTCGGTGGTGAGCGCGTCGGCGGTGCGCTGGGCGGTCGCCGAGCCGGCCGGGACGAGCAAGGTGAGGGTGAGCTCCTTGCCGCCCTTCGTCCGGGTGCCGCGGCCGGCGGGCCGTTTCCAGCCCGCTCCGTCCAGCAGTCGGCCCGCGTCCTCCGGCCCGGCGGCGGCGCTGTTGTCCCGGTAGCCCTCCTGGTCCCCGGCGAGCAGGTGGCTGCCGAGCGGGGCGGCAGGCAGGCCGAGCGGGGTGAGCGCGGCCTCGGCGATCCGCCGCCGGTCGACGGCCCGGGTCAGCGCCCGCCGGACGGCCGGGTCGGTGAGCGGGGCGCGGGCGGCGTTGAGGGTGAGCTGGGTGAGCGAGGCCGCGGCCGCCCGGTGCACGGTGATGTCGGGCGGCACGGCGGCCGCCGACGGGCTGCCGGACGACGAGCTGCCGGGCGGCGGGGCCGGCACCGCCCGGTCCAGCGCCGCGGTGAGCGGGGCGATGTCCAGCCGGTCCCGGTGCAGCGCGTCCGGCCGCTGCTCGGGCGGCACGGGGAGGAAGTCGATCCGGTCGGCCTTCGGCGGGTCGCCCCACCAGTGCGGGTTGCGCACCACCGTGACCCGGTCGGCCTCGTACCGGGAGACGGTGTACGGCCCCGCGGTCAGGTGATCGCCGCCGGTCAGCGCCCGGTTGAAGGCGTCCGGCCGACCGGTCTCGGCCGCCGGGTAGAGCGGCCCGAACAGCGAGCGCCACTCCGCGTACGGCCGCCGGAAGGTGACCCGCACCTCGGCCGGGTCGGCGCCCCGGGCGACCGAGTCGACGGCGTCGTACCCGGCCGGGTGCCCGCCCCGGTAGGACGGGTCCAGCCCGGAGAGGGCGGCCCGCTGGGCGGCGAAGTCCGCGACCGACAGCGGGCTGCCGTCGCTCCAGACGGCGCTCGGGTTGAGCCGGTAGGTGACCACCTGCGGCACCTGCCCGGGCGGGGTGGACTCGGCGCCCGCCAGGTAGTCCGGGTCGGGCACGAGCCGGCCGTGCTCGTCGGGGCGGAACAGCGAGGGGTAGAGCGCGTGGGCGAGCAGTGCCGAGTCGGCGGTCGCCGCCTCCTGGTAGACGTTCAGCGTGGCCGGGACGCCGTCCACCGCCCAGCGGAGCGTGCCGCCGTCCCCGACGGCGGTGCGGTCGGCGGGCCGGACGTCCCCGGTGGTCGCGGTGGGGTCGGCCGAAGTCGGCACCGGGGCGGGGGTGCGGACGGGGACCGGATCGTCGGAGCAGCCGCCGAGGCCGGCGGCGAGCAGCAGTGCGACGGCTGCGGCGGTGAGCTGGCGGACGCGCATGGCCGCCATCGAACGCCGCCCGTACGGCCCGGCCCGCGCCGACACGGCGGGCCGCCGGGCGACTACACCCGTACGGCCCTGCGCGTCAGAGCGCCAGCTCGAACCAGACGATCTTGCCCTTCGGCGTGCGCCGGCTGCCCCAGCGCTCGGCCAGCAGACTGACCAGCTGCAGGCCGCGCCCGCCCTCGTCGGTCTCCTGGGCGCGCCGCTGCCGGGGCTGCGCGTAGCCGTCGTCCCAGACCTCGCAGACCAGGCCGCGCTCGCGCAGCAGCCGCAGCCGGATCTCGCCGCGCCCGTGCTTGAGCGCGTTGGTGACCAGCTCGCTGACCAGCAGCTCGGTGGTGTCGACCAGCTCCTCCAGCCCGCGGGCCAGCAGCCAGCTACAGGCCAGCTCACGCGCCTTGGCGACGGAGGTCGGCTCGGGCGGCAGGAACCAGTTGCCGACGGCGTCCTCGGGGAAGGCGTGCACCTTGGCCATCAGCAGGGCGATGTCGTCCTCGCCGTGGTGCGGGTTGAGCTCGCCGAGCACGTGGTCGCAGAGGTCCTCCAGGGCCTTGCCCTCGGCCGACAGCGCGACGCGGAAGGCACGCAGGCCCTCGTCCAGCTGGTGTTTGCGGCTCTCCACCAGGCCGTCGGTGTAGAGGCCGAGCACGGAGCCGTCCGGGAGGTCCACCTCGACCTCCTCGAAGGGCTCGCCGCCGACGCCCAGCGGCAGGCCGGGCGGCACGTCCAGCATCCGGGCGCCCTCGCCGGGGCTGAGCAGGACGGGCGGCAGGTGGCCGGCGTTGGCGATCCAGCAGCGCCGGGTGACGGCGTCGTAGACCGCGTAGACGCAGGTCGCCAGGTAGACCTCGCGGGCCTCCTCGTCGGCCGTCGAGGTGAGCCGCCCGTACGGGGTGGGCGGCCCGGCGGGCACGGAGTCGTCGCCGAGGCCGCGGGCGATCTCGTCGAGGGCGGTGAGCACCTCGCCCGGTTCCAGGTCGAGCATGGCCAGGGTGCGGACGGCGGTGCGCAGCTGGCCCATCGCGACGGCGGCGCGCAGGCCGCGGCCCATCACGTCGCCGATGACCAGCGCGGTGCGGTTGCCGGGCAGCGGGATGACGTCGAACCAGTCGCCGCCGACCTCGGTGTTGTTGTTGCTCGGCAGGTAGCGGCAGGCGATCTCCAGGCCGCTGGCGGCCGGGTTGCCCGGGGGCAGCAGGCTGCGCTGGAGGATGAGGGCGCGCTCGTGCTCGCGGCGGTAGAGCCGGGCGTTGTCGATGCAGACGGCGGCGCGGGCGACGAGCTCCTCGGCGATCGCGACGTCGCGGGCGTCGAAGGGCTCGCTGCCGATCGCCCGGGAGAGCTGGACGAGGCCGAGCACCTGGTCGCGGGCGACCAGCGGGACGATCAGGGTGGAGCGCAGCAGCGGGTCGCGTCCGGGCTCGGGGACGACGCTGCGGCCGGTGCGCAGCGCCCGCGCGTGCGGGGAGCGGCGCGGGTAACAGAGGGTGCCGCCGGCCTCGGCGATGGGCAGGGCGGTGACCGAGCCGAGCACCGAGGAGGCGCCGCCGACCACGCTGGAGACGGCGACCCGGCGCAGTTCGCCGCTGCCGTCGGTGAGCACGGTGTCGCCGAGCCGCCCGGCGCTGGGGACGGTTTCGCCGGAGAGCAGCGCGGTGTAGAGGTCGACGGTGGCGAGGTCGCAGAACGGCGGGACGACGACGTCCAGCAGTTCCTTGGCGGTGGTCTCCAGGTCGAGCGTGGAGCCGATGTGCGCGCTGGCCTCGTTGAGCAGGGCGAGGTTGCGGCGCACCCCGTCGGCCTCGCGCTCGGCCACGTGCCGGCTGGTGACGTCGGAGACCTGCCCGGCCACGCCCATCGGCTGGCCGGCGGAGCCGTTGAGGCGGTACAGCGAGACGGCCCAGAGCCGGTTGCCCTCGCGGGTCGGGACGGCGCCGTGGAAGCGCAGGTCGAAGACGGGCTCGCCGGTGGCGAGGACCTTGCGCAGGGCGGCGGTGAGCCGGTCGGCCTCGGACGGCGGGAAGATGTCGTGCGGGGTGAGGCCCTCGAGGTCGGTGGGGACCAGGCCCATGCCGGAGGCGAAGGCGTCGTTGACCCGCTGCAGTCGCAGCCGGTCGTCGAACAGCACGAAGCCGGTGGGGGTCTGCCCGAAGACGGCCTCGGAGGCGGCGAGGTCGGTCTCGATCCGGCGCAGCCGTCCGAGGTCGACGGCCAGGCAGGTGGCGCCCGCGGTGGGCAGCGCGCTGTCGGGCATCAGGTAGAGCTCGGCGAGGCCCTCGCCGCCGCCGGCGTCCCGGTACGGGGTGGTGCCGACCCACTCCTCGCCGGCCAGCGTGCGCTCCAGCCGGGCGCGGCCGCGCTGCCAGAGCTCGCGGGGGACGAAGGTGGCGATCGGGTCGGCGCCGACGGCGTCGGCGGCCGGGACGCCGAAGAACTCGGCGGCGCGCTCGCTCCACTGGCTGATCCGACCGTCCGGGCCGATCGCGAAGGTCGCGACCCGGATGTAGTCGTAGATCGAGCCGGGGTCGCCGGCGCCCCAGGGTTGGGCCTCGGCGACGGGGTGGGCGCCGCGGCTCGTGGTGTCGCCGCCCGGCGGGGTCGCCGGGACGGGCAGGTGCAACGAGCCGGCCTGCCCGGGTACAGCGGCATGACCGCTGCTGCTCGGCGCGTTCCGCGCCGGAGTGCTGTTCAACGGACCGACCCCTCCAACCCGCGACCGTCCGGATGTCGAGAAGACCGAGTATTCATCATCGAGGGGTGCGTTCACACGCCCTCAACATCACAACATCAGATCGGGCGAAGGTTTTTGTCCTACCGCCCGCGCAACCACAATGCCACGCTCGCGCCCCCTTCCGGGGCGCGCGCTCCCCCCGGGCCCCCACTGGCATATGCGGCACCGCTCTCCTGGCACTTCTTCCGGTGTTCGACCGAGTCACGACTCGTCGGGGTCATTACCCGGCAGCGCCTGCTCGAACCAGACCACCTTGCCGATGCCCTCGGCCCTGGCGCCCCAGCGCAGCGCCAGCCGGCGGACCAGCTCCAGGCCCCGGCCGCCCTCGTCCGCCTCGGCCGCGTGCCGCTCCCGGGGCGGGTCGGGCAGCGGGTCGGAGATCTCGACCAGCAGCGTCTCGCCGAGCGTCAGCCGTACCCCGATGGGGGCGCTGGCGTACCGGACGGCGTTCGTGACCAGCTCGCTGACCAGCAGCTCGGCTGTGTCGGTGAGCGCCTCGACGCTCCACTCGGCGAGCGTGGAGCGGACCAGCCGGCGGGCCCGGGAGACAGCGGTGGGCTCGGCCGGCAGGGTCCAGCCGGCCGTCGGGGTGCCGGCCTGTCCGTGGCCGAGCCGGGCCAGCAGCAGCGCGACGTCGTCCGGCTCGCGGCCCTGCTCCATGGTGTCGAGCACCGCCTCGCAGGCGGCCTGGATGGACGCGTACGGTTCCTGGAGGACGGTGATCAGCCGGCCGAGGCCGACGTCCAGGTCCTTGTCCCGGGACTCCACCAGGCCGTCGGTGCACAGTGCGAGCAGGCTGCCCTCGGGGATCTTCAGTTCGACGGATTCGAACGGGACTCCGCCCACCCCGAGCGGGGCGCCGGAGGGCAGGTCGAGGATCCGGCCGGCGCCGCCGGGCAGCGGGCTGCCGGTGCGGGTCGGCTCCTCGGTCTCCTGGCCGGGCACCACCAGCACCGGCGGGATGTGCCCGGCCTTGGCGACGGTCAGCCGGGCCGTCGCCGGGTCGAAGACCGCGTAGACGCAGGTGGCGAGCAGTGCCTCGTCCGGGCCCTGGGCGAGGTCGTCGGCCAGTTCGTGGACGTGCCGCAGCAGGACGTCCGGCGGCAGGTCGAGGGCGGCCAGCACCCGGACGGCGGTGCGCAGCCGGCCCATGGTGGCGGCGGCCCGCAGGCCGTGGCCCATCACGTCGCCGACCACCAGCGCGGTGCGGTCGCCGGGCAGCGGGATGACGTCGAACCAGTCGCCGCCGACCTCGGTGCCGCTGCTGCCGGGCACGTAACGGTAGGCGACCTCGACGCCGGTGGGCTGCGGGACCTGCTGCGGGAGCAGGGTGCGCTGGAGGGTGAGCGCGGCGGTGCGCTCGCGGGCGTAGAGCCGGGCGTTGTCCAGCGAGCTGCCGGCCCGGTCGGCGAGTTCGACGGTGAAGGCCAGGTCGTCCCGGTCGAAGCCCTCGCGGTAGCCGGCCCGGCTGACCAGCAGCAGGCCGATCACGATGCCGCGGGCGCGCAGCGGGACGACCAGCATCGAGTGCACGCCGAGGTCCCGGGCGGCCTGCATCTTCGGGTCGCCGGGGTAGGTGACGTCGTCGAGCTGGTCGGCGCCGGAGAGCAGCTCGGGCACGCCGGTGCGCAGCACCCGCCCGCAGGCGGAGTCCTCGGCGAAGGTGATCCGGGCGCCGCGGCGCAGCATCACGTCGACCTCGGGGCCGTCCTGGACGGAGGCGGTGCCGAGCTGGAGCAGCGAGGTGCGCCGGTCGTGGCCGTGCCGGGGCAGGTCGTCACCGTGGGCGACGGCCTGCAGCAGGATCACGGCGGAGTGGTCGGTGAGCCGGGGGACGACCGAGCCGGCCAGCTCCTGGGCGATCCGGGAGGCGTCCAGCAGGTCGCCGACGCGGGAGCCGAACTCGTTGAGCAGCGAGAGCCGGCGCCGGGCGTGCTCGACCTTGGCGACCGCCCGGTAGCGCTCGGTCACGTCCATCACGGTGCCGGAGATGCCGAGCACCCGGCCGGAGCGGTCGGTCATCCGGCTGTAGGAGATCGAGCGGTAGCCGGCCCTGGTGGTGACCGGGGAGGCCAGAGTGACGTCGATGACCGGCTCGCCGGTCGCCAGCACCTGGCGCTGGATGGAGGTGATCTCGTCGGCGGCCCGCTCGGGGAGGGTCTCGCCGGTGGTGCGGCCGACGTGGTCGTCCGGCGCGACGCCGTTCATCTCGGCGAGGGTCCGGTTGACCGCGGTGTAGCGCAGCTCGGTGTCCAGGATGGCGATGCCCAGCGGGGACTGCTCGAACAGCGCGTCGCGCACCGCGAGGTCGCGCTCGACGGCCCGTACGGCGGCCGACTCGGCCATGCTGACCTGCAGGAACGGGGTGCCGTCGCCGTCCACCAGGAGGGAGATCCGGGCTTCCACCGCGACCGGTACGCCCTCCCGGTCGCGCAGCTCCGCGTAGCCGGCCCAGCGGCCGTGTCGCAGGGTGTCCTGAACCGCGGCCCGGATCCGGACGACCTGCTCCTGGTCGGGGATCAGCTCGTCGATCCGGCGGCCGACCAGCAGCTCGTTCGGCCAGCCGAGCAGCTCCTCGGCGGCGGGGCTCCAGAGCACCACCCGGCCCGCGGTGTCCAGGATCGCGATGGCGACCTTGAGCATGTCGAGCAGGCTGCCCTCGGATGGCGCGCCGGGGCCGTGCGGGGCGTCGCCGGGCCCTCCGGGGAACGGGCGGCCGGGGCGGCTGCGCAGCCCGGACAGGTCGCCCGGCTCGGGGAGGGCCAGGGTCGGCGCGGGCTGGGCGGTCGGCTCGGTGTCGGGGGCGGCGACCGTGCCGCGGCGGCGGCCGGTCGGCGGCTGGGGGGCGGTCGGACGGGCGGCGCGGCGTAGTCGGGCGCGGGCGGCGGCGCTGCCCGCGGTTCCTGCCCGCCGCTCTCCCCCGCCGCCGTTCCCGGTACTCGACACCGACGGGGCCTCCGGCTCTGGTCGGGATCGGTGTCGCCGGCTGGGGCGGCTCACCGATGGTGACGAATAGTGCCGAAAAGTGACATACCCAGCGGAACCCAGGCTATCCCGGCCGCCGGGTCGTCTTGTCCGATTGACCTACCCGGCGGACTGCGCGTCGCCCGCGGCTCCCGCCCCGGTGAGAAGACGCGCGACGTACGGCAGCACGTCCCGGTCGTGGTCGATCCAGTCGACGGCGTCCAGCTCGTCCGGGCCCAGCCAGCGCAGTGCGTCGTGGTCCTGCAGCGCGCGCGGCTCGCCGGACAGCAGTTCGGCGGCCCAGAAGCGCAGCTCCAAGCCGGGGCGCACGGCCCACGCGCCGGGCAGGCGGCTCAGCGCCCGCGCCCGGACGCCCAGCTCCTCCAGCAGTTCGCGCTCCAGCGCCTGCGCCTCCGTCTCGCCGGGCTCGGCCTTCCCGCCGGGGAACTCCCACCGCCCGGCCACCGCCTCGGGCGCGCTGCGCCGGGCCGCGAGCACCCGCCCGTCGTGGACCAGCGCGCCGCCGACCACGATCCGGGGCTCGGCGGAGGGGCCGTCGGAGGGGTCGGCAGCCCGGTCCCTGGGGTATGCGGGGTGCGTGGCGTCCATGGCCCCGACCCTACGGCCTCAGGCGTTCCGGGCGGCGCCGTGCCCGGTCCCGGCATCCCCGGCCGCACCGGACTCCTCCACCCAGTACAGCTGCTTGTGGCCGCGGGCCTCGAGCTCGTCGGCCAGCCGCCGCGCCTCGGCGCCGTCCAGGTCCTTGGCGACCACGAAGCGGTTGCCGTTGTCGTCCTGCCGCATCACCCGGTAGGTGCCCATGGCGGGAGGGTATCCGGCGCTCGCCGGGGCACACGGCGAATGCCCTCGTGCCCCCGGCTCGCGTGGGGGTCGGGCCGGGGGCACACCCGCGACGCTACGCGCCGTTCGCTACTGGCAGGTACAGGCGTTGTTAACGGCTGGTAACCATGGCCGGTGGCTCAGACCCGCAGGTCGGGCGCCTGCTCGCCGGTGGACAGGCCCAGCGAACGGCGGATGTCCACCGTCACCGGCGCCGTCTTGGCCACCAGCGCCTGGGCGCGGCGGATGCCGCCCTCCAGGTCGTCGGCGGCGGCCGCGGCGTCCCAGGCGGCGGCCGCCTGGGTCTGGGCCTCGGTCAGCTTGGCGATCTTCGGCTGGACGTCGGCCGGCCAGTTCGCGGCCGGCGAGCCGAGCACGGCGGCCTCGTTGCGGGAGGCGAGGGCCATCCGGCGGGCCCAGCTCCGGTAGTCGGCCTCGGCGGCGGAGACGTCCTTCTTCGGCTCGTCCAGGTAGGCGTCGTTGAACCCCCGGACCGCCTCCAGGTAGGACAGCTGAGGCGCGGTCAGGCTGCCGCGGTCGGTGCGGACCGTGCCCCGGTGCTGGTCGTCGCGGTCCTCGAAGGCGCAGGTGACGTACCGTTCGCCGGCCGCCCAGTTGCTCGCGGTCGGGTAGAGGTAGACGTCGTCCATGCCGTCCGGGACGGTCCACTGGTCGAGCGCGTAGTCGTCGAGCACCTTGCGGCACAGCCGGGCGGCCGACTCGCGGACGTCGCTCTCGCCCGGGTAGGGGCCGTTGCTCGCGGGGAGCTTGACGGTGCCGGCCACCTCGCCGTGGTGCGGATCGGCGCAGGCCACCCGGCGCACCCAGGACACCGTCTCGTCGCCGTCGCCGTCGGTCACCGATCCCCCGTCGGGCGAGCTGTAGCAGTCGCCGACCTTGAGGTCGGACCAGTGCACGGAGCCGGCCGGGGCCTTCGGGGCCTGGGCGAAACGGGGGCCGCGCGCGGAGCTGAAGTCCCCCGCGCCCAGCAGCAGCGAGATCAGCACCGTGCCGATCGTGCCGAGCACCACGCCGGTCACCGCCATGCCGAGGCCGCGCTCCTTGCGGCGGTTGATCTGGACCAGCGCCACGATGCCGAACACCAGGGCCAGCGGCGCCACCAGGACCAGGCCGGTCACCAGGGAGCCGACCGCGAAGCCGTTGGTGGGGGCCGGGCCGGGCGCGGGGGCGGGGCCGAAGGGCTGCGCGTACGGGTGACCGGGCTGGGGGCCGGGCTGGAAGCCGGACTGGGCGGAGGGCGTGACGGAGGCCCAGCCGCCGGCGGGCAGCGGGTGCGGCGGCTGGGGCGGGGCGGCCGAGGGCGGCGGGACGGCCTGCGGGTGCGCGGCGGCGGGGGCGGGGGCGGTGAAGTCGGGGGCGGCCCAGGGGTCGGCGGGGGGCGCGGGGGCAGGGGCCGGGGCGGGCTCGGCCGGGGCGGCCTCGGCGTCCGCCGGGGCGGGCTCGGGCCCGGACTCGTCGGTCTGCTTGCGGAAGTCCACCCGGGGGTCCTGGCCCGCCGCCGGAGCCGCTGCGGCGGCGTCCGCGTCCGTCCCGGTCCCCGCGTCCGTCCCCGTCCGCGCGGGCGGCTCCGACCCCGGGGCGGGCAGCTCGGACTCAGGCTTGGACACGTGGACTCCCCCAACCCGCCGGGGCGGGCGTCGCCTCGGCGTTCGGCACCATGGCTCGGTCCCGAACGGGCCCGAATGTGAACGGTCGCGCGACTTTACCCGATCGTTCCGAACACCTGCGCCCCGCCCGGAGCCCGCAGCCTGAGCCCCCGTCCGCGCCTCGTCCGCGCCCCGCCGGGCCGCTCAGCCGCGGGCCAGGACCTCACCGTGCAGCATCGAGAACCAGCCGTCCCCGGCGGCGCTCCACTTCCGCCAGCCGGCCGCGATCCGCTCCAACTCGTCCCGCTCCGCGTAGCCCCGCTCGACCACCGTCCGGCCCAGCGCGGTGCCGGTCACCCGGTCCGCCCACATCCCGCCCCACCAGGCGCGCTGCTCGGGCGTCGCGTACGTCCAGGTGGTGGCGCTCGCGGCGATCTCGGTGAAGCCGGCCGCGCGGGCCCAGGACAGCAGCCGCCGGCCCGCGTCCGGCTCGCCGCCGTTGGCGCGGGCGGTCCGCCGGTACAGCTCCAGCCACCGGTCCAGCGCCGGCACTTCGGGGAACCAGGTCATCGAGGCGTAGTCGACGTCCCGGACCGCGACCACGCCGCCGGGCGCCGTCACCCGTCGCATCTCGCGCAGCGCGGCCACCGGATCGGCCACGTGCTGCAGCACCTGGTGCGCGTGCACCACGTCGAACTCGCCGTCCCGGTACGGCAGCCGGTGCACATCGGCGCGCTCGAAGACGACGCCGGCCAGGCCTCGCGCGGCGACGTACCCGGCGGCCTGCTCCAGCACCTCGGCGGAGGTGTCCACGGCCACCACCCGACCGCTCGGTCCGACCAGCTCGGCCAGGTCCGCGGTGATCGTGCCGGGCCCACAGCCGATGTCCAACAGCGCCTGCCCGGGCCGCAGTTCGGGCAGCAGGTAGGCCGCCGAGTCGGCGGCGGTACGGGAGCGGTGCGAGCGCAGCACGGCCTCCTGGTGGCCGTGGGTGTAGACGGCGGAGGGCTGCGGTCCGGACATGGGATCCCCCTGGAGCGTGGTCGGTCTTCCGTTCTCCTCGACACCTCGACGCTACTCCTCGTCCCGCATCGCGAGAAGATCCGTCTCACATTCCGATCGCCGGGCACTCCGGCGGCACCCCGCCGCCGTACCGTGGAGGCGCCCCCGACAGAACGGTCCCCGCCCATGCCCGGCCAGCGCCCCTTCGTCCTGCTGAGCGCCGCCGTCTCGCTCGACGGCCACCTCGACGACGCCTCCCCCGACCGGCTGCTGCTCTCCAACGCCGCGGACTTCGACCGGGTGGACGAGGAGCGGGCGGCCGCCGACGCGATCCTGGTCGGCGGCAACACCCTGCGCGCCGACAACCCGCGCCTGCTGGTCAACGACCCCGCGCGCCGGGCCGCCCGGCTGGCGGCGGGCCGACCCGAATACCCGCTGAAGGTGACGCTCAGCGCGAGCGGCGACCTCGGCGCCGGCCTGCGGTTCTGGCACACCGGCGGCGCCAAGCTCGCCTACACCACGGACGCCGGGGCGGCGGAGCTGCGCCCCCGGCTGGACGGCCTGGCCGAGGTGGTCGCGCTCGGCGGCGCGGTGGACCTGGGCGCGGTGCTGGACGACCTGGGCGCGCGCGGTGTGCGCCGGCTGATGGTCGAGGGCGGCGGGGGCGTGCACACCCAGTTCCTGGCCCACGGCCTCGCGGACGAGCTGCAGCTGGCCGTCGCCCCGCTGCTGGTCGGTCAGGCCGAGGCGCCCCGGTTCGTCCGCCCGGCCGCCTTCCCCGGCGGCCCGGCCCGGCGGATGCGGCTGCTGGAGGCACGTACCGTGGGCGACGTCGTCCTGCTCAGGTACGCCCCGAAGGAGCCCGCGCCGTGAACCGCCCCGCGACCGCCGACCTCGCCCACCTGCGCCGGGCCGTCGAGCTCTCCCGCAGCTGCCCGCCCTCCGAGACGGCCTTCTCGGTCGGCGCGGTGATCGTCGGCGCCGACGGCGAGGTGCTGGCGGAGGGCTACAGCCGGGAGGCGGACGCCCACGACCACGCCGAGGAGGCGGCCCTGGCCAAGCTCCCGGCGGGCGACCCCCGACTGCGCGGGGCGACGGTCTACAGCTCGCTGGAGCCGTGCGGGCAGCGCGCCTCCCGTCCGGTGCCGTGCGCCCGGCTGCTCATCGCGGCGGGCGTGCCGCGGGTGGTCGTCGCCTGGCGCGAGCCGGACCTCTTCGTCACCGACTGCCAGGGGACCGCGCTGCTGCAGGCGGCCGGGGTCGAGGTGGTGGAACTGCCGGAGCTGGCCGAGGAGGCCCGCGCGGTCAACGCCCACCTGCTCGGCTGAGCGTTCGCCCCGTCGCCGACGCCAACCCGTCGACGGGCGGCTTCTCCGCGCCTCGACCACCTCGGCATGCTCACCGGCGTCGTCGCCCACTCCGCGGCCTCCATCGCCCCGATCCTCACCGTCGCGCGATGACCCGGCGGGGCCACCCGTCGCAATCGGTGCACGCGTGGCCGCGTTTGCGGCTCCACTGGGCTGCGCCCCCCAGGGGCCTGTGCTTCTCTGGAAATGCCCGGACACGCCGCCCACAAGTTCGGGTCCGAACGCAAAGGAATTCCGAAAGTGACAGAAACCCCGACCCAGCGCTGCAACTTCACCAATTCCCGGCCGACGCTCAAGCAGGGCTCGTCGGGGGACGCGGTCAAACAGGCGCAGTGCTACCTCAATTCCTCACTGACCGGAGAGGCCCTTCTCGTGGACGGCGACTTCGGCCCCGTGACGGACGCCGCGACGAGACGGTTCCAGGTGTGCGCCAAGATCACGGTCGACGGCATCATCGGCGCCCAGACCTGGTCGTTCCTGACGTTCTGGTCCAACTCGCCGGGCTTCGTCTGCTGAGCGCGCCCGAAAGGCCGTCGGGAAAAGCCGAGAGGCCGTCCACCCCGCGTCGCGCGGGCCGGACGGCCTCTCGGAATACCACTAGACGTTGAAGCGGAACTCCACCACGTCGCCGTCCTGCATGACGTACTCCTTGCCCTCGATGCGGGCCTTGCCCTTGGCGCGGGCCTCGGCGATGGAGCCGGTCTCGACCAGGTCGGCGAAGGAGATCACCTCGGCCTTGATGAAGCCCTTCTGGAAGTCGGTGTGGATGACACCGGCGGCCTCGGGGGCGGAGGCGCCCTTCTTGATGGTCCAGGCGCGGGCTTCCTTGGGGCCGGCCGTCAGGTAGGTCTGCAGGCCGAGGGTGTCGAAGCCGACCCGGGCGAGGGTGGCGAGGCCGGGCTCCTCCTGCCCCATGGACTGGAGGAGCTCCAGGGCCTCCTCGTCGTCCAGCTCGATCAGCTCGGACTCGATCTTGGCGTTGAGGAAGATCGCCTCGGCCGGGGCGACCAGCTCGCGCTGTGCGTTCTTGAAGTCCTCGTCCGCCAGCTCGTCCTCGTCCACGTTGAAGACGTAGAGGAAGGGCTTGGCGGTCAGCAGGTGGAGCTCGCGGATCGGGGTGGTGTCGAAGCCGGCCTCGAAGAGGGTCTTGCCGGTCTCCAGGATCGCCTGCGCGGCCTCGGCCGCGGCCAGCACGGGGGCGGTGTCCTTCTTGAGGCGCGCCTCCTTCTGGAGTCGCGGCAGGACCTTCTCGATGGTCTGGAGGTCGGCCAGGATCAGCTCGGTGTGGATGGTCTCGATGTCGTCCTTGGGCGACACCTTGCCGTCCACGTGCACCACGTCGGGGTCGGTGAAGGCGCGCACGACCTGGCAGATCGCGTCCGACTCACGGATGTTGGCGAGGAACTTGTTGCCCAGGCCCTCGCCCTCGCTCGCGCCGCGCACGATGCCGGCGATGTCGACGAAGTCGACGGTGGCCGGGAGGATGCGCTGGGAGCCGAAGATCTCGGCGAGCTTGGTCAGCCGCTCGTCCGGGACGCCGACCACGCCGACGTTCGGCTCGATGGTGGCGAACGGGTAGTTGGCCGCCAGCACGTCGTTCTTGGTCAGGGCGTTGAACAGGGTCGACTTGCCGACGTTCGGCAGGCCGACGATTCCGATCGTGAGCGACATGAAGCGCAGTCCCGGGGGCTTGGAGGAGTTGGGTCGGCACCGTGGGGGCCGACCCCCAAGTCTACGGGCAGCGCCCGCACTGCCTCACGCCCCGATACCGGCGGTCCGATGATCATGGTTCGCGGACCCGGCCGAGCAGGTCGGTCCACCTGAGTCACGATCACATGACTGCACCGTCCGGAGACACGGGACGGGACCTGAACGGTCCATTACACAGTGTGGCGATGATCGGACCGTACGTTGGGCGGGTGGAGCAGAGCATCCGAACCCAGCCGCCAGGGCCCAGACGCCGTCCGCCGAACGGCGCGGCCGCAGCCGCCGTCCCCGGTCCGGGCCGGGCTCCCGGGACCGCCGAGGGCGCGCCCGCCTCCCGGCTGCGCCCGGTGGCCGGCCCGTCCGGGACCGCCCGACCGCCCGCCCCGCGACTGCGTCTGCCGCTGCGCGGACGCGGCGACGAGCGGGTGTACGGGCGGCGCCGGACCGGTCGGCCGACCCGGCTGACGGCCGTCGGCACCGGCGTCGCCGCCGTGCTGGCCACGCTCGCGGTGGCGGGCGTGGACCGGCTGCTCTTCGACGACCTCGGCTGGCTGTTCGGCCTCGGCTACCTGGTGGTCTGCTTCCACCTGGCCGTCCGGGTCCGCTACGCCGACCTGCTGGCCGCGCCGATCAGCGGACCGATCGCCTTCGCCCTGGCCCTGCTGCTGCTCGCCCCGGTCGGCTCCTCGGGCGTCACCGCCCAGCTGGTCTCGCTGGCGACCGGCCTGGCGCTGCGGGCGGGCTGGCTGTTCTCCGGCACCGGACTCGCCGCGCTGATCGTGCTCGCCCGCTTCGTCGCCCAGCGCCGGATCCACCGCTCCCGCTGAAGCCGCTCCCGCGCCGCTGCGGGGCCCACCGGGGAGCGGGCCTCAGCCTGCCGCCCGGGCCGCCGCCATGGCCGCCCCGACGATGCCCGCGTCGTTGCGCAGCTCCGCCGGCACCACCCGCGCCTCGCGGTGCTTCAGCAGCGGCAGGAACTTCTCGTGCTTGCGGCTCACCCCGCCGCCGATCACGATCAGCTGCGGCGAGAACAGCATCTCCACCAGGTCCAGGTACTCGTCGACCCGCCCGGCCCACTGCTCCCAGTTCAGCCCGTGCCGCTCCTTGGCGGCCGAGGAGGCCCGGCGCTCGGCGTCCTTGCCGCGCAGTTCCAGGTGGCCCAGCTCGGTGTTGGGCACCAGCGCGCCGTCCACGAAGAGCGCGCTGCCGATGCCGGTGCCGAAGGTGAGCACCAGGACAACGCCCGACTGGTCCCGGCCCGCGCCGTGCGTCAGCTCGGCGAACCCCGCCGCGTCCGCGTCGTTGAGGACGGTCGCGGGCAGGTCCAGCGCCTCGCGGAACAGGCCCTCGGCGTCCAGCCCGATCCAGCCCTTGTCCACATTGGCGGCGGTTCTGGTGCGGCCGTCGACCACCACGCCCGGGAAGGTCAGCCCGACCGGTCCCCGGTGGTCGAAGTGGCGGACCACCTCGCGGACGGCGGCGACCACGGCCTCGGGGGCGGACGGCTGCGGGGTGAGCACCTTGTAACGCTCCTCGGCGAGCGCGCCCCGGGCGAGGTCGACCGGCGCGCCCTTGATCCCCGAGCCGCCGATGTCCACGCCGAATACCGCCGTCATCACGTCCACCCTCCGCCGGGGCCCGGACCGCTCGTCCACAGCCTGTGAACAAAGCTACGAGAGCGTGCACGGGCCCGCACAGCAGACGAGCGACAGGAAGCCGAGCAGCGACGGACAGCACAGCGAAGAGCCCGGCACCCCGCTGACGGGGTGCCGGGCTCCGCGGAAGCGTCAGAGCTTGCCGGCCGCCTCGGCGCGCAGGTCGCGGCGCAGCTCCTTGGGCAGCGAGAAGGTCAGGTGCTCCTCGGCGGTCTTGACCGTCTCGACCGTGTCGTAGCCGCGCGCGGCCAGGAACTCGAGCACGCCGTCGACCAGGATCTCCGGGACGGAGGCGCCGCTGGTCAGGCCGACGGTGGTGACGCCCTCCAGCCACTCCTCGCGGATCTCCTCGGCGAAGTCCACCAGATGGGCGGCCTTGGCGCCGTACTCCAGGCCGACCTCGACCAGGCGGACCGAGTTGGAGGAGTTCTTGGAGCCGACCACGATCAGCAGGTCGGTCTCGGGGGCCAGCTGCTTGACCGCGACCTGGCGGTTCTGGGTCGCGTAGCAGATGTCGTCGCTGGGCGGGCTGACCAGCGCCGGGAAGCGGTTCTTCAGCTCGCCGACGGTGGCCATGGTCTCGTCCACCGACAGGGTGGTCTGGGACAGCCAGACGACCCGGGACTCGTCCCGGACCTTCACGTTGGCGACGTCCTCGGGACCGTCCACCAGGTGGATCCGGTCCGGGGCCTCGCCCATGGTGCCGATGACCTCCTCGTGGCCCTCGTGGCCCACCAGCAGGATGTCGTAGCCCTCGTCGGCGAAGCGCACGGCCTCCTTGTGCACCTTGGTGACCAGCGGGCAGGTGGCGTCGACGGTGGCGAGCTTGCCGGCCCGCGCCTCGTCGTGGACGGACGGGGCGACGCCGTGCGCGGAGAAGACCACGATCGAGCCCTCGGGCACCTCCTCCGTCTCGTCGACGAAGATCGCACCCTTCTTCTCCAGGGTCTGCACCACGTACTTGTTGTGGACGATCTGCTTGCGGACGTAGATGGGCGCCCCGTACTGCTCCAGGGCCTTCTCCACGGCGATCACGGCGCGGTCGACACCCGCGCAGTAGCCCCGGGGGGCGGCGAGCAGGACACGGCGCGGCGCGGTGTTGGACATGGCTCCATCGTACGGGCGGCGGCGAGCGGCGCCGCCCGCGGCGGCGAGCCGCGCCGACGGCGGACATTTTCCGTGCGGCGCCGACCGCGAGTGCTCAAATGTGGTGTCTATGAGCTCTGTGAGCGGGCAGGCGACGCCGAGCGGCCTGCGCCGCAGCCTGGGCGTCCGCGATCTGATGGTCTACGGGCTGCTGTTCATCGCCCCGATGGCCCCGGTCGGCGTGTTCGGTGTGCTGGACGCCAAGAGCCACGGCGCGGTCGCCGCGGTCTACCTGGCCGCGACCGTCGCGATGGGATTCACCGCCTTCTCGTACGCCCAGATGGTGCGCGCGGTGCCGCAGACCGGCTCGGTGTTCGCCTACGCGCGGGCCGGGCTGGGCGAGGGGCCGGGGTTCATCGCCGGATGGATGGCGATGCTCGACTACCTGCTGATCCCCGCGGTGGCCTACCTGTTCTCGGGGATCGCGCTGCACTCGCTGGTGCCGGGCGTCTCGCGCTGGGTGTGGACGGCGATCGCGGTCGTGGTGACCACCGCGCTCAACCTGATCGGGGTGCGGACGGCGGCGGTGGTCGGCTTCGCGGTGCTGGCGATGGAGATCGCGGTGCTGGCGGTGTTCGTGGCGGCGGCGGTGGTGGCGCTGGTCCAGGACGGTGCCCGGCGCGGCTGGGACACCCCGTTCACCGCCGTCGGCGACTTCTCGCTGACCGCGGTGATCTCGGCGGTGTCCGTCGCCGTGCTCTCCTACCTGGGCTTCGACGCGATCGCGACCTTCGTGGAGGAGGCGGTCGGCTCCTCGGCGGCGGTGGCCCGGGCGGTGCTGTGGTGCCTGGCGCTGGCCGGGGTGCTGTTCGTCGCGCAGACCTACCTGGCGGCGCTGCTGGAGCCGACGGGCCCGCAGCAGCTGGCCGCCGACCCGGCCGCGCAGGGCTCGGCCTTCTACGACACCGTGGAGAGCGGCGTCGGGCACTGGCTGCACGTGCTGGTGGCGGCGAGCAAGGCGATCGGCGCGGCCTTCGCGGCCCTGGCCGGGCAGGCGGCGGCCGGGCGGCTGGTCTTCGCGATGGGCCGGGATGGGCGGCTGCCGCGCGTCCTCGGCACGGTCGACCCGGCCAGTGCGGTGCCGCGCCGGGCCCTGCTGGCGGCCGCCGTGATCACGATGGCGGCGGCGGTCTGGGCGGCGAACCGGGACGACGGGCTGGACCAGCTGACCTCGGTGGTGAACGTGGGCGCGCTGACCGCCTTCGCGCTGCTGCACGCCTCGGTAATCGGCTGGTACACGGTGCGGCACGGCTCGCGGGACCGGCTGCGGCACCTGGTCGTCCCGCTGCTGGGGATCGCGGTGATCGGCGCGGTGGTCTACGAGGCCTCGACCACCGCCCAGCTGGCCGGGCTGTGCTGGCTGGCGATCGGCCTGGTGGTGCTCGGCGTGCAGGGTTCCCCGGGAACTGTCGGCCCGCGCCGCTAGCCTCGTACGCATGGCCAACACCAGCTCCCCCGAAGCCCCGCTCCCGGTCGGCAAGGTCTCCGCGCTGATCGGCGGCTGGATCGACCGGCTCGGCTCGGTGTGGGTGGAGGGGCAGATCACCCAGCTCAGCCGTCGGCCCGGGGCGGGCGTGGTGTTCCTGACCCTGCGCGACCCGCAGGCGGACGTGTCGCTCACGGTGACCTGCTTCCGCTCGGTGTTCGAGCAGGTCGCGGAGGTCGTGCAGGAGGGCGCGCGGGTCGTCGTGCACGCCAAGCCGGAGTGGTACGCGGCGCGCGGGCAGCTGTCGCTGCGCGCCTCGGAGATCCGGCCGGTGGGGCTGGGCGAGCTGCTGGCCCGGCTGGAGCAGCTGAAGCGGCGGCTCGCCGGGGAGGGCCTGTTCGCGGCCGAGCGCAAGAAGCCGCTGCCCTTCCTGCCGCAGTGCGTCGGGCTGGTCACCGGGCGGGGCTCGGCGGCCGAGCGGGACGTGCTGGAGAACGCCCGGCGGCGCTGGCCGGCCGTCCGCTTCGAGGTGCGCAACGTCCCGGTGCAGGGGGTCAGCGCGGTGGAGCGGGTGTGCGCGGCGGTGCGGGAGCTGGACGAGCACCCCGAGGTGGACGTGATCGTCGTGGCCCGCGGCGGCGGCAGCGTGGAGGACCTGCTGCCGTTCTCGGACGAGGGGCTGGTGCGGCTGGTGGCGGCCGCCCGTACGCCGGTGGTCAGCGCGATCGGGCACGAGCCGGACCAGCCGCTGCTGGACTTCGTCGCCGACCTGCGCGCCTCCACCCCGACCGATGCCGCCAAACGGGTGGTTCCGGACGTCGGCGAGGAGCTGGCCAAGGTCCGCCAGCTGCGCGACCGCGCCCGTCGGCACGTACTGGCCCGGGTCGAGCGCGAGCAGCACGGGCTGGACGGGCTGCGCAGCCGCCCGTCGCTGGCCGCCCCGCACCGGATGCTGGACGGGCGCGGCCAGGAGGTGGACGGCCTGCTGGAGCGGGCCCGGCGCACCCTGCGGCACCGGCTGGACCACGCGCAGAGCGACCTCGGGCACACCCTGGCCCGGGTGGTCGCGCTCTCCCCGGCGGCCACCCTGGAGCGCGGCTACGCGGTGCTGCAGCAGGCGGACGGCACGGTGGTGACCGACCCGGCGCAGGTCGCGGGCGGCGAGGCGCTGCACGCCCGGGTGGCGGGCGGCAGCTTCGGGGTCACCGCGGCCGGGGTCGCCGTGTCGGACGAGCGCTAGCTGTACTGACCACGGAGGTTGGTGACGGGGTTCACGGTCGGGTGATCTTGAAATGAGTGAGGGCCTTCTGGCTCGGTGTGGATTGCGACATCTGCA
>NZ_JBVHHY010000016.1:0-212587 GCF_055560835.1 Kitasatospora sp. NPDC023120 | reverse complement strand
GGGGGACCCTGTGGGAGAGTAGGACGCCGCCGAACAATTCTTCAGAAGAACCCCCATCCGGTTTCCGGATGGGGGTTCTTCGCATTTCCGGGCCCATGAACGCCCGAGACGCCGAGATGCCTGAGCGGAAGCCGGTCGGGCCCCTGCCGAGTGACCCCCGCCGAGTGGCTGGTTCACCGTCAATATGCCGCTAAAACCACCTGATCAGTGCACTGATCAGCGGAAAATCGCTGCTCACGCCGTAGTCTCGAAGGAAGGGGAACAGGTGTCCGGGGGTGGCTCCCGGGCATGGCCGGATCAAGAATGGTGCTCATGGGACGAGGCAGGCTGCGCATCTACCTCGGGGCGGCCCCCGGGGTCGGCAAGACGTACGCCATGCTCGCCGAGGCGCACCGGCGGCGGGAGCGTGGCACGGACGTCGTGGTGGCGTTCGTGGAGGACCACGGCCGCCGGCGGACCGCGGACATGGTCGCCGGACTGGACGTGGTGCTGCGGCAGCAGGTGCTGCACCGCGGTGCGCGGTTCTCCGAGATGGACCTGGATGCCGTCCTCGCCCGCCGTCCGCAGGTGGCGCTGGTGGACGAGCTGGCCCACACCAATGTCCCCGGCTGTCGCAACGAGAAGCGCTGGCAGGACGTCGAGGAGCTGCTGGCGGCCGGGATCGACGTGATCTCCACCGTCAACGTGCAGCACCTGGAGTCGCTGGGCGACGCCGTGGCGGGCATCACCGGGGTGCGCCAGCGCGAGACCGTGCCGGACGAGGTGGTCCGGCGGGCCGACCAGATCGAGCTGGTGGACATGTCCCCGCAGGCGTTGCGGCGGCGGCTGGCGCACGGGAACGTGTACGCGCCGGAGAAGATCGACGCGGCGCTCGCCAACTACTTCCGCCCGGGCAACCTGACCGCGCTGCGCGAGCTGGCGCTGCTGTGGACCGCCGACCGGGTGGACGAGTACCTGCAGAAGTACCGGGCCGAGCAGGGCATCGAGGGCACCTGGCAGGCCCGGGAGCGGATCGTGGTGGGCCTGACCGGTGGTCCGGAGGGGGCGACGCTGATCCGCCGGGCGGCCCGGATCGCGGCCCGCGTCTCCGGTGGTGAGCTGCTCGCGGTGCACATCTCCCGCTCCGACGGCCTCGTGGGCCCGGGCTCGCCGCAGACGCTGATCGAGCAACGGGCGCTGGTGGAGAGCCTCGGCGGCTCGTTCCACGCGCTGCTGGGGGACGACCCGGCCGTGGGGCTGCTGGACTTCGCCCGAGGTGTGAACGCCACCCAGATCGTACTGGGCACCAGCCGCCGGCCCGGCTGGCAGTTCCTGTACGGGCCGGGCGTCGGCACCACGGTGACCCGGGAGGCCGGGGACATCGACGTCCACATGGTCACCCACGAGCACGCCGGGCACGGGCGCGGGCGGATACCCGTCCGCCGGACCACCGATCTGGGGCGGACCAGGACGGTCGCCGGCTGGCTGATCGGGCTGGGTGGTCCGCCGCTGATGGCGATCGTGCTGACCACGCTCGGCGGCCTGGGGCTCTCCACCGACATGCTGCTGTTCCTGTCGCTGACGGTGTGCGCGGCGCTGGTCGGCGGGCTGCTGCCGGCGATCGGCTCGGCGCTGGTCGCCTCCTCGGTGCTGAACTACTACTTCACGCCGCCGGTGCACACCTTCACCATCAGCGAGCCGCAGAACATCATGGCGGTGGCGATATTCACCATCGTCGGCATATCGGTGGCGTCCGTGGTGGACCTGGCGGCCCGGCGCACCCACCAGGCGGCCCGCAGCCAGACCGAGGCGCAGACACTCAGCGCGCTGGCCGGCACGGTGCTGCGCGGCGCGCCGAACGGCGACGGGGTGCTGACCGCGCTGATGGAGCAGGTCCGGGAGACCTTCGGGCAGGAGAGCGCCGCGTTGCTGGAGCGTCCGGATCCGCTCGGGCCGTGGGTGCCGGTGGCGACCGCCGGGCCGCGGCCGCCGGAGCGTCCGGAGGAGGCCGACGTGGAGGTCCCGGTCGGCGACAGCCTGGCGCTGGTGCTGCGCGGCCGGGTGCTGCCCGGGGCGGACCGGCGTCTGCTCGGGGCCTTCGCCGCCCAGGCCGCGGTGGTGCTGGAGCGCCGCCGGCTGTCCCGGGAGGCCGCCGCAGCCCGGCGGGAGGCCGAGGGCAACCGGATCCGGACCGCCCTGCTGGCTGCCGTCTCGCACGATCTGCGCACCCCGCTGGCGGGTATCAAGGCCTCGGTGAGCTCGCTGCGCTCGGCGGACGTCGACTGGGACCCGGAGGACGAGGCCGAGCTGCTGGCCGGGATCGAGGCCGGGGCCGACCGGCTGGACCACCTGATCAACAACCTGCTCGACATGAGCCGGCTGCAGACCGGGACCGTCACCCCGCTGATCCAGGAGACCGACCTGGACGAGGTGGTGCCCTACGCGCTCGGCGGGGTGCCGCTGGAGTCCGTCCGGCTGGACGTCCCGGAGACGCTGCCGATGATCCGGGCCGACGGCGGGCTGCTGGAGCGCTCGCTGGCCAATCTGGTCGAGAACGCCGTCAAGTACAGCCCGGACGGCGTCAAGGTGCTGGTCAAGGCCGATGTGCTGGAGCAGCCGGGGGTGCCGGGCCGGGTCGAGCTGCGGATCGTGGACCGCGGGCCGGGGGTGCCCGAGGATGCCAAGGAGAGGATCTTCGCGCCGTTCCAGCGCTACGGCGACGCGCCGCGCGGCGCCGGCGTGGGCCTCGGGCTCGCGGTGGCGCGCGGCTTCGTCGAGGCGATGGACGGTAGCGTCACCGCCGAGGACACCCCCGGCGGCGGCCTCACCATGGTCGTCAGCCTGCCCGCCGTCGAACGGCCGCTTGAGCCGTCCGAGGCGTCTGACCCGTCCGGGCTGTCCGAGGCGTCCGACCCGTCCGAGCCGTCCGGGCCGTCCGGGCCGTCCGGGCCGTCCGGGGCGGAAGAGCCGGAAGAACCGGATCAAGTACCGAAAGCCAGTCCCACAGTCCTCACGTCAGACAAGCCCTGAAAGGCGGAGCCCGTAAATGACCCGGGTCCTCGTCGTGGACGACGAACCGCAGATCGTCCGCGCGCTGGTGATCAACCTCAAGGCCCGCAAGTACGAGGTGGAGGCGGCCCATGACGGCGCGAGCGCCCTGGAACTGGCAGCCGCCCGCCATCCGGACGTCGTCGTCCTCGACCTGGGCCTGCCCGACATGGACGGGGTCGAGGTGATCCGCGGCCTGCGCGGCTGGACCCGGGTGCCGATCATCGTGCTGTCGGCCCGGCACGCCTCGGACGAGAAGGTCGAGGCGCTGGACGCCGGCGCCGACGACTACGTGACCAAGCCGTTCGGGATGGACGAGCTGCTCGCCCGGATGCGGGCCGCGGTGCGGCGGGCCGAGCCGGTGGCCGGGGAGGCCGATTCGCTGGTCGTCACCGAGAGCTTCACCGTCGACCTCGCGGCGAAGAAGGTCAACCGGGACGGCGCCGACGTCCGCCTGACCCCGACCGAGTGGCACCTGCTGGAGGTCCTGGTCCGCAACGCCGGGCGGCTGGTCAGCCAGACCCAGCTGCTCCAGGAGGTGTGGGGCCCCGCCTACCGCACCGAGACCAACTACCTGCGGGTCTATCTCGCGCAGCTGCGCCGGAAGCTGGAGCGCGACCCCTCGCACCCGCGCCACTTCATCACCGAACCGGGAATGGGATACCGGTTCGAGAGCTGACCGCCGTTGCCCCCGGCGGCTGAACGACCTGCCGCCGGGGGCCCGGAAACCGGTACCCTTCCGACATGAGTGGTGACAACAGCAGCGGCCAGCCGCAGGGGCGGTTCCGCCGCATGCTCAGTCGGCTGACCTCCTCGGCCGAGGAGCTGGACGCCGAGGACCTGCGGCAGGAGAGCGCCGCGGAGTCGGGGTGCACGCCGATCGCCGGCTGCGCGGACCGCGAGCTGGTCACCGTCGCGGGCACGCTGCGCACGGTGACGCTCCGCCCGCGGGCCGGGGTGCCGGCCCTCGAGGCCGAGCTCTTCGACGGCACCGAGGCCCTGGAGGTGGTCTGGCTCGGCCGCCGCTCGATCGCGGGCATAGAGCCCGGCCGCAGGCTGGTCGCCAGCGGTCGGATCAGTCACGCACGCGGGCGCCGCGTGCTGTTCAACCCCCGCTACGAGCTGCGTCCGGTCGGACACGGGAGCGAATGAGCGTGAGCAACCAGCCCGGCGGCGACACGGCCGCCCAGCTCGACCTGTCCGCCGACGCGGCGGCCGAGGAGGAGGCCCGGAAGGCGGCTGCCTCCAAGGAGGCCGCCGACACCGTTCTGCAAGCCTTCGGCGGCGTGCGCGGCATGATCGACATGACGCTGCCCGGCCTGGTCTTCATCGTCACGTACAACCTCACCCACCAGGTCGGCAGCGCCGCCTGGGCCGCGCTCGGGCTGAGCGCGCTGTTCGTGGTGGCCCGGTTGGCGAAGCGGCAGACCATCCAGCACGCCTTCAGCGGGGTGTTCGGAGTCGCCCTCGGCGCCTGGATCGCGATGAAGAGCGGCAAGGCCGAGGACTTCTACCTGCCCGGCCTGCTCTGGAACGTCGCCTACTGCGTCGGCTTCGCGGTCTCCGCCCTGGTGCGCTGGCCGATGATCGGCCTGATGCTCGGCCCGATCACCGGCGAGATGTTCACCTGGCGCAAGGAGAACCCGGGCCGCCTGGCCGCCTACACCAAGGCGACCTGGGCCTGGGTGGTGATCATGGGCCTCAAGCCGGTGATCCTCTTCCCGCTGTACTTCACCCACAACGTCAACCTGCTCGGCTGGCTGAAGGTCGCGCTCGGCATCCCGCCGATGCTGCTGGCGATGTACGTGACCTGGCAGATCCTGCTGAAGGCGCCGCCGCCGATCAAGGCGCAGCTGGACGACGAGGAGGAGTCGGCGAAGTAGCCGCTCCACCCGAACGGCAGAGGGCCCGCACCCGTTTCCTGGAACCTCAGGGAGCGGGTGCGGGCCCTCTGCCGTGGCCGCGTTGCTGCTACTGGGCGCCGGAGGTGGCCGACAGCAGCTCCTCCAGCTCCTCCTCGCGCTCCTGCGCGGCGACGAAGAGCAGCTCGTCGCCGCCCTCCAGGGTGTCGTCCTTGCCCGGCACGAGCACCCGGCCCTCGCGGATGATGGTCACCAGCGCGGTGTCCTGCGGCCAGGCCACGTCGCCGACCCGGGTGCCGACCAGTTCGGTGTCGGAGGCCAGGGTCAGCTCGACCAGGTTGGCGTTGCCCTGGCTGAAGCGCATCAGGCGGACCAGGTCGCCGACGCTGACCGCCTCCTCGACCAGGGCGGACATCAGGCGCGGCGTGGACACGGCCACGTCCACGCCCCAGGACTCGTTGAAGAGCCACTCGTTCTTGGGGTTGTTCACCCGGGCGACGACGCGGGGCACCGCGTACTCGGTCTTGGCGAGCAGCGAGACGACCAGGTTGACCTTGTCGTCACCGGTCGCGGCGATCACCACGTGGCAGCGCTGCAGGGCGGCCTCGTCCAGTGAGGTGATCTCGCAGGCGTCGGCCAGCAGCCACTCCGCCATGGGCACCCGCTCCACCGAGATGGAGTTGGGGTTCTTGTCTATCAGCAGGACCTCGTGGCCGTTCTCCAGCAGCTCGCCCGCGATCGAGCGGCCCACGGCACCGGCCCCGGCAATGGCGACCCGCATCAGTGACCCTCCTCCTTCGGCCCCTGCGCGAACGCGGCCTCGACGGCCGTCAGGTCGCCCCGGCGCAGCATCACGTGCACCAGGTCGCCCTCCTGCACCACCATCTGCGGCGTGGGCAGGACGCCCTCGCCGAGCCGGGTGACGAACGCCACCCGGGCGCCGGAGACCTCCTCCAGCAGGCCGATCCGGTGACCGACCCAGCGCGGGTCGTACGCGACCTCGGCCAGCTGCACACCGCCGCTCGGGTCCTGCCACAGCGGCTCGGCGCCGCTCGGCAGCAGCCGGCGCAGCATCTGGTCGGCCGTCCAGCGGACCGTCGCCACGGTCGGGATGCCCAGGCGCTGGTACACCTCGGCTCGGCGGGGGTCGTAGATCCGGGCGGCGACGTTCTCGACGCCGAAGTTCTCCCGGGCCACCCGCGCGGCGATGATGTTGGAGTTGTCGCCGCTGGAGACCGCGGCGAACGCGCCGGCCTCCTCGATGCCCGCCTCGCGCAGGGTGTCCTGGTCGAAGCCGACACCGGTCACCCGGCGCCCGTTGAACCCGGCGCCCAGCCGGCGGAAGGCGGTCGGGTCCTGGTCGACGACGGCCACCGAGTGGCCCTGTTTCTCCAGTGCTCTCGCGAGGGCGGAGCCCACGCGGCCGCAGCCCATGATGACGATGTGCACCGGCGCTACCTCACCCGTCCCGTCAGGGTACTGACCTGCGCAAACACCGCTCATCTCCCTTTCCCGCCCGGTCGTCCGGGACGAGCATCCTCGTGGGGCGCCGGCCCCGGCAACACCCGACAACCCGAGTGTTGCCCGCCGACTCGTATCCGACACGCTAGCCGGTCCATAGAACGCAGTCGCGACGAAGGGGGGGACAAACGGCGCAAGCCCTGCTGGGAAGCCCCTACGATTCCTTAACGTGCCTATGCCGAAAGACCTTCCGAAACGCATCCTGATCGGGCGCGCTCTGCACAGCGACAAGCTGGGCGAGACTCTCCTCCCCAAGCGGATCGCACTGCCCGTATTCGCCTCGGACGCGCTCTCCTCGGTCGCGTACGCCCCCGAGGAAATCCTGCTCACGCTGTCCGTCGCGGGCGCCTCGGCGATCCACTTCTCCTGGCAGATCGGCCTCGTCGTCGCGATCGTCATGCTCGCCGTCGTCGCCTCGTACCGGCAGAACGTGCACGCCTATCCGAGCGGTGGCGGCGACTACGAGGTCGCGACCGTCAACCACGGGCCCGCCGCCGGTCTCGTGGTCGCCAGCGCCCTGATGGTCGACTACGTGCTCACCGTGGCCGTGTCCACCACCTCGGGCGTCGCCAACGTCGTCTCCGCCGTTCCCGCGCTGCGCGGCCACGAACTGGTCGTGTCGGTGATCGTGGTCGTCCTGTTGATGGGGATGAACCTGCGCGGTGTGCGCGAATCCGGTAGCGCCTTCGCCGTTCCCACCTACGCCTTCATGATCGGCGTGATCGGGATGGTCGGCTACGGGATCGTCCGGCACTTCGTGCTCGGCCAGGACATGCCCGCCGAGAGCTCCGGATTCACGCTGGAGGCTACGCCGGGGAACGCGTCGCTGGGCGGGTTCGCGCTGGTGTTCCTGCTGCTGAAGTCCTTCTCCTCCGGCTGTGCCGCGCTGACCGGCGTGGAGGCGATCTCCAACGGCGTGCCCGCGTTCCGCAAGCCCAAGAGCAAGAACGCCGCGACCACGCTGCTGATGATGGCGACCATTGCCGTCGTGATGTTCATGGGCATCATCTGGCTGGCCCGGCTGACCGGTGTCCAGATGGCCGAGAACCCGGCCGAGCAGCTCGGCGGCGCCGCGTCGGACTACCACCAGAAGACCGCGCTGGCCCAGATCAGCGAGGCCGTGTTCAGCAACTTCACGCCCGGCTTCTACTTCGTCGCCGCCGTGACCGGCCTGATCCTGGTGCTGGCCGCCAACACCGCCTTCAACGGCTTCCCGGTGCTCGGCTCGATCCTGGCCCAGGACCGCTACCTGCCGCGCCAGCTGCACACCCGCGGCGACCGGCTGGCGTTCTCCAACGGCATCATCCTGCTGGCGATCGCCGCGATCCTGTTCATCATCGCCTTCGACGCCGACCCCAACCGGCTGATCCAGCTCTACATCGTCGGCGTCTTCGTCTCCTTCAACATGAGCCAGTCCGGCATGATCCGGCACTGGACCCGGCTGCTGCGCACCGAGACCGACCCGGCCGAGCGCCGCCGCATGCAGCGCAGCCGGGCGATCAACACGTTCGGTCTGGTGATGACCATGGCGGTGCTGATCGTCGTCCTGGTCACCAAGATCAGCCACGCCTGGATCGCGATCGCGGCGATGGTCGTGCTGTTCGTGATGATGAAGGGCATCCGCCGCCACTACGACCGGGTGACCGAGGAGCTCGTCGCCGCCGAGGAGCCGGACGACGTGGTGCTGCCCACCCGGGTGCACGCGATCGTGCTGGTCTCCAAGCTGCACAAGCCGGCGCTGCGCGCCCTCGCGTACGCCAGGCTGGCGCGGGCGCACACCCTGGAGGCCGTCACGGTCAACGTGGACCCGGCCGACACGGCGGCGCTGCGCCGGGAGTGGGACGAGCGCGGCATCGAGGTGCCGCTCAAGGTGCTGAACTCGCCGTTCCGCGAGATCACCGGGCCGGTGCTGGACTACGTGAAGAACCTGCGCCGCAGCAGCCCGCGCGACGTGGTCTCGGTCTACATCCCCGAGTACGTGGTCGGCCACTGGTACGAGCACCTGCTGCACAACCAGAGCGCGCTGCGGCTCAAGGGGCGGCTGCTGTTCAAGCCCGGTGTGATGGTCACCTCGGTGCCCTGGCAGCTGGAGTCCTCGGAGCGGCGCAAGTCGCAGAAGGCCTGGTCGGCGCCGGGTGCCGTCCGGCGTGGCGAGCCTCGGGCGCCGAAGGCCGTAAAGTCGAAGGATTCCGTCTCCACCGGTACGAGTGCCGGTGACACCTCCGACCGCAGCAAGGACTCCTCCCAGTGACCCGCAACACTCCGCCCCGCTCCTCGGGCTCCTCCGGCAAGGGCTCCCGCCGGGGCGGCCAGCCCGGGCAGGTCGCCCGGCCGCGCTGGGGCCGGCCGTCCCGTCCGGAGGCCACCGACCGCGACGGCCTGACCGCGCGCACCGCGCCGATCGTGCCGGGGGAGGCGCCGTCGGAGGACCGGAAGCCGGGCCAGGGCGGCGCGGCGGGCAAGGGCGCCGCTGCGAAGGGTGCGGCCGGGAAGGGCGCCGCTGCGAAGGGCGCTGCTGCGAAGGGTGCCGAGGGCGGTGCCGGGGGCGCGCGGAAGGCGCCGCGCAGGCAGGCGGTCCGGCCGCCGAAGGCGCTGCGCCCCACCGCCGCGCGGGCGCCGCGGCCCGAGACGCCGTCCGGTGAGCCGCTGGTCGGCCAGCGGTACGAGGTCGAGGTCGGCCCGGTCGCGCACGGCGGCGGGCACTGCGTGGCCCGGCACGAGGGCCGGGTGCTGTTCGTGCGGCACACGCTGCCCGGCGAGAAGGTCGTCGCCCTGGTGACCGAGGGCACCACCACCTCGCGGTTCCTGCGGGCCGACGCGGTGGAGGTCCTGGAGCCCGCCAAGGAGCGGATCGAGGCGCCGTGCCCGTTCGCCGGGCCCGGCAAGTGCGGCGGCTGCGACTGGCAGCACGTCACTCCGGGCGGGCAGCGCAAGCTCAAGGCGTCCGTGCTGACCGAGCAGCTGGCCAAGCTGGCCGGGCTCACCCCGGCCGAGGCCGGTTGGGACGGCAGCGTCGAGCCGGTCGGCGGCAAGCTCCCGGCCGGGCAGGTGCCGGCCTGGCGCACCCGGGTGCAATACGCGGTGGACCCGGAGACCGACAAGGTCGGCCTGCGCAAGCACCGCTCGCACGACGTGCAGCCGATCGACCGCTGCCTGATCGCCGCCGAGGGCGTCACCGAGCTGGGCATCGAGTCCCGCGACTGGCCGGGCGTGGCCTCGGTCGAGGCGATCGCCGCGAGCGGCTCCTCGGACCGCCAGGTGGTGCTGACCCCGCGCGACGGCGCCCAGCTGCCGCTGGTCGAGCTGGACAAGCCGGTGTCGATCGCCCGGGTGGACGGGCAGGGCGACCTGCACAAGGTGCACGGGCGCAGCTTCGTGCGCGAGCGGGCGGCCGGGCGGACCTGGCGGGTCAGCAACGGCGGCTTCTGGCAGATCCACCCGGAGGCGCCGGACACCCTGGTCGACGCGGTGCTGGACGGCCTGGACCCGCAGTGGGGCGAGAACGCGCTCGACCTGTACTGCGGCGTCGGCCTGTTCGCCGGCGCGCTGGCCGACCGGGTCGGCGAGGAGGGCGCGGTGCTCGGCATCGAGTCCGCCAAGCAGGCCGTGGTCGACGCCCGGCACAACCTGGCCGCGCTGGACAACGTGCGGATCGAGTGCGACCGGGTCGAGACGCTGCTGCCGCGCACCGGCATCACCGCCACCGACCTGATCGTCCTGGACCCGCCGCGCTCGGGCGCCGGCCGCGAGACCGTCGCCCACCTGGTCGGCCTGGAGGCCCGCCGGATCGCGTACGTGGCCTGCGACCCTGCTGCGCTCGCCCGGGACCTGAAGTTCTTCCGCGAGGGCGGCTACCGGCCGGTCTCGCTGCGGGCCTTCGACCTGTTCCCGATGACGCACCACTTCGAGTGCGTGGCGATCCTGGAGCCGGCCGGGGAGTGACCCCCGGCGCTCAGCGACGGAGGCGGCACCCGAACGGGTGCCGCCTCCGTGGCGTTCTCCGCGGGGTTCGCTTTCTCCGCCGTGTTCGCGGTGATCGTGGTGTTCGCAATGCTCGCGGTGTTCGAGGAGCGGTCAGTCGTTGTGTTCCTCCTCGTCGGCGCTGTGCGGAAGGTCGATGCCGTGCTGGGCGGCGAGCCGCAGGAGCGAGGCGACCCGGCCCTCGTACGCCTGGACGCCGTCGGCGTCCCCTTCGGCCCGTGCCGCCGCGAGGTCCCGTCGGGCCTGGGCGAGCTGCTCGCGCAGCTCCTGGTCGAACATGGCTGTCATCTGCCGGCCTCCACACCGGTCGGTGCCGCTAGTGGAACGCTCAGGGGAGTTCAGAGTCCCGGATGGTGAAGGACTCTTCAAGTCTCGCTCGTCCTGCCGGGGGTGGGGCGGCGGTGGGCGGGTATGGGAGATGGGCGACCCGGAGCGGGGGCAGGTGACGGCTTCGGTGAGGGGTCCGGCGAGGGCTTCGTGACGGTTTCGCCGAAGGATCCGGCGACGGATTCGGTGACGGGGAGGTTGCGTGGGGGCGTGCGGCAGGTGTGTGGGCGGTGTGCGCGCGCCCTTGTTGTGCTAGCGCTTCAGCGCTAGCTTGAGGGGCATGGCCAAGAAGCAGCTGAACGTCCGCGTGGACGCCACGACCGCGGAGATGGCCCGGGAACGGGCGGAGCAGCAGGGGATCAGCATGAACCAGTACATCGAGCGCCTGGTCCAGCAGGACATGGGCGAGTCCGGGCGGGCGTTCGTCGACGCGGCCGCGCAGTTCATGAAGGAGTACGAGACGGCCTTCCTCGCCGAGTTCGGGGAGCCGGGCGACCTCCAGGACGTGCGCCGTTGAAACTGGAGGTCGACCTCTCGTGGCTGCTCATGACCGCCGAGCAGTACACGCCCGGTGATCCGCAGGTCACCGACTACGGCTCGCTGCTCGCGGCCGTCACCCGGCACCAGGCCGAGATATTCGACATCGCCGTCTACCCCGAACCGCAGGACCGCGCTGCCGCGCTGATGCACCAGCTGATCCGGGTGCCGGCCCTGGAGAAGACCAACGAGCTCTTCGCCACCGCCGTCGCGTACGCCTACCTCGTCGCCAGCGGCTGCACCGTCGCCACCACCGCCCGCGAGGTGCGCAGCCTCTCCCGGGCCATCCGCGAAGGGCGGCTCGGGGTGTCCGGCGTCGCCGAGCGGCTGGCGGCGTGGGTGGTGGACGAGGCCGAAGGGGAGGGCGTCAGCGGGACGGACGAGGAGGACGGGGACGACGACTGAGCGCCGTCCCCGTCCGGCCAGGCCCGGGGGCTCGGCAGCCGGACCCTAGGCCTGGGGTGAGGCGGGCTCGGCGATCAGGGCCGTCGCGAACGGGCGGAAGCCGGCCCGGCGGTAGATCCGGGCGACGTCCTCGTCGGCGGCGGACAGGAACACCGTCCGCACGCCGTCGGCCCGGACGTGCGCGACCAGGGCCGCGGTGACCGCGAGGCCCAGACCGCGCCGCCGGGCGGAGGGCAGCGTGCCCACGCCGACCACCTCGCCGACCGCGCCCACCGGGTTGCACTGGCCCGCGCACAGCACCGCGCCGTCCTCCAGCGCGGCGGCCTGCACGGTGACCCCGTCGGTGATCCGCTGCGCGATCCGCGTGACCCCGCCATCGGCCGTCAATGCCGCCACGCTCTGCGCCAGTTCGGGCGCTCCGGCCGCGCCGATGGCGGTGCCCGGGGTGCCGAAGGCCACGTGCGGGACGGCCACCGCCTCCGCCAGCTCGGGCGCGTCCGGGCCCAGGACCCGCACCTCCACCCCCTCCGGCAGCACCGGTGCCGGGGCCGCCTCGTCCTGCGGGCCCAGCACCAGCAGCGGGTGCTCGTGCACCGTCAGGCCCGCCGCCTCCACCGCCGCGCGCAGCTCCGGGTTCTGCTCGGCCACCCACTCGAAGGCCTCCGGCGCGCCCAGCTCGCGCTGCCGCGCCAGCACCCGGCGGACGTCCTCGGCGGTGACCGCCGGGCCGTCGTGGCCGAGCGTCGGGCGGGCGTAGTAGTGCCAGCCGGTCTCGCCCTTGCGGACGAAGAGGGTCAGCGGGCCGAAGTCCTCGGCGCGGGCGGCGCTGCGCGGTGCGGCGTCGTAGTAGTGCTCGATCTCGTCGAGCAGCGGACGGTCGGGAGCATGATCGTCAGGAGTCACGGCGTGCATCCAAGCAGGGGCGCGGGTGGGCTGCCACCGATTTGTGCGCGGTTCGGGCGGCGATTGTTGCCGAACGCTTACCGCCCCGCAGCGATCTTGTGTGCACACAGCGTGCATGCTGATGCTTTTACAGCTCTGCCGAGGGGGACGGCGGACGTCTGCACTCGGCGACGCAAGGGGGAAGACAGGCCCATGAGGCTCTGCTTTCTGGTGGAGGAACACTACCGGCACGACGGCATGCCGCTCGATGTGGCACGCCAACTCACCGCATGGGGACACCGGGTGGACGTGCTGCGCCCCGGGGACTCGCTGCTGGCGATCTCCGAGGCGGTACGGGCCGGCAGCCACGACGCCTGGGTACTCAAGACCGTCTCCGGCGGGCCGGGGCTGACCCTGCTGGAGGCGGCCGCCGCCGTCGGCCTCACCACGGTGAACGACGTGCGCTCGATCCGCGGCGTCCGGGACAAGGCGCTCGCCGCGGTGATCGGCCGCACCCGCGGGCTGCCCGTCCCGGTGACGTACGCGGCCGCGCGCTGGGAGCGGCTCGCGGAGATCCCGGCCGCCGAGTACCCGCTGGTGGTCAAGCCCGCGGACGGCAGCTCCGGGCGCGCCGTGCGGCTGGTGCGCAGCCCGGACCACCTGCTCGAGGTCGGGCCCGAGCTGGCCGGGGAGGGGCTGCTGATCGCGCAGCCGTACGTGCCGAACTCCGGCACCGACCTCAAGGTGTACAGCGTCGACGGCGAGCTCTTCGCGACGGAACGTTCCTCCCCGCTGCACCCCGGGCAGGGCGTCCGGGAGCGGCAGGTGCCGCTGCCGGGGAGCGTCGCGCGGATCGCGGCGCAGGTCGGCGAGGTGTTCGGGCTGGACCTGTTCGGGGTCGACGTGCTGCTCGGGCCCGACGGGCCGGTGGTGGTCGACGTCAACGACTTCCCGAGCTTCCGGCAGGTGCCGGACGCGGTGGCCAGGGTGGCCCGGGCGGTGCTGCGGCTCGCGCGCAGCGGGACCGCGGTCTCGGTGCCCGGAGAGCCTGCCGTGTCGGTGCCCGGTGAGCCGGCCGTGTCGGTGCCTGGTGGGCCGGCCGTCGCGCTGGTGTCGGCGGGCGGGGCTTCGTACGGACAACTGCGCTTCGGTGAGGGGGAGTTGCTGTGAGGATCGGGCTGATCGCCCGGGATCCCGGGCACCCGGTGCTGGCGGCGGCTGCTGCGCTGCTGGCGGAGCGGGGGCACGAGGTGGTCGCCGTACCGTCCGCGCGGGCGGTGGGGGAGCCGGTGGACGTCTGCCTGCTGAAGGCCCGTACGCCGCAGGCGCTGGAGCTGGCGCGGGAGTTGGAGCGTCTGGGTGTGCCGGTGGTGAACTCGGCGGCGGCGACGCAGCTGTGCCAGGACCGGGTGCAGATGGCCGACCTCGCGCGCGCCGCCGGGCTGCCGTTCGCGGTGACGCTCGCCGCCGGGCGGTTGGGCGAACTCGCGGCCCCGGACTACCCGTTCGTGGTCAAGAGCCGGCACAGTCGGCGCCACGACCTGGTCGCGCGGGTCGACGGGCCGGACCGGCTTCGCGGGCTCGCCGGGCAGTGGTCCGAAGAGCCGGTCGTCACCCAGCCGTTCGTCCCGGGGACCGGCTGGGACCAGAAGCTGTGGGTGATCGACGGGCAGGTGTTCGCCGCCCGGCGGCGGTCCGAGCTCGCCTCCGGATCGGGGGAGTCCGGGCCGGCGGAGGACTGGGAGCCGCCCGCCGATCGGGCTGCGCTCGCGCTGCGCGTCGGCGAGGTGTTCGGGCTCGACGTGTACGGGGTCGATCTGCTCGACGGGCCGGCCGAGCCCGTCATCGTGGACGTCAACGCCTTCCCCGGGGTCCGGGGCCGGGCAGGCGCGCCCGAGGCGCTCGCGGCGTTCGCGCTGCGGGTCGCGGCGGAGCGGGGGCGGGTGCCGGCGGGGCAGGTGCGGTAGGGGCACCGGGACCGAGGGCTGCCGGGCCGCGGGACTGCCGGGCCTGGGCTCCGCTGGGGCGGTTCGCGCGGTCGGGCGGGCCGGGTCGTTAGGCTGGCTGGCGCCCCGACCGACCGGGGCGTACGGCGAGAGAAGACGGAACGTTGCTGCAGGACATCGAGCGCTACCTGGCCTGCCCCCTCTGCGCGCAGGACCTCACCCGGCACGACCGCAGCCTGCGCTGCCCCGCCGGGCACAGCTTCGACCTCGCCAAGCAGGGCTACGTCAGCCTCCTCGCCGGCGACGCCCACACCGGCACCGGGGACACCGCCGAGATGGTCGCCGCCCGCGCGGACTTCCTCGCCGCCGGGCACTACCGGCCCATCGCGGACGCCCTCGCCGAGGCCGCCGCCGAGGCTATGGCCGAGCCCGGCACCGGCTCCTCGACCGGCTCCTCGACCGATTCCTCGGCCGATCCCTCGACCGAGCCCTCGACTGAGTCCTCCACCGACCCCTCGACCGAGTCCGAGGGCCTGGTCGCCGACCTCGGGGCCGGTACCGGGCACTACCTGGCCCACGTCCTCGACGCCCTGCCCGGCCGGGTCGGCGCCGCCCTCGACATCTCCAAGTACGCGCTGCGCCGCGCCGCCAAGGCGCACCCGCGGATCGGTGCCGTCGTCTGCGACGCCTGGCGCCCGCTGCCGCTGCGCGACGCCTCCGCCGAGCTGATGCTCAACGTCTTCGCGCCGCGCAACGGGCCCGAGATCCGCCGGGTGCTGCGCCCCGGCGGCACCCTGCTGCTGGTCTCGCCCACCGCCCGCCACCTGCGCGAACTCGTCGACGCGCTGGGGCTGCTGTCGGTGGACGAGGAGAAGCAGCGGCGGATCGACGAGAAGCTCGGGCCGTACCTGACGCCGGCGGGGCGGCGGGAGGTCGAGTTCACCCTGCGGCTCGGCCCGCAGGACGTGCGTACCGTTGTCGGCATGGGGCCCAGCGCCTGGCACACCGACCCGGAGCGGCTCGCTGCCGCGCTGGCGGCGCTGCCGGACCCGGTCGAGGTGACCGCTTCGGTGACGGTGGCCGCCTACCGGCGCTGAGCGCCGCGGGGCGCTCGGGGCGCTCGGGGCGCCTTGGAGTGCCTCGGAGCGGTGCGGTCGTTTCGGGGCGATTCGGTGCCCGGGTGGCGCGGGCGGTCATCGGGTCGGGGCGGGGCGCCACGTTGGGATGAATCTGTCCTGCAGACACGTTTCTGCCGGTCGGCCTGAAGCTAACGTCCGACGGGTGAACCGCGACGCCACCAGGCCCGCTGGGCCGGCCCCCCTCCGACCGGGTGCCCCGGGGCCCGATCGGGCGCCCGTGCCACGCCCCACCGTCGAGGAGCTCCGGCTCACCTCGTTCAAGTCCTACCGGCGCGCGGTGCTGCCCCTCGCGCCCCTCACCGTGCTGCACGGGCCCGCCGGCGTCGGCAAGTCCAACGCCCTCGACGCGCTCGCGGTGCTGTCCCGCCTCGCGCTCGGCGAGGAGATCGCCGACTCGCTGGACGGGCTGCCCGACCGCACCGGCCCGCTCGCCCTGCCCGTCCGGGGCGGTCTGGACGGCTGCGTCCCGCACGGGCGGGACGCGATCATCCTCGGCTGCACCGTCCGCTCCCCACACGGCCGGATCCGGCTCGACGTCGTGATCCGCACCGACGGCCCGGTCCGGATCGCCCGGGAGTCGCTCACCCTGGACGGGCAGACCCTGGTGGACACCGGCGAGCAGGACGTCCGCCACCGGCGGGTCAACGTCTGCTGGCACAACGACACCCGCCAGGGCGACATCCGGGCGCCGTTCCCCAGCGGCACCATGATCACCGCGCAGCTGCCGCTGCGGGTCGCGGGCTCGTCGGCCGGCGAGTGCCTGGTCCTGGCCGCCACCGAGGACCTGCTCACCGCGCTGCGCGAGGTCTTCCCGCTGCACCCCGTCCCCGCCCTGATGCGCGGCTGGGCCCGGGCCGACCCGCAGGCCCGGCTGCGCGGCAACGCCGCCAACATCTCCGCCGTCATCGCCCGGCTGGGCAACGAGTGTCAGCGCCGGTACGGGCAGCTCCTGCGCGTCGTGCAGTCCGCCGCGCCGCACCCGTTGCTCGGGCTGACCGTGGCGGAGCGGGAGAGCGACGCGGGCGTGCGGAGCGTCCTGGCCGTCTTCGACGAGGGCGTCCTCGGGCGTACCGGGGCCGACCAGGCCTCCGACGGCATGCTGCGCCACCTCGCGTTCGCCGCGGTGCTGCTGACCGGGGCCGGGGTGCTCGACCTCGATGTGGCCGCTGAGGTGCCGTGGGCACACCGGCAGCTCACCGTGTTGGCCGAGGACCTGGGCGCCGGGCTCTCCACCGAGCAGGCCGCCTCGCTGCTGCGGCTGGCGCGGGACATGGCGGAGCGCAACCAGCTGCGGGTGGTGGCCGCGCTGCAGGAGCCGGCGGCGGTGCGGGAGGCGCTGGGCGGGGGCGAGCCGCGGTCGGACGCGGTGGCGGTCGTCGAGTGCCGGCGGGATCCCGGCTCGGGGTTCACGGTGCTGCGGCCGGAGACGGCCCGGGTGCCGGCCCAGGGCGGGCGCGGGGACGGGGATGGGAGCGGGGGCGGGAACGACGCTGCCGCCGGGGTCGTGGGGGAGGGACCCGCGACGGAGGGGGCCGGGCCGGTGGCGGGCGGCGATGGGGTAGACCTGGAGGCGTGAGCGAACGAGTGACGGGACCGGGGGAGCCGACCCTGGAGGCCCTGCGGCAGCGGTTGGTGGATTTCGCGGCGGCCAGGCGGTGGGAGCCCTTCCACACGCCGAAGAACCTCGCGGCGGCACTGAGCGTGGAGGCGGGGGAGCTGCTCGAGATCTTCCAGTGGCTGACTCCCGAGCAGGCGGCCGCGGTGATGTCCGAGCCGGAGCGCGCGCACCGGGTGCGCGACGAGGTCGCGGACGTGCTGGCGTACCTGCTGCAGTTCTGCACGGCTGTCGGGGTGGACCCGCTGGAGGCGCTCGCGGCCAAGATCGAGCGCAACGAGCACCGCTTCCCGGTGCCGGACGGTCCGGCCGCGTCGGACCGTTCGGCTGTGCCGGAGGGGTCGGCCGCGTCGGACAAGCCGACCGACGTCAACTCGGACGTGGGCGACCAACCCTTGTGAGGGACAAAAGTTATCCACAACCCCCGAGTTGTCCACAGCTTCCGACAAGGCGGATGCGAGTTCGCGCACTTCCTCGCACGCTGTCGCCGTGACCATCCGGCCGCCCTCTCGGCGGTCGGGGTCGACGGCGACAGCGAGCGAGAGGAGCGGTGGCCATGGAGGCGCTGCGACTGATCAAGACGGCCCGGCACGCCCTGGCCGAGGCCCGGCACGTACCGGACGTACTGGCCGAGGCGCGGCAGGCCGCGCTGCTCACCGAGGCGGTGGGCGCGCGGCTGACGGAGTCGGAGGACGAGGATCTCGCCGGCCTCGGCCAGCAGCTCGCCGAGGCCGGGGCGCACGCGGCGGTCTGCCTGGACCGATCCGTCGTCCGAGCCGCCCTGGTGAGCGGCGGCCGGGCCGCGCGGCTCACCCAACTCGGGGAGCCGGCAGCGGCTTTGGGAGCGCTGGACGGGCTGCTGCACGAGGTCGGGGAGACGCTCGTGGTGCTGGCCTGCGGGGCCGACACCGAGAGCCTCTACTGGACGTGCATCGACGGCGTCGACGCGATGTCGGACTGCAAGGACCTCGCCGGGCGGCTGCGGGAGGCGGCGGTCCGGGCCGGGGGAGAGGAGCGGACGGTGCTCGGCGGCGCGGAGACCGAACGGGCGGGCTGCGGTTCGCCGTTACTCGTCGTCAGGCTCGATCCGCCGGACGGGGACGAGCCGCGGGACAGGGGCGAGCCGCAGGACGGGGACGAGCCGCAGGACGGGGACGGGCTGCCGGGCGAGGTCGGCCCGATGCGCGGCGGCCCGCCGGGTGCGGGCGGGCCACCGGGCCGGGAGCGGGTGCCCGGCTACCGGGTACCGGGCGCGGCGGGGGCCTCGGAGGTGTCCGTGCCGGTCGGGTGAGCGGCGGGGCCGGTACCCCGGGCGGCGCCGGAGGACTGCAGCTCGGCGAGATCCGCGGTGACCGAGGCGAGCAGCTCCTGCATCTGCTCCAGCAGGCTCTTGGGCGCGGTGGGCCTGGCCCAGGCGCCGACGGCCGAGCCCGTCGGGCTGCTCGGGAGCTGCGGCGTGGCAGAGGGTTCGGACATGACGGGACCTCTTCGGATCGGTGGTGCGGTGTGCCGCAGCGACCAACGAACCGTTCCGGCGGCCGGTCACCGGGCACCACCCGATGCGGTCCAACTCCGGTACGCCGTAAGCCTCTCGGGTGAGTCGGGGTTGCCGCCGCAGCGCGCCTCGGCTAGGCCCTGTCCGGCGATTCCCGCCGGGCGCGCGCGAGCGCGAGCCGGAGCGCCGGTCGAAGCCGGCGGAAGGAGAGGAGGAGGAAGGGGGAAGAACCCACCCCTTGCCACTCTCAAGGTATAGCGCACGGGGGGTCTTGCGGCAAGGCCCCCTCGGTGCCGCAGAATCGCAGGCCTCAGATCGGAGTTGATGCCATGACCCCCCTGACGACCAGCGCGTTCGACCTGCCTGACCGCCTCTCCGGCAAAGCCGACCCGGTGCTGATCGGCGGCGACGAGCGGCACTTCGCGGCCATCGCGGAGAGCCTCGAGCGGACGATCGCCGAGCTGTCCGACCGCCTCGACGCCCTGCGCCGGGCGCCGGGCGGCGTCGGCCGGGAGGCGATGGACCGGGACATCGAGGTCCACAAGCTGACCAGTCGCCTGCGCGCCCTGCGTCGCTTCGGCCTGGACCTCTGCCTCGGACGCGTCGTCGGCTCGGACGACCCCGAGCCGGTGTACATCGGGCGGCTCGGGCTGACCGACAGCGAGGGGCGCCGGTTGCTGGTCGACTGGCGCTCGCCCGCGGCCGAGCCCTTCTTCGCGGCGACCCACGCCGACCCGATGGGCCTGGCGAGCCGCCGCAGGTACCGCTGGACCGGCGGCCGGATCACCGACTACTGGGACGAGGTGTTCAGCACCGAGGCCCTGGAGGGGCACGCCGCGCTGGACGACCAGTCCGCGTTCATCGCCAGCCTGGGCAGCGAGCGCTCGGCCCGGATGAGGGACGTGCTGGCCACCATCCAGACGGACCAGGACGCCATCATCCGGGCCGGGTCACGGGGCGCCCTGGTGGTCGACGGCGGACCGGGCACCGGCAAGACCGTCGTCGCGCTGCACCGCTCCGCGTACCTGCTCTACTCCGACCCCAGGCTCGGCCACCGGAGGGGCGGCGTGCTGTTCGTCGGCCCGCACCAGCCGTACCTGGCCTACGTCGCGGACGTGCTGCCCAGCCTCGGCGAGGAGGGCGTGCGGACCTGCACCGTGCGGGACCTCGTCGCCGAGGGCGCGAAGGCGGGGATCGAGACCGATCCGGAGGTGGCCCGGCTGAAGTCCTCGGTCGACATGGTGAAGGCGATCGAGAAGGCAGTCCGGTTCTACGAGGAGCCGCCCACCGAGGGGATGGCGGTCACGACCTACTGGTCCGACCTCTGGCTGAGCGCCGAGGACTGGGCCGACGCGTTCGACGCGCCCGACCCGGGCACCCCGCACAACGAGGCGCGCGAGCAGATCTGGGAGGAGCTCGCCACGATCCTGATGGACAAGCTGGACGCGGACGACGAGGAGGTGTCGCCCGAGCTCTTCCGCCGCTCGCTGCGCCAGGACCGGGAGCTGGCGGAGACCCTCAACCGCGCGTGGCCGCTGCTCGAAGCGGCCGACCTGGTCGGCGACCTCTGGTCGGTGCCCGCCTACCTGCGGATGTGCGCGCCCTGGCTCCAGCCCGAGGAGGTCCGCGCGCTGCAGCGCAAGCACGCGCCGCAGGCCTGGACGGTGTCCGACCTGCCGCTGCTGGACGCCGCCCGGCAGCGGCTCGGCTATCCGGAGGCGGCGCAGCGGCAGCGCCGGCGCGAGGCCGCGGCCGCCGCCGAGCGCGCCCGCATGGCCGACGTCATCGGCGACCTGCTCCAGGCCGACGACGACGGTGAGGGCGCGGTCACGATGCTGCGAGGGCGGGACCTCCAGGACACCCTGGTGGACGAGACCGCCCTGCCCGTCGCCGATCCGGAGCCGCTGGCCGGCCCGTTCGCGCACATCGTCGTGGACGAGGCCCAGGAGCTGACCGACGCGGAGTGGCAGATGCTGATCCTGCGCTGCCCGTCCCGGAGCTTCACCATCGTCGGCGACCGCGCGCAGGCCCGGCGCGGCTTCACGGAGTCCTGGCCGGAGCGGCTGGAGCGGATCGGACTGGACCGCGCCACGGTGGCCTCGCTGACCATCAACTACCGGACGCCGGAGGAGGTCATGGCCGAGGCCGAGCCCGCCATCCGGGCCGCGCTGCCGGACGCCAACGTGCCGACCTCCGTGCGCAGCAGCGGCATCCCCGTCGTGCACGGCTCCGTGTCGGAGCTGGACGCGGTCCTGGACGGCTGGCTCGCCGAGCACGCCGAAGGGGTCGCCTGCGTGATCGGCGCACCCGGCTTCCGGGCCCGCCCGCGGGTCCGGTCGCTGACCCCGGAGCTGTCCAAGGGGCTCGAGTTCGACCTGGTCGTCCTGGTCGACCCGGAGGCGTTCGGCGGCGGTATCGAGGGAGCCGTCGACCGCTACGTCGCGATGACCCGGGCGACCCAGCGGCTGGTGGTCCTCAGGAGTTCCTGAGTCGGGAGGGGCACAACAGACGGGAGGGGCACAACAGACGGGAGGGAGCGCAACAGGGAGGAGCGGAGAGCAGCCGAGAGGACGGAGAGGAGCGGAGCGCGCGCAGGGGCCGGAACGCCCGCCGCCGCGTCACCCCACCGCCCCGTCGCCCGGTCGAGTGACACGGGTGTCGGCCGACGGCGTCCGGAGGCCAGACTGGGGCGATGGACGAGGAGGAACCGCTGGCGTCATGGGCGGCCAGGCGGGAGCAACGGCTGCGGCCGGTCGGGCAGTTGCGGGCCGTACGGCTCGCGGACGGGCGGCATCGGGGCGCCCATGTGGCGCCGGGCGAGCCGAGGCTGATCGTGCGGTGGGACGGCTACCAGTGGCTGCCGGAGACGGTGGCCGAGGACTACGCCGCGGCCCAGCGGATCCTGCACGGCATCGAGGGTGACGGCCTGCTGCGCCCCGCGCACCGGGCGCAGCGGTCGCGGAAGGCGCGGGGACGCCACCGCAAGCCCCGAGGGGCGTGAGCCACCGGACGCCCCTCGACCCGGCCCGAGGCACGAGCGGGGCCAGAGGAGCGTGCGGGGCTCGAGACACGAGCGAACCCCGAGGGGCGTGCGGGCCCCGGAACGCGAGCGGGGCCCGGCGCCATCCGGCACCGGACCCCGACGGCCTCTGCCCGCAGGTCAGTTGTGGGCGTGAAGGTCGGCGTTCAGGCCGCCCCAGGAGCCGGAGCGGGCGATGACCTCGACCGCGCCGGTCTGCGAGTTGCGGCGGAACAGCAGGTTGTCCTGGCCGGACAGCTCGACGGCCTTGGCCACCGTGCCGTCCGGGGTGGTGACCCGGGTGCCGGCGGTGACGTAGAGGCCGGCCTCGACCACGCAGTCGCTGCCGAGCGAGATGCCGATGCCCGCGTTGGCGCCGAGCAGGCAGCGCTCGCCGACCGAGACGACCTGCTTGCCGCCGCCGGACAGGGTGCCCATGATCGAGGCGCCGCCGCCGATGTCGCTGTGGTCGCCGACGACGACGCCCGCGCTGATCCGGCCCTCGACCATGGAGGTGCCCAGGGTGCCGGCGTTGAAGTTGACGAAGCCCTCGTGCATCACGGTGGTGCCGACGGCGAGGTGCGCGCCGAGCCGGACGCGGTCGGCGTGGGCGATGCGCACACCGGTCGGGGCGACGTAGTCGGTCATCCGCGGGAACTTGTCGATCCCGTACACGGCCAGCTGGCCGCCCTGGGCGCGCACGGCGAGGCGGGCCTGCTCGACCTTGTCCACCGGGACGGGGCCGATGCTGGTCCACGCGACGTTGGCCAGCAGGCCGAAGACGCCGTCCAGGTTCTGGCCGTGCGGCTTGACCAGGCGGTGGCTGAGCAGGTGCAGGCGCAGGTACACGTCGTGCGTGTCGAGCGGCTTCTCGTCCAGCGAGGCGATGGTGGTGCGCACGGCGACCACCTCGACGCCGCGGCGCGCGTCGGCACGCAGCGCCTCGGCCGCGCCGGAGCCGAGCTCGGCCTCGGCCTGCTCGGCGGTCAGGCGGACGGTGCCGGCCGGGCCGGGCTCGGCGGCCAGCACGGGGGCGGGGTACCAGGTGTCGAGGACGGTGCCGTCGGCGGCGACGGTGGCCAGACCGGCGGCCACGGCGCCGGGCGCCGGGGAGGCGGATTCGAGCGAGGAGGATTCAGCAGTCACATCGTGCACGTTAACCAATACGGGGCCCCGGTGCCGAACACGACCACCGGGCGGACATGCCCGGCGGACTTCCCGGCCGGCGGGGTGCGGGGCGGGAAAACCCGGTGCTCAGCGGTCGTCCGCTGGGCAATACTTCGGCGGGTGTTCATGTCGATCTCCACCACCGGCAGCGCCGAGGACCCGGCCACGGATCTCGGGTTCCTGCTGCACAAGCACCCCGGCAAGGTCCAGCGGTTCACGACGTCGCACGGCGAGGCCCACGTCTTCTACCCCGAGGCGGGGGACGAGATCTGCACGGCGGCGCTCCTGCTGGACATCGACCCGATCGCGCTGGTCCGCAAGGGCCGGGGCGACGGCAAGGGGCGCGGCGGCTCGCCCGACTTCGCGCTCGCCCAGTACGTCAACGACCGCCCGTACGCCGCGTCCTCGCTGCTCGCGGTGGCGCTGCGGACGGTGTTCCGGTCCGCGATGAAGGGCGCCTGCCCGCTCCGCCCCGAGCTGCCGGGGCGGGCCCGTCCGCTGCGGATCGAGCTGCCCGCCGTGCCCGCGAGCGGCACGGGCGAGGGCGGCGGCCCGGCGATGGTGGCCCGGCTGTTCGAGCCGCTGGGCTGGCGGGTCGAGGCCGCGGCGATCCCGCTGGACGAGGCGTTCCCGGAGTGGGGCGACTCCCGGTACGTGCGGATCGCGCTCGCCGCCGAGACCATACGGCTCGCCGACGCGCTCCAGCAGCTGTACGTACTGCTGCCGGTGCTGGACGGTGCCAAGCACTACTGGGTCGCCCCGGACGAGGTGGACAAGCTGCTCGCCGCCGGCGAGGGCTGGCTGGCCGCCCACCCGGAGCGTGCCCTGATCACCCGGCGCTACCTCGCCCGGCGCTGGTCGCTGACCCGGGCCGCGATGGAGCGCGTGGAGCTGGCCCGGCTCGCGGAGGCGGACGACCGCGAGGTCGAGGAGATCGACAACGCGGTCGACGACCGGCCCGAAGAGGAGTCCGACCGGCACAGCGAGTCCGGCCAGGGCAGCGAGACCGACCGGCGGAGCGAGACCGGCCGGCGCGCCGGGGCCGCCCCGGGCAGCGATGACGAGCAGCCGGAGCCGGAGCAGCCCCGCCCGCCGTCCCTCGCCGAGCAGCGCCGCACCGCGATCCTCGACGCCCTGCGCGAGACGGGTGCAGCCCGCGTCGCCGACCTCGGCTGCGGCCAGGGCGAGCTGATCGGCGCGCTGCTGAAGGACGCCCGGTTCACCGAGATCCTCGGTGTGGACGTGTCCGTGCGGGCGCTGCAGGCGGCGAGCCGCAAGCTGCGCCTGGCGCGGCTGCCGGAGCGGCAGGTGTCCCGGGTGACGCTGGCGCAGGGTGCGCTGACGTACACCGACGCCCGGCTGAAGGGCTTCGACGCGGCGGTGCTGTGCGAGGTGATCGAGCACCTGGACCTGCCGCGGCTGCCCGCCCTGGAGTACGCCGTGTTCGGCGCCGCCCGTCCGCGGGCCGTCGTGGTCACCACGCCGAACGCCGAGTACAACGTCCGCTGGGAGACCCTGCCGGCGGGCGGCGTCCGGCACGCCGACCACCGCTTCGAGTGGTCCCGCGCCGAGTTCCGCGCCTGGGCCGAGAAGGTCGCGGCCGCCTACGGCTACACCGTGGTGCTGCGCCCGGTCGGTCCGCAGGACGAGGAGGTCGGCGCACCGACCCAGCTCGCCCTGTTCACCACCACCACTGAAACGCCGACCATCACCGCCCAGCCGGGCACCGCCACCCGAGGGGCCACCACCGCCCAGCCGGGCACCGCCACCCGAGGGGCCACCGCCGACCAGCCGACCACCACCCACACCACGACGCCCGAAGGAGGCGAACCCCGATGACCGACGCCGCGGTCGACGCAACGACCGAGAGCACCGCCCCCCGCCGCCTCCCCGTCACGGACGTCTCGCTCGTCGTCCTGATCGGCACCAGCGGCGCGGGCAAGTCCACCTTCGCCCGCCGCCACTTCCTGCCCACCCAGGTCGTCTCCTCCGACTTCTGCCGCGGTCTGGTCTCCGACGACGAGAACGACCAGTCCGCCTCCGCCGAGGCCTTCGACCTCCTGCACTACATCGTCGGCAAGCGTCTGGCGGCCGGCCGGCTGACCGTCGTGGACGCCACCAACGTCCAGCCCGAGGCCCGCCGCCAGCTGGTCCGGATCGCCCGCGAGCACGACGTGCTGCCGATCGCGATCGTGCTGGACGTCCCGCCGGGGGTGTGCGCCGAGCGCAACCGCTCGCGTCCGGACCGCCAGCTGCCCGCGCACGTCATCCCGCGCCAGAACCGCGAGCTGCGCCGCTCGCTGCGCGGCCTGGAGCGCGAGGGCTTCCGCAAGGTGCACATCCTGCGCGGCGAGGCCGAGGTGGCGTCGGCCGAGATCGAGCTGGAGAAGCGCTACAACGACCTGCGCCACCTCACCGGCCCGTTCGACATCGTCGGCGACATCCACGGCTGCCGCTCCGAGCTGGAGACCCTGCTGACCCGCCTCGGCTACGCCCTCACCCGGGACGCCGAGGGCCGCCCGGTGGACGCCGCGCACCCCGCGGGCCGTACCGCCGTCTTCGTCGGCGACCTGGTCGACCGCGGCCCCGACACGCCGGGCGTGCTGCGCCTGGTGATGGGCATGGTCGCGGCCGGCCACGCGATCTGCGTGCCCGGCAACCACGAGAACAAGCTCGGCCGGGCGATGGACGGCAAGAAGGTCACCGTCTCGCACGGCCTGCAGGAGTCGCTGGACCAGCTGGCGGGCGAGTCCGAGGAGTTCAAGACCGAGGTGCGCGCGTTCATGCGCGGCCTGGTCAGCCACTACCTGCTGGACGGCGGCGCCCTGGTGGTCTGCCACGCCGGTCTGCCGGAGAGGTACCACGGCCGTAACTCGGGCCGGGTCCGCTCGCACGCGCTGTACGGGGAGACCACCGGCGAGACCGACGAGTACGGCCTGCCGGTGCGCTACCCGTGGGCGGAGGAGTACCGCGGCCGGGCGCTGGTGGTCTACGGGCACACGCCTGTGCCGACCGCGAGCTTCGTCAACAACACCATCTGCCTGGACACCGGCTGCGTCTTCGGCGGCAGCCTGACCGCGCTGCGCTACCCGGAGCGCGAGCTGGTGAGCGTCGAGGCCGAGCGCGAGTGGTACGCCCCGGTGCGCCCGCTGATCACCGACGCGCCGGGCGCTCGCGAGGGCCGTCCGCTGGACCTCGCCGACGTCGCCGGGCGCCGGATCGTCGAGACCGGCCTGCACGGTCGGGTCGCCGTGAGGGAGGAGAACGCGGCGGCCGCGCTGGAGGTGATGAGCCGCTTCGCGCTGGACCCGCGACTGCTCGCCTACCTGCCGCCGACCATGGCGCCGAGTGCCACCTCCCGCCGGGACGGCTACCTGGAGCACCCGGAGGAGGCCTTCTTCGCCTACCGCGCGGACGGCGTGCGGCACCTGGTGTGCGAGGAGAAGCACATGGGCTCGCGCGCGGTGCTGCTGGTCGCCCGGGACGACTCCGCGCTGGAGCGCCGCTTCGGCGTGGCCGGCCCGGGCGCGATCTGGACCCGCACCGGCCGCGCCTTCCTCAACGACGCCGGGCTGACCGCCGCCGTGCTCGACCGGGTACGGGCGGCCGCCGAGCGCGCCGGCCTCTTCGAGGAGCTGGGCACCGACTGGCTGCTGCTGGACGCCGAGCTGATGCCGTGGTCGCTGAAGGCGGTGGAGCTGCTGCGCCGTCAGTACGCGGCGGTCGGCGCGGCGGCGGGGGCGGCCCTGCCGGAGGTGCTGTCCGCGCTGGAGCGGGCGGCCGGGCGCGGCCTGGACCTGGCCGGGCTGACCGCCCGCCAGCGGCAGCGCTCCGTCGACGCGCAGGCGTTCACCGAGGCGTACCGGCGCTACTGCTGGCCGACCGAGGGCCTGTCGGGCATCCGGCTGGCGCCGTTCCAGCTGCTGGCCGCCGAGGGGGCGAACCTCGCGGTGCGTCCGCACGACGAGCACCTGGCCTGGATCGACCGCCTGGTGGAGGCCGACGTCGCCGCCACCGACGTCGCCGCCACCGACGCCGTCGGCACCGGCGCCGTCGGCACCGGCGCCGGGAAGGAGCCCGTGCTGCACCGCACCGGCCGGGTCCTGGTGGACACCGAGGACGAGGCCTCGATGGCAGCCGCCACCGCCTGGTGGGAGGAGCTGACCGGCGCGGGCGGTGAGGGCATGGTGGTCAAGCCGCTGGCCTCGCTGGTGCGGACCTCGCGCGGCGAGGGCCGTCCGGGCGGGCTGGTGCAGCCCGGGCTGAAGGTGCGCGGCCGCGAGTACCTGCGGATCATCTACGGTCCGGACTACACCGAGCACCTCGACCGGCTGCGCCAGCGCGCGCTCGGCCACAAGCGCTCGCTGGCGCTGCGCGAGTACGCGCTGGGGCTGGAGGCGCTGGACCGGCTGGCGGCAGGGGAGCCGCTGTGGCGGGTGCACGAGTCGGTGTTCGCGGTGCTGGCGCTGGAGTCCGAGCCGGTCGACCCGCGCCTGTAGCGGCACGAGGGGAGTCCCACCGGGTGGGGCTCCCCTCAGCCGGACCGGTGCCGTATAGAAATTCCGGCTGTCGTATACACTTGCCAGCCTTCCCCCCTCGGACCGTCACCCCAGGAGCCCGGTATGGCCTTCAACCTCCGGAACAGGCACTTCCTCAAGGAGCTCGACTTCACGCCCCAGGAGTTCCGCTTCCTGGTGGACCTCGCCGCCGCGCTCAAGGCGGCGAAGTACGCGGGCACCGAGCAGCCCCGGCTGCGCGGCAAGAACATCGCGCTGATCTTCGAGAAGACCTCCACCCGCACCCGCTGCGCCTTCGAGGTCGCCGCCCACGACCAGGGTGCCTCCACCACCTACCTGGACCCGTCGGCCTCGCAGATCGGCCACAAGGAGTCCATCAGAGACACCGCCCGGGTGCTCGGCCGGATGTTCGACGGAATCGAGTACCGCGGCCACGGCCAGGAGGTCGTCGAGGAGCTCGCCGAGCACGCCGGCGTCCCGGTCTGGAACGGGCTCACCGACGAGTGGCACCCCACCCAGATGCTCGCCGACGTGCTCACCGTCACCGAGCACACTGTCAAGCCGCTGCCCGACGTCGCCCTCGCCTACCTCGGCGACGCCCGCTCCAACATGGGCAACTCACTGCTGGTCACCGGCGCCCTGCTCGGCATGGACATCCGGATCGTCGCCCCGCGCGCCCTCTGGCCGACCGAGGACGTGCAGAAGTCGGCGCAGGCCCTGGCCGAGTCGACCGGCGCCCGGATCACCCTGACCGAGGACGTGGCCGAGGGCGTGGCCGGTGCCGACTTCCTCTACACCGACGTCTGGGTCTCGATGGGCGAGCCCAAGGAGGTCTGGGCCGAGCGGATCGAGCTGCTCAAGCCCTACCAGGTCTCCATGGACACCGTCCGGGCCACCGGCAACCCGGCCGTGAAGTTCCTGCACTGCCTGCCCGCCTTCCACGACCTCGGCACGGTGGTCGGACGGCAGATGCACGAGGCGACCGGCATGACCGAGCTGGAGTGCACCGACGAGCTGTTCGAGTCGCCGTACTCCATCGTGTTCGACCAGGCCGAGAACCGCCTGCACACCATCAAGGCGGTCCTGGTCGCCACCCTCGGCTCCTGAGGGCCCGAGGCGCGCGGGGTTCGTGAAGACCCCGGGATCCGTGCGGGTCAGCGCTCCAGCTTGACGCAGGCCACCCGGTCGCCCGCCGCGTGCGGGCCGGCCGGGGTGCCCGCGTGCAGTACCAGCGAGCGCGCCTCGCCCGGCCGCGGCTGCCAGTCCACCGCGGTCGTCGCGGTGCCCCCGCCGCGCCCGTCGGTGCGCAGCACCAGCCGCAGCTCGTTGTGCTCGTTGGCGTACGCCGGGTCGGTGGACGGCTGCACCGGGTCGACCACGTCCTGGTAGTGCGGCCCGGAGGAGGCCGGATCGGCCCCGCAGCTGCCGGCGTGCAGGTGTGCCGGGAACTCGTGGTCGGGGGCGAGCCCGGACACCGTCAGGGTCAGCACCGTCCGTCCGGGCACCGAGCGGTCGGTGACGAGCCGGACGCGCGAGCCGTACGGGACCAGGTCGTTCGCGTAGCTGACGGCGGTCGGCGGGACGAAGGCGGTGGCCGGGTCGAACGCGGCCTCGGTGACGGAGACCGGTGAGGTGGCGGGGACGAGCAGGGCCAGCGGCAGCAGGGCGGCGGCGAGCGGAGCGGTCATCGGTCGGGCCTTCCACGGACAGGGCGACGGTCACCCTGCTAACGGCGTGGACCCGCCGAGGACACCGCCGACCCGCCGAGGACATCGCCGGCCCGCAAAGGTCACCGCCGACCCGCCAGGCACGCCGCCCGCAACGGGACCACCCGCCCTCAGGCGGACTCGCGCCGGATCCCCCGGATCTCGCAGCGCGGCCCGCTGGCCCGCATCAGCCGCAGGTCGGCGGTGACGAGCGGCGCCCCGTACCGTTCGGCGACCGCGACGTAGGCCGCGTCGTCCGGGGTGAGGTTGTCTTTGAGCTCCCAGATCCGGCCGAGCAGCGGCGCCACCTCGACCTTGCGGATCGCCACCGCGGCCAGTTCGCCGGTGAGTCCGGCGACCCGCTCGGCGGTCAGCTCCTTGGCCAGGTAGAGGCCGCGCAGCGACTGCATCACCTCGACGACGATGTGCTCGGGCGCCAACCACTCGCTGTCGGCGGCGAGTTCGGCTCGGGCGGCGGCGCCGCGCGGGCCCTCGTCGGCCAGCGCCAGCACCAGCGCGGACGCGTCCACCACGATCATCGGAGGCCCCCTCTGCCTGTCCCGCTCTGCCTGTCGGCTCTGGGCGTCAGCTCTGCCTGTCACACCAGGGGCCACCGTACCCGGAGCCGGGGCGGACCCCGGAAACGGTTCAGCCCCCCGGCAGCAGTCCGACGAGCAGGAGCCCGGCGAGCACCGAGGCGGCGTTGGCGGTGGTGGCGGCGGCCCAGGGGAGCGTGGTGCGCGGCGACAGCCCGGTGAGCGGAGCGAGCAGGGCGCCCTCGACCGCGCAGACCGCCGCCTCGCCGAGCCCGAAGGCGGTCCAGTACGCTGCGGCGGGCCCGGCGGAGAACTGCCGCAGGGAGCACCAGAGCAGCGGGTGCGTGGCCAGGTTGACCAGGACGGCGGCGCCCGCCGCCCGCCGCGGCCGGACGCCCCCGGCCCGGGTGAGCGCGGCGGTGTAGACGGGGACCTCGACCAGCAGGGTCAGGGCCAGGGCGAGGGCGTAGGGCACGGCGGGGATCGTGCCACGGGGAGGGGACGATGGCCACCGACGTCAGGACGGTAGCGGCCTGGCCCGCGCCCGGCCCGGCGGCCCGGCTGGGCGCCGCGCCGTACGCCGGCTTCGCAGTGTCGGCGCTCCTGGCGCTGGCGCTGGCCCTGCGGGCCCCGACCGGCCTGGCGGTGCTGGGCCTGGCGGTCTTCGGCCTGCTGCACAACGTGCTGGAGCTGCGCTACGTGGCGGGCCGCTTCGCCGCCGTCCTGACCGGCCCGCTGCTGCGGCTGCTGCTGGTGCTGGTGACGGGCATCGTGCTGTGCCGGCTGCTGCCGCCCTCCCGGGTGTCCCAGAGTGCGGAGATCCTGCTCGCGTACGGCCTGCTGGCGGCGGCCTGCCGGTACGGGCTGCGCGGGCGGCGGTGGCTGTCGGCGGGGAGCGCGGTGCTGCTGGCCGGGGCGGGCGCGGCCTCGCTGGCCTTCCCGGCGTACCACTTCGTGGTGCTGGCCCACCTGCACAACGTGGTGCCGCTGCTGTTCCTGGCCGAGTGGTCGCGTCGGCTGCGGCGCGGTCGGGCGGCGTTCCTGGCGCTGCAGGGCGTCTGGGTGCTGCTGGTGCCGGCGCTGTTGCTGAGCGGTCTGTGGGACGGCCTGCTGTCGCAGCGCCCGGGCGGCTGGACGGACCGGCTGGCGGCGGCCTACACCCCGCCGGGCTGGCTGACGCCGGTGGTGGGCCTGCGCTTCCTGGCGGTGTTCGCCTTCCTGCAGACGATGCACTACGTGGTCTGGGTCTGGTTCCTGCCCCGGTACGCGCCGGAGGCGGCGGAGCGCTTCGATGCCCGGGTGCCCGCGCTGCGCGGCGCGCGGGCGTGGGCGCTGGGCGCGGGGGCGGGCGCGCTGCTGGCGCTGCTGTTCGTGGTGGACTACGCGCAGGGCCGGTCGCTGTACGCGGCCCTGGCGAGCTACCACGCCTACCTGGAGTTCCCGGTGCTGCTGATGCTGCTGGTCGGCGTCGGCGCGCGCGAGGAGCCCGCAGGTGGCTCGGAGGAGAACGCACGTGGAGCGGAGGTGAAGAGATGAGGACGATCCTGCTGGCGGACATCGCCCCCTCGCCGACCGACGGTTCCGGTGGTGAGCTTGTGGTGGTGCTGCTGATGGCAGCCGCGGTGGTGGCGGGAGCGGTCTGGCTGATCAGGCTGGAGCGCAAGCGGCGCGGCCCGGACGACGAGTGAGCCACGGCATGCACTATGGTTTATCTCGACATCGAGATAACTGCCCATTACGATATATCTCGACATCAAGATACTTGCCGAGAGGCGCTCACCGGCGATGCGGGGAAGGTAGGCCTAACTAAGGCTGACCTTACCACCGCGTGGCGGCCGGATACCGCACGAAGCACCCAGAAGGAGTCAGTCGTGTCCGCGAACAGCTTCGACGCCCGCAGCTCGCTGCAGGTGGGCGACGAGTCGTACGAGATCTTCAAGCTCTCCGCCGTCGAGGGTTCCGAGCGGCTGCCGTACAGCCTCAAGGTGCTGCTGGAGAACCTGCTCCGCACGGAGGACGGCGCGAACATCACCGCCGACCACATCCGCGCCCTCGGCAACTGGGACGAGAACGCCCAGCCGAGCCAGGAGATCCAGTTCACCCCGGCCCGCGTGATCATGCAGGACTTCACCGGTGTGCCGTGCGTGGTCGACCTCGCCACCATGCGTGAGGCCGTCAAGGAGCTGGGCGGCGACCCGGCCAAGATCAACCCGCTGGCCCCGGCCGAGCTGGTCATCGACCACTCGGTCATCGCCGACAAGTTCGGCACCAAGGACGCGTTCACCCAGAACGTCGAGATCGAGTACGGCCGCAACAAGGAGCGCTACCAGTTCCTGCGCTGGGGCCAGACCGCGTTCGACGAGTTCAAGGTCGTCCCGCCGGGCACCGGCATCGTCCACCAGGTGAACATCGAGCACCTGGCCCGTACGGTCATGGTCCGCGGCGGCCAGGCGTACCCGGACACCTGCGTCGGCACCGACTCGCACACCACCATGGTCAACGGCCTGGGCGTGCTGGGCTGGGGCGTCGGCGGCATCGAGGCCGAGGCCGCCATGCTCGGCCAGCCGGTCTCCATGCTGATCCCGCGCGTCGTCGGCTTCAAGCTGACCGGCGAGCTGCCGGCCGGCACCACCGCCACCGACCTGGTGCTCACCATCACCGAGATGCTGCGCAAGCACGGTGTGGTCGGCAAGTTCGTCGAGTTCTACGGCGACGGCATCGGCTCCATCCCGCTGGCCAACCGCGCCACCATCGGCAACATGTCGCCGGAGTTCGGCTCGACCTGCGCGATCTTCCCGATCGACGCCGAGACCATCAACTACCTGCGCCTGACCGGCCGCGACGAGCAGCAGCTCGCCCTGGTCGAGGCGTACGCCAAGGAGCAGGGCCTCTGGCACGACCCGTCGGTCGAGCCGGTCTACTCCGAGTACCTCGAGCTGGACGTCTCCACCATCGTCCCGTCGATCTCCGGCCCGAAGCGCCCGCAGGACCGCGTGATCCTGGCCGAGGCCGCCGAGAAGTTCGCCGAGGCGCTGCCGACCTACTCCGCCGAGGCCTCGAAGCCGACCGCCGTCACCGCCCCCGACGGCTCGACCTACGAGATCGACAACGGCGCGGTCGTGATCGCCTCGATCACCTCCTGCACCAACACCTCCAACCCCTCCGTCATGCTGGGCGCCGCCCTGCTGGCGAAGAAGGCCGTGGAGAAGGGCCTGCACGTCAAGCCCTGGGTCAAGACCACCCTGGCGCCCGGCTCCAAGGTCGTCATGGACTACTACGAGAAGGCCGGCCTGCTCCCGTACATGGAGAAGCTGGGCTTCAACCTGGTCGGCTACGGCTGCGTCACCTGCATCGGCAACTCGGGCCCGCTGCCCGAGGAGGTCTCGGCCGCCGTCAACGAGGCCGACCTCGCGGTCGTCTCGGTGCTCTCCGGCAACCGCAACTTCGAGGGCCGGATCAATCCCGACGTCAAGATGAACTACCTGGCCTCCCCGCCGCTGGTGGTCGCCTACGCCCTCGCCGGCAACATGAACGTCGACATCACCAAGGACGCCCTGGGTCAGGACGCCGACGGCAACGACGTCTTCCTCGCCGACATCTGGCCGTCCGAGCAGGAGGTCGCCGAGGTCGTCGCCGGCTCCATCGACGAGGCCATGTTCGACAAGGGCTACCAGGACGTCTTCGCCGGCGACCACCGCTGGCAGTCGCTCCCGGTCCCGACCGGCAACACCTTCGAGTGGGACGCCGAGTCCACCTACGTCCGCAAGCCCCCGTACTTCGAGGGCATGGCCAAGACCCCGAGCCCGGTGACCGACATCGCCGACGCCCGCGTCCTGGCCAAGCTGGGCGACTCGGTCACCACCGACCACATCTCCCCGGCCGGCAACATCAAGCCGGGCACCCCGGCGGCGCAGTACCTGACCGCCAACGGTGTTGAGAAGCGCGACTTCAACTCCTACGGTTCCCGTCGTGGCAACCACGAGGTGATGATCCGCGGCACCTTCGCCAACATCCGCCTGCGCAACCAGATCGCGCCGGGCACCGAGGGCGGCTACACCCGCGACTTCACCCAGACCGACGCGCCGGTGTCGTTCATCTACGACGCCTCGCAGAACTACCAGGCCGCCGGCATCCCGCTGGTCGTCCTGGCCGGCAAGGAGTACGGCTCCGGCTCGTCCCGCGACTGGGCCGCCAAGGGCACCGCGCTGCTCGGCGTCAAGGCCGTCATCGCCGAGTCCTACGAGCGCATCCACCGCTCGAACCTGATCGGCATGGGCGTCCTGCCGCTGCAGTTCCCGGAGGGCGAGAACGCCGACTCCCTCGGCCTGACCGGCGAGGAGACCTTCTCCATCACCGGCGTGACCGAGCTCAACGAGGGCCGCACCCCGAAGACCGTCAAGGTCAAGGCCGGTGACAAGGAGTTCGACGCGGTCGTCCGCATCGACACCCCCGGCGAGGCGGACTACTACCGCAACGGCGGCATCCTGCAGTACGTGCTGCGCTCGCTCATCGGCTGATCGAGCACGGCGGCTGAGCCTCGCGCCGGCGCCTGAAGGGCCGGACCGCACCCGCGGTCCGGCCCTTTTGCATGCTGCGTCGCCCCGACCGGCCCCCTTGTGCGGTGAACGGCGGATGGACTAAACCTCTGCCCCATCTGGTCCAGACCATTTGATGCCGCTTCAGAGAACAGGTCCGGTATGCCCACTCGCGCCTCAGCCCTGGGGCCTCCACGCGGCCGGGCCGCGCCCCTCCACGGGTGCGGCCCGGTTCCTGGCGGTCCTGCCGGCGATCACCGGGCGCCGGGTCGCGCACGCCGGCTCGGCGGACAGGGGCTGCCGACGCCGGCCGCGCGGAGCCGACGGCCGCGACGGCGCCGGCCGATGGGCGAAGGGCCCGCCGTGACGAGCACGGCGGGCCCTTCACCCGAGGACGGTCAGGCCCGGTCGCAGGCCTGCGCCCGCAGCGCGCGGGCCAGGTCGTCCCGGCGCTCCAGCACCAGGCGGCGCAGCGCCGGCGCCGCCTGCGGGTGCCCGTCCAGCCAGGCGTCGGCCTCGGCCAGGGTCGGCTCGTCGGTGTGGGCGCTCGGGAAGAAGCCGCCGACGAAGCGCATCGCGATCTCGATGGTCCGCTCGGCCCAGATCTTCTCCAGCAGCTTGAAGTACGGGGCCGCGTAGAGGGCGGTGAGGTCGCGGTGGGCGGGCAGCGCGAAGCCCGCGATGTTGGCCTCGACCAGGGCGTTCGGCAGCTCGTCCGAGTCGACCACGGCCGACCAGGCGGCGGCCTTGGCCTCCGGGGTGGGCCGGGCGGCCAGGCACTGGGTGTACTGGCGCTTGCCGCCGGCGGTGTTGTCGGCGGCGAGCTCGGCGGCCAGTTCCTCGTCGGACGCCTGCCCGGCGGCGGCCAGGGCCAGCCACAGCGACCAGCGCAGCTCCTGGTCGACCTCCAGACCGTCGATCCGGGCGCTGCCGGCCAGCAGACCGCGGACCAGGCCGAGGTGTTCGGCGCCGCCCGCGGTCTGGGCGAGGAAGCGGGCCCAGGCCAGCTGGTGGTCGCTGCCGGGGACGGCGTCGCGCAGCTCGCGCAGCGCGCCGTCGGCGAGCAGCCGGCCGCCCTCGCCGCGCCAGGCCGGGTCGGCGTACAGGTCCACGGCGGTCTTGGCCTGCTGGTGCAGCGACTGCAGCACGCCGATGTTGTCCTCCTGGCCGGCGAAGCGCAGCACCAGGGCGACGTAGTCGCGGGCCGGCATCAGGCCGTCCCGGGTGAGGTTCCAGACGGCGGACCAGGCGAGGGCGCGGGACAGCTCGTCGCGGATGTCGCCGAGGCCGGTGCGCAGGGTCTCCAGCGAGTCCCCGTCGAAGCGGATCTTGCAGTAGGTCAGGTCGTCGTCGTTGAGCAGGACGAGCGCCGGGCGGGGGCGCCCGGCCGCCTCGGCGACGACGGTGCGGTTGCCGGTGACGTCCAGCTCGATCCGCGCGGTGCGCACCAGGGCGCCGTCGGCGTCCCGGTCGTACAGGCCGACCGCGATCCGGTGCGGGCGCACGACCTCGCCGTCCTGCAGGACGGCGAGCTCGGTGATCCGGCCCTCGGCGTCGGTGGTGACCTGCGGGGTGAGCGAGTTGACGCCGGCGGTCTGCAGCCAGGCGGCGGCCCAGGACTTGAGGTCGCGACCGCTGGTCTCCTCCAGGATGTCCAGCAGGTCGGTGAGTTCGGTGTTGCCGAAGGCGTGGCGCTTGAAGTAGCGGCGGGCGCCTTCGAAGAAGGCCTCCGAACCGGCGTACGCCACCAGCTGCTTGAGGACGGAGGCGCCCTTGGCGTACGTGATGCCGTCGAAGTTGAGCTTGGCGTCCTCGAGGTCGCGGATGTCCGCGGTGATCGGGTGCGTGGTGGGGAACTGGTCCTGCTTGTAGGCCCAGGCCTTGCGCTGGTTGGCGAAGGTGACCCAGGCGGAGGAGTAGCGGGTGCGGGCGCCGATCAGGCCGTAGGAGCCCATGAAGTCGGCGAAGGACTCCTTCAGCCAGAGGTCGTCCCACCAGCGCATGGTGACCAGGTCGCCGAACCACATGTGCGCCATCTCGTGCAGGATGACGTTGGCCCGGGCCTCGTAGGCGGCGTCGGTGACCTTCGAGCGGAAGACGAACTCCTCGCGGAAGGTGACGCAGCCGGGGTTCTCCATCGCGCCGATGTTGTACTCGGGGACGAAGGCCTGGTCGTACTTGCCGAAGGGGTACGGGTAGTCGAACTCCTCGTGGAAGAAGTCGAGCCCGAGCTTGGTGACGCCGAGGATCTCCTCCGCGTCGAAGTACGGGGCCAGGGACTTGCGGCACATCGCGGAGAGCGGGATCTCCAGGGTGGTGCCGTCGGCGAGCTCGCGGCTGTAGTGGTCGCGGGCGACGTGGTACGGGCCGGCGACGACCGCGGTGAGGTAGGTGGAGATCGGCTCGGTCGGCGCGAACTCCCACGTGCGGCCGCCGTCCTGCCCGGCGGTGTCCTCCTCGGCGGCGTCCTGCTCGGTGACGTTCTCGTGCGGGGCGTTGGACCACACGTCCCAGGCGGCCGGGGCGGTCACGGTGAAGGTGAACGGGGCCTTCAGGTCGGGCTGTTCGAAGGTCGCGAACACCCGGCGGGCGTCGGCCGGCTCGTAGTGGGTGTAGAGGTAGGTCTCGCCGTCCACCGGGTCGACGAAGCGGTGCAGGCCCTCGCCGGTGCGGCTGTAGGCGCAGTCCGCCTCGACGGTCAGCACGTTCTCGGCGGCCAGGCCGTCCACGTGCACCCGGGCGCCGTCGTAGGCGGTGGCCGGGTCGAGGGCGCGCCCGTTGAGGGTGACCGAGCGGACGGCCGGGGCGAGCAGGTCGAGGAAGGTGTCCGCGCCGGGCTGGGAGCAGCGGAAGGCGATGGTGGTGGTGGACCGGAAGGTGGCGGCCGCCGGATCCGGGGCCGAGGTCACGTCGAGCCGGACCCGGTAGCCGTCCACGGCCAGGATGCTGGCCCGCTGCTGGGCTTCGTCGCGGCTGAGGTTCTTGCCCGGCACGGCGGTACTCCTTTGTCCGGCTCGCACGGTGGTGCGCGGATGGGTGGTGCGGTCTCGGTGCGCGGTGTCGGCCGTGCCCGCGGGGTCATCCTTTCACGCCCCGCTCCGTCGGTACCATTGCACAGACCGACGCGTCGACACCGGAATCAGCGGCGCCGGGCGGGTGTTGGGGCTCTTGGGGGGAATTCCCCCTGCCCGGATCACCTCACGAAGGACGACTCGCAGTGACGACTGCCGCTGAGCGCAAGACCGCCGACTTCTGGTTCGACCCGGCCTGCCCGTGGGCGTGGATGACCTCCCGCTGGCTGATCGAGGTCCAGCAGCTGCGCCCGGTCGACGTGCGCTGGCACGTGATGAGCCTGTCGGTGCTGAACGAGCACCGGGACCTCCCGGACAACTACCGCGAGATGCTGAACAACGCCTGGGGCTCGGTGCGGGTGTGCATCGCCGCCGCCGAGAAGCACGGCGAGGAGGTGCTCGGCCGGCTCTACACCGAGCTGGGCCTGCGCTTCCACAACCAGGGCCTGCCGCAGAACCGGGAGACCATAACCGCCGCCCTGGTGGCCGCGGGCCTGCCCGCCGAGCTGGCCGACGCGGCCGACACGGACATCCACGACGACGCCCTGCGCGCCTCCCACCAGGAGGGCATCACCCTGGTCGGCGAGGACGTCGGCACCCCGGTGATCGCGGTGGAGGGCGCGGACGGCGAGCGGGTCGCCTTCTTCGGGCCGGTGGTCACCCCGGCGCCGAAGGGCGAGGCCGCGGCCCGGCTCTGGGACGGCACCCTGCTGGTGGCCTCCACCCCGGGCTTCTACGAGATCAAGCGCACCCGGACGGCCGGCCCGTCCTTCGAGTAGGCCCCCGCGAGTAGCCCGGCGCCGGCGACGGCGACGCGACAGGGCCCGGTACCGCTCGCGGTACCGGGCCCCGTGCGCGCGTACGGACTCAGCGGGCGGCCGCGTCCCGGCGCTGCTTGAGCAGACCGGCGACGACCAGCAGCGCGACCAGCACCCCGGCCGCGTACAGCTGCTCCCGGTTGCCCTCGGTGGTGGTCATCAGCGCGAGGATGCCGGCCACGGCGGCCATCGCGACCCAGGTCAGGTACGGGTAGCCCCACATCTTCACGGTCAGCAGCTCGGGCGCCTCGCGCTCCAGCCGACGGCGCATTCGCAGCTGGACGACGCAGATGAACAGCCAGACCACCAGGATCGCGACGCCGGTGGTGTTCATCAGCCAGGTGAACACGGTGTCCGGCCAGAACTTGGCGGCCAGCACGGCGCCGAAGCCGAACAGGCAGGAGGCCAGCACGGCCCGGCGCGGCACCCCGCCGCTGACCTTGGCCAGCGCCTTGGGGCCCTGGCCGCGGCCGACCAGCGAGTACGCCATCCGCGAGGCGCCGTAGATGTTGGCGTTCATCGCGGACAGCAGCGCGACCAGCACCACGATCTGCATGATCGTCCCGGCGGCGGGCACCCCGAGGTGGCTCAGCACGGTGACGTACGGCCCGTCGGCGACGACCGCCGGGTCCTTCCAGGAGACCAGGGTGACCACCAGGGCCATCGAGCCGATGTAGAAGATCGCGATCCGCCACACCGCGGTGCGCACGGCGTTGGCGACGTTCTTCTTGGGGTCGTCGGACTCGGCGGCGGCGATGGTGACGGTCTCCAGACCGCCGTACGCGAAGACCGAGGCGAGCAGACCGACGATCAGCCCGTCGACGCCGGTGGGCAGGAAGCCGCCGTGGCCGGTGAGGTTCTCGGTGCCGGGGGCGCCGGGGCCGATCACCCCGGCGATGCCGAGCCCGCCGAGGACCAGGAAGGCGATGATCGCGGCGACCTTGATGGTGGCGAACCAGAACTCGAACTCGCCGAAGTTCTTCACCGCGGTGAGGTTGCTGGCGCAGAAGAAGACCATGAACAGGGCGACCCAGACCCAGGACGAGACGCCCGGTATCCAGCCGTTGACGATCTTCCCGGCGGCGGTGGCCTCGGCGGCGACGCCGCAGCAGAGCATCACCCAGTACATCCAGCCCGCCGTGATCCCGGCCCACGGGCCGATCTCCTTCTCGGCGTGCACCGAGAACGAGCCGGAGGCGGGGCGGGCCGCGGACATCTCGCCGAGCATTCGCATGATCAGCATGACGAGCAGGCCGGAGAGCACGAAGGCCAGGATGATCGCCGGGCCCGCGGCAGCGATGCCCGCGCCCGAGCCGACGAAGAGGCCCGCGCCGATCACGCCGCCGAGGGCGATCATCGACAGGTGACGCTGCTTCAGCCCGTGGGAGAGCTGTTGCCCCGACTCCGGGGAGGCGGAGTCGGTGGTCCCGGACGCCGGGGGCGCGGAGGTGGGGGCCATAGGGTTTCCAGACTGTGCGGAATGCGACATGAGTTGTCCAATATCCGGGGACACCTCTGTCCATGCCAAGAGCGTCCGGTCCGGGCTCACATTGCGGACCGGGCGACGACTCGGAGTGAGCGCGGCGTCGCCGTGCGTCGTTTCGGGCCGGTTCCGACAACGCCCGAGGGCGGGGCTTTGTCCGAAACCGTGCGGCTCGCGCAGTGGATCACCGCGTAGGTTCACAGGTGTTCACTCACCTGGACCCCACGGAGGAACCCCCGATGGCCACTGCCACCACCCCGATACCGCGCCGCGCCGTCCTCGCCGACCTGCTGCCCGCCGCCTCCACCCGCCTCGGCGGCCAGGTCCGCGACCTGGCCCTGGTGGCCGGCGGCGCCGCGCTGACCGGCGTGGCCGCCCAGCTGTCGGTGAACGTCCCCGGCTCGCCCGTGCCGGTCACCGGCCAGACCTTCGCCGCCCTGCTGGTCGGCACCGCGCTCGGCGCCCGCCGCGGCGCCGCCTCGCTCGGCCTCTACCTCCTCGCCGGCATGGCCGGGATGCCCTGGTTCGCCGAGGGCACCTCCGGCTGGGCGATGCCCTCGCTCGGCTACGTGCTCGGCTTCGTCCTCGCCGCCGCCCTCACCGGCGCGCTGGCCCGGCGCGGCGCCGACCGCACCCCGCTGAACACCGCGGTCACCATGGCGCTCGGCAGCCTCGCCGTCTACGCGGTCGGCGTCCCGTACCTGGCCCTGTCGCTGCACGTGTCGCTCGCCCGCGCCGCCGAGCTCGGCCTCTACCCGTACCTGGTCGGCGACGCCCTCAAGGCCGCCCTCGCCGCCGGCGCCCTGCCGCTGGTCTGGAAGCTCGTCGGCAAGCGCTGACCGCCCCCCGCGCGGAGCCCGGGCGCAACCGCCGAGCGCCCCCTGCGGAGCCCGGGCGCACCCGCATGCCACACTCATGGGCATGCGCGTGTACCTGGGCTCCGACCATGCCGGATACGAACTGAAGAACCACCTGGTGGAGTGGCTGAAGGGGGCCGGCCACGAGCCGGTCGACTGCGGGCCGCACATCTACGACGCCGAGGACGACTACCCGCCGTTTTGCCTGCGCGCCGCCGAGCGCACCGCCGCCGACCCCGAGGCGCTGGGCATCGTGATCGGCGGCTCGGGCAACGGCGAGGCGATCGCCGCCAACAAGGTCAAGGGCGTCCGGGCCGCGCTGGCCTGGAGCACCCAGACCGCCGAGCTCGGCCGCCAGCACAACAACGCCAACGTGATCTCCATCGGCGGCCGCATGCACACGCTGGAGGAGGCCACGAAGTTCGTCGAGATCTTCCTCAACACCCCCTACAGCGGCGAGCCGCGGCACACCCGCCGGATCGAGATGCTGAGCGAGTACGAGACCACCGGCGAACTCCCGCCGATCCCGGCCCACCACCCCCAGGGCTGATCCCGCCGCCACCCACCCTCCCCAACGGCCGGCCGCACGCTCCCGTGCGGCCGGCCGCCGCCGTCCCGGGGCGACCGCCGACGATCGTCGGCAGCTGTGGGATCGGCCACAGGCCCCAGCGCGCGGACGGTCCCGCACGCGGGGCGCACACGCCGCCCGCGGGTTTCGTACGCCCAACCTGCGTACGCCTCCTGACGACGCGCCCGAACCCGCCCCGATCGGCCGAAACCCACTGAGCGCCGCGCACCCCGGCGCCCCCGCCCGCGTCCGAGCCGTCGACGCCGGGCCGTACCCGTGGATAAGGTCGGGCTCCATGGCTGGCAGACCGCCGGGCGCACCGCCCCAGACGACTGCGACGAGGCCCGGCGCCGCCCCGGCGTCCGAGCCCGTGACGGCCCGGTTGCGCAAGAGGCTCCGCCGGGTCCGCCGAAGGCTGCGCACGGCCGGTGTGGACTACTTCCGCGGCGGCGCCGCCGACTGGCCGGTGCTCTGCGCGCTCGCCCTGCTCGTCCCGGTGCTGATCCTGCTCAACATCTGGATCCCCGACTGGGCGCCGCCCACCTCCCTGGTCCTGCCGATCCTGGCCGGTGCGCTGCTGCTGCGCCCCGGCAGCCTGGTGGTGCTCTACGCGCTGGCCGCGCTCGGCCTGTCCGCCGAGTCCGTGATCCACACCGGCCAGCGGGTCGCCAGCGACAACCCGGAGGCCTACCTCTACGGCGTCACCCCGGGCGCGGCCCTGGTGGTCGGCGCCGCCGGAGTCGGCGGACTGCTGCTGGCCCAGTTCCGGGCCCGGGTCGGCGTGCCCTGGTGGGGCGGTTCCACCATGCTCTTCGACCTGCGCGAGCGGCTGCGGGTGCAGAGCCGGGTGCCCGCGCTGCCGGACGGCTGGCACGCGGACATGGCGCTGCGCCCGGCCGGCGGCCAGTCCTTCTCCGGTGACTTCGTGGTCGCCGCCCGCACCGGCCCCGGCCAGCGGCTGCTGGAGGTGGTCCTCGCGGACGTCTCCGGCAAGGGCATGGACGCCGGCTCCCGCGCGCTGCTGCTCTCCGGCGCCTTCGGCGGCCTGGTCGGCTCGCTGCCCGCGCACGACTTCCTGCCCGCCGCCAACGGCTACCTGCTGCGCCAGTCCTGGGAGGAGGGCTTCGCCACCGCCGTCCACCTGGTGCTGGACCTGGACACCGGCGAGTACGAGCTGCTGTCCGCCGGGCACCTGCCGGGCATGCAGCGCCTCGCGGGCGCCGGCCGCTGGGAGGTCAAGGAGGCCGAGGGCCCGCTGCTCGGGATCTACGACGGCGCCAAGTTCGAGGGCGTGCGCGGGCGGTTGAACCGGGGCGACGTGCTGTTGCTGTGCACCGACGGCATGGTCGAGGCACCGGGCCGGGACCTCACCGAGGGCATGGACCGGCTGATGGGGGAGGCCGACCGGCTGGTGCCCGGCGGCGGCCGGGGCGCGGGCGCGGGCGCCGCCGCCGCGCTGATCGAGACGGTGGCCCGGGACATCAACGACGACCGCGCGGTGCTGCTGCTCTGGCGCGATTGAGTGGCAACCCGGGTCTCATGCCGGGCGTCCGGGGCTCCTACCGGGGTCGGGGGCACATGCCGGGGGCAGCAACTGTCAAGCAGGGCAGCTGATCTTCGGCCAAATCGGACGGCCCGTCGACGGACCGGACCAGCGGCTTCCGTTAACCGCCCCCGACCGCTTCCCGGCCGCTCAGCAAGGCCCCGCCGACGATTCGTCAGGGGGACTCGGCTATCGTCCCGGTCGGCGGAAACTCGTCTCGCATCGCAGGATATCGGCGTTGGGCCGACAGTCAGACCTTTACGCAATCGGCACGGTCGACCACACTGAGTCCGGGCGGGACTGTTCAGGATTCGGGGGATAGGGGGCGTCACGTGCGGCACGACAGACAGCGGTCGACCGTGGGCTCCCTCACCGGCGGTGTGTCGGACGGTCCGCGATTCCGCCTCGGGACCGTCGGACATGCCGGGGTCCGGCTTTCGCTGGTGTCGCCGGGTGGTGGCACCCCGCTATGAAAACGAGGAAGTGAGTCCGGGTGGCACTCTCCGTCTCCGCGCTGGTCCTGTTCGCGATCCTGAGCATCATCTTCATCCGCAACAAGCAGATGAAGATCCCGCACGCGATCGTCGCCGCCCTGTTCGGCTTCATGCTGCACGAGACCACGGTCGCGACCTCGATCAACTCCCTGCTGGCCAACCTCGCGCACAGCATCTCCAGCATCACCGGAGGCTGATGCGGGCGCGCCCGCCGGAGGCGAGCGGGCGAGCAACCCTCACCGCCCGGCCCGTCTGGCCTCCCGCCAGCGGGCGAACAGACCCCGGGGGCGCGCCGCCGCCGGGGCTGGGACGCGTATCGGTGCGGGTGCCACGGCACCCGCCGGCGCGGCCTGCTCCGGTGCCGCCTGTTCGGCCATCAGCAGGACGAACAGCCTTGCCCAGCACAGTCGTTCGCCCCGCGGCCAGTCGAGCGCGCGGAGCGCCGCCGACGCCGCCTCCGACACCTCGCCGCCCACCCGGACCTCGGCGATGTCGTCCCCCGCCTTCCCGCCCAGGAAGAGCTTGACCCCGACCGGCCCCGCCCCGGTCAGCTCCGACCGCAGCGCCGGGACCAGCGCCGGCAGCACCCGGTTCTCGGCGAGCCAGCCCGCCAGGTGCTCGTTGCCGAACCCGAACACCGCCGCCGGCCCCTGGACCGCGTGCCAGCCCGGGAGTTCGGGCAGGTCCGCGTGGTCGGCGTGCACCCCGCGCCCCTCCGCCAGCTCGACCAGCACCGAGGCGGTGGTGGTCGCCCACATCTTCACCGCGTTGGCGAGCTTCTCCTCCTCGGTCTTGCCGAGGCCGGCCGCGCAGTCCCACACCACCGGTGCGTCCGCCCGGCCCAGCTGCAGCACGAAGCCGAGGTCCACGTGCCCGGCGCCGTCGTCCCCGGGGTGCTCGCGCACCGCCACCGCCGTGGTGCCGGGGCCGCGCACCACCTCGCCGTCCAGGCGGAACACCTGGCCCAGTCGCGCCATCTCCACGACCACGCAGCGCTGTATGACGGCCAGTCGCTCCTGCGGACGCACCGGGACTCCTCGACTTCGGGAGCGCGGCGGCTGAGCTCGCGCTCGAACTGCGCTCGAACGCCGCCGAGGCTATCGGCCCGACACCCAACCGGGAAACCGCCCGGACGTCCGGGTCCTCCGGTCGCGGAAATGCCCTGAATGCCCCACTTTGGGCAGCGGAACCAGAAAGCCGCCCGCCCGGAGAGTCCGCATGCCCCGCACCACCGACCTGACGCCCCCTTCGCTCACCGCCCCGCCGCTGCCGATCCGTCCGGACGGCTCCGGCCTGGTCGCGGAGATCGAGGCCTACCTCGCCTCGCTGCCGGCCCCCGTACGCACCCCCGTGCCGTACGTCTGCCCGTACGGCAGCACCCCGCGACCCTGGCACGCCGGCCACCCGGCGCCCCGGGCCACCCTGCTCGACCGGGCGCTGCGCCGCCCGGCCCGGCCCGTCCCGGTCACCGCGGCCGACCACCTCCGGCTCGCCTCCCGCTACATCGGGGCCCACGGCTGGCTGCAGGGCGCGATGTGGGACGAGGCCGGGCGGGTCTGCCTGCTCGGCGCCCAGGCCGCCGTGCTGGCGTACGGCTACGGCACCCCGGCCACCGTCCGCACCGCCCGGGTCCAGCTGATGGAGGTGCTGCACGGCACCGGCCGCCCGGCGAGCTCCCCGGACGAGTTCAACGACCGCCCCACCACCCGGGAGGGCGACGTCCACCTGCTGCTCGACCGGGCCGCCGCCAGGGCCACCCGCCTCGGGCTCTGAACCCGGACGGGGGAGGGGCGCACGGCTCCGGGAGCGCGCCGGCCCGGAAACGCAGCCGGCCCCGGCGCGCGAGTGCGCACCGGGGCCGGGCGGAGAGCGGGCGACGAGAATCGAACTCGCGTGACTAGTTTGGAAGACTAGGGCTCTACCATTGAGCTACGCCCGCGTGATCCCCCAGCCGTGACCGGCCGGAAGTTCGGGGAACAGCGTACCTGGTCCGGCCGCCCGCGTGCACACCCCATTTCGCGCACCCCTCTTCCGCGCCTTCCGCGCCCGCGCTCGAATAGTCGGCGAGCCGAACAGGCCCGCCGTGTACGCTTCCTCTCGGCACCACGGGGTGTGGCGCAGTTTGGTAGCGCGTCCGCTTTGGGAGCGGAAGGCCGTCGGTTCGAATCCGGTCACCCCGACAGTGCGGCAGGGTCTCGTCCACGGGGGGCGGGGCCCTGTTCTGTTCGGCCGGTACGGTGGCGTCTGGCGTCCGCCTTTCGTGGTACCGGTAGGATGGGGCGCTGGCGGTAGTCCCTGTGGCGTCAACCCAGGTCAACCGCACGAGGGCGAGGAGTCAAGCTCACCGTCCACCCCACGGGAGATGCAGCTCCAACCGCCCATCGCCCGTCTCGTCCGACCCACCCGTACGGCTCCGGCCGGGCGGCGGGGACGGGCGGAGACAACCTGACCGCAAGCCCCTAGGAGACCTAACCGTGAAGAGCGCCGTCGAGACTCTGAACCCGACCCGGGTTCGACTCACCGTCGAGGTGCCCTTCGAGGAGCTCAAGCCCAGCCTCGACGCGGCGTACAAGAAGATCAACCAGCAGGTCACGGTTCCGGGCTTCCGCAAGGGCAAGATCCCGGCTCGCGTCATCGACCAGCGTTTCGGCCGTGGCGCCGTGCTGGAGGAGGCCGTCAACGACGCCCTGCCGCGCTTCTACACGCAGGCCGTCGACGAGGGCAAGATCGAGGTCCTCGGCCAGCCCGACATCACCAACATCGAGGGTGTCGAGACGATCGCCGACGGCGGTGACCTGAAGTTCACCGCCGAGGTGGACATCCGTCCGGAGATCACCCTGCCGGAGTTCTCCTCCATCGAGGTGACCGTCGACCCGATCGCCGTCTCCGACGAGGACGTCGAGAAGTCGCTGGAGCAGCTGCGCGAGCGCTTCTCCTCGGTCAAGGACGTCGAGCGCGCCGCGGCCGCCGGCGACATCGTGGTCGTGGACCTGGTTGCCAAGGTCGACGGCGAGGTGCCGGAGGACGGCACCGCCGCCGGCGTCAGCTACGAGATCGGCTCGGGTCGCCTGATCGACGGCATCGACGAGGCCGTCGTCGGCCTGTCCGCCGGCGAGGAGAAGACCTTCGAGACCGAGCTCAAGGGTGGCACCCAGGCGGGCAAGACCTCCGAGGTCACCGTCACCGTCACCGCCGTCCAGGAGAAGGAGCTGCCGGAGCTGGACGACGAGTTCGCCCAGCTGGCCAGCGAGTTCGACACCCTGGAGGAGCTGCGCGCCGACTCCCGCAAGCGCCTGGAGCGCATGAAGGAGTACGACCAGGCCACCCAGGCCCAGGAGAAGGTGCTGGACGCCCTGCTCGCGCTGGTCGACATCGAGTACCCCGAGAAGCTCCTCGCGGACGAGATCCAGACCCGCAAGCACAACGTCGAGCACCACCAGCTGGAGCCGATGGGCCTGAACCTCGACACCTACCTGGAGACCCAGGGCAAGACCCGCGAGGAGTGGGACGCGGAGATCGAGGAGCAGGCGAAGAAGGGCATCAAGACCCAGTTCGTCCTGGACCAGATCGTCGCCGACGAGGAGCTGGGTGTTAACCAGGAGGAGCTGACCGAGCACCTCATCCGCCGCGCCGCCGGCTCGGGCCTCACCCCCGACCAGTTCGCGCAGCAGGTCGTCCAGGGTGGCCAGGTGCCGCTGCTGGTCGGCGAGGTCGCCCGCGGCAAGGCCCTGGCCACCGTGGTCGAGGCCGCCAAGGTCGTCGACACCGAGGGCAACGAGATCAACTTCGACGACGAGGACGAGACGGGCGAGACCGTCGAGGCCGCCGCCGACGAGGCCGCCGAGGAGAAGACCGAGGCCTGAGCCCCGGAAAGCCCCTGAGGCACGCAGCGGGCCCGGACGCCGTCATGGTGTCCGGGCCCGTCGTCTTCCCGCGCCACCCCGCCCGCGGGGCGCCACGACCCTGCGCTCACAGCGAACAGTTCTGCGTGAGGGATTCTGCGGCCGGGCCTGCGCGTTAGGGTCCTTGGACAGCAACCAATCACGACGTGATACCCGGAAGCTGTGCGACATCGTGACGGCCGTGGAACGGCCCTCCAAATCGACTGAGCAGGTGGCTAAGTGACGTTCCCGCAGATGCAGATGCCTGGCCCGATGGCGCCGCACGCCGCCGCTGGTGACGTGCTCGGCGGCCTTGGCGACCAGGTCTACAACCGGCTGCTCAACGAGCGGATCATCTTCCTCGGCCAGCAGGTCGACGACGACATCGCCAACAAGATCACCGCGCAGCTGCTGCTGCTGGCCGCGGACCCGGAAAAGGACATCTTCCTCTACATCAACTCCCCGGGCGGCTCGATCTCGGCCGGCATGGCGATCTACGACACCATGCAGTACATCAAGAACGACGTCGTCACCATCGCGATGGGCATGGCCGCCTCGATGGGCCAGTTCCTGCTGACCGCCGGCGCCAAGGGCAAGCGCTTCTCGCTGCCGAACGCCAACATCCTGATGCACCAGCCCTCCGCGGGCCTCGGCGGCTCCGCCACCGACATCCGCATCCAGGCCGAGCAGCTCCTGCGCACCAAGAAGCGGATGTCCGAGCTGATCGCCTTCCACAGCGGCCAGTCCTTCGAGCAGATCACCAGGGACTCCGACCGCGACCGCTGGTTCACCCCGGAGGAGGCCCTGGAGTACGGCCTCATCGACGCGATCATGCACAGCGCCGCGGACGTCCCCGGCGGCGGCGGCACGGGCGCCTGAGCCTCGGCCCGGCCCACGAGACCACAGCCACAACGCCCCGGAGGACAAGAATCCCCATGAACATCCCCAGCCTGTCGGCCGCCAAGGCCCGCGTCGAGGACATGCGCGCCGAGGGCCGTTACATCGTCCCGCGCTTCGTCGAGCGCACCACGCAGGGCATCCGCGAGTACGACCCGTACGCCAAGCTGTTCGAGGAGCGCATCATCTTCCTCGGCTCGCAGGTGGACGACGTCTCGGCGAACGACATCATGGCGCAGCTGCTGTGCCTGGAGTCGATGGACCCGGACCGCGAGATCCAGATGTACATCAACTCGCCCGGCGGCTCGTTCACGGCCCTGACGGCCATCTACGACACGATGCAGTACGTGAAGCCGGACATCACCACGGTCTGCATGGGCCAGGCGGCCTCCGCCGCGGCCGTGCTGCTCGCCGCCGGCACCCCCGGCAAGCGGATGGCGCTGCCGAACGCCCGCATCCTGATCCACCAGCCGTACACCGAGACCGGCCGCGGTCAGGTGTCCGACCTGGAGATCCAGGCCAAGGAGATCTTCCGGATGCGCGAGCAGCTGGAGGAGATGCTCTCCAAGCACTCCAACAAGTCGGTGGAGCAGGTGCGCGACGACATCGAGCGCGACAAGATCCTCACCGCCGAGGAGGCCGTCGAGTACGGCCTGGTCGACCAGATCATCTCCACCCGCAAGACCTCGCTGACCTCCTGAGGTCGGCACCGGCCCGGGGCGGGGCGCGCACGGATGGCGCGCCCCGCCCCGGACTTGTCGGCGGGCTCCGTCACGGCATCTGTTCGGTATCAATTCGCCCAGGGCGTAGGGCAGACCCGGCGAAGAGGACGGAATCACGGGCCCGGCAGAGTACCGTCGGATAGCGAGACCGAGCGCCGTCGGCGTTGACGGTCCACAGCACCAGGCCCCGGAACCCCTGCGGGGCCCCTGGCGAAGGGGAAGCACCTCGTGGCACGCATCGGAGACGGTGGCGACCTGCTCAAGTGCTCGTTCTGCGGCAAGTCGCAGAAGCAGGTGAAGAAGCTGATCGCCGGCCCAGGCGTGTACATCTGCGACGAGTGCATCGACCTGTGCAACGAGATCATCGAGGAGGAACTCGCCGAGACCTCCGAGGTGCGCTTCGAGGAACTCCCGAAGCCGCGCGAGATCTACGAGTTCCTGGACCAGTACGTGGTCGGCCAGGACCTCGCCAAGAAGGCGCTCTCGGTGGCCGTCTACAACCACTACAAGCGCGTCCAGGCCGGCGAGGCGGGCCGCAGCGGCGGCAACGGCCGCGAGGACGCCATCGAGCTGGCGAAGTCCAACATCCTGCTGCTGGGCCCCACCGGCTCCGGCAAGACGCTGCTGGCGCAGACCCTGGCCCGGATGCTCAACGTGCCGTTCGCGATCGCGGACGCCACCGCGCTGACCGAGGCGGGCTACGTCGGCGAGGACGTCGAGAACATCCTGCTGAAGCTGATCCAGGCGGCCGACTACGACGTCAAGAAGGCCGAGACCGGGATCATCTACATCGACGAGATCGACAAGGTCGCCCGCAAGAGCGAGAACCCGTCGATCACCCGGGACGTCTCCGGCGAGGGCGTGCAGCAGGCCCTGCTGAAGATCCTGGAGGGCACCACCGCGTCGGTGCCGCCGCAGGGGGGCCGCAAGCACCCCCACCAGGAGTTCATCCAGATCGACACCACCAACGTGCTGTTCATCGTCGGCGGCGCGTTCGCCGGCCTGGAGCGGATCATCGAGGGCCGCGCGGGTGCCAAGGGCATCGGCTTCGGCGCCAACATCCGCTCCAAGCGGGAGTCGGACGCCAGCGACCACTTCCGCCAGGTGATGCCCGAGGACCTGGTGAAGTTCGGCATGATCCCCGAGTTCATCGGGCGCCTGCCGGTGATCACCAGCGTGCACAACCTGGACCGCGAGGCGCTGCTGCAGATCCTCACCGAGCCGCGCAACGCGCTGGTCAAGCAGTACCGCAAGCTCTTCGAACTCGACGGCGTGGAGCTGGAGTTCTCCCGGGACGCGCTGGAGGCGATCGCCGACCAGGCGATCCTGCGCGGCACCGGCGCGCGCGGGCTGCGGGCCATCATGGAGGAGGTGCTGATGTCCGTGATGTACGAGGTCCCCTCGCGCCAGGACGTCGCCCGCGTGGTGGTCACCGGGGACGTGGTCTCCAAGCACGCCATCCCCACCCTCGTCCCGCGCGACATGATCAAGCGCGAGCGCCGCGAGAAGAGCGCCTGACCCGAGCTCCGCACGCAAAGGGGGCCCCGCACCGGATCCGGTGCGGGGCCCCTTCGCGTGCTGTCGGGCGCTACCGGGCGACGACCATGGCGTCGCGGATCGTCCGGGTCTTGGCGGCCGCCTGCTCCGCGGTGAGCGCCGGGCCGCTGCTGCCGCTCGTGCCGACCTTCGTGAAGGAGACCCGACCGGTGGTGGACTTGTCCGCCCACACGCAGACCGTCGGGCCGGGCTTGCCGAGCATGGTCGTCGTGCCGCAGGAGAGCTTCGCCGAGGAGTTGTTGGCGTCCTGCGCCGGGAAGTCGGTCATCGACACGGACAGGCCGCCGCTGTCCTTCTTGGAGTCCTCGATGATCTGCCCCGGGTCGTTGAGGTCCCCGTAGACGCCGATCACCGAGAAGGTGTCCAGCGCGTCCGAACCCTTGCTGTAGCTGGCGATCAGGACGTGCAGGTCCGTGCCGAGCTTCGACGCCTCGGGCTTGCTCATGTCGGCGGCCTGCTCCTTGGACGACTTCTGTACGTAGCCGTCGGCCAGGGTCTGCGGAGAGGTGATCTTGTACTTGCCGCCCGCGTCGCTGCCGCCGAGGAACTTCCACGCCGCGAAGCCGCCGCCGCCCAGCACCAGTGCGCCGACCACCAGGCCGATGACCAGGCCGCCCTTGCCCTTCGGCGGCGGGGCCACCGGGTAGCCCGGCTGGCCGTACGGAGCCTGCGGCGCGCCGTACGGCTGCTGGGGCGCGCCGTAGGGCTGCTGCTGCGGGTGCCCGTACTGGGGCTGCGGGGCGCCGTACGCCTGCTGCGGCGGCTGGCCGTACGGCGGCTGGCCCCCGTAAGGCTGCGGCTGTCCCTGCGGATACTGCTGTCCCTGGCCGTACATCTGCGTCTGTGCTCCCCCGCCGCACCCGCGGCCTGTCTTGTGTGGAGTCGTTCCGTGCCCGTCCGGTCAACCGGACGAGTGCCCGGGCACGGTACCGCACGGTGCCCGATGTGGGCCCGTCCGGGCGCGGCGGGTCCACGGACCGAAAGCGGTTCGTAACCCGCCCCCCCGGTTACGTAAACTGTGCGTCGTGACCGACACGACGAACCAGCGCCCCGTGAGCACCTCTGCCGGGGACGAAGCGGCAACCCTCCCGACGACCTACACCCCCGCGGACGTAGAGGGCGAGCTGTACGAGCGCTGGGTGGAGCGTGGGTACTTCAGCGCCGACGCGAAGAGCGACAAGCCGCCGTTCACCATCGTCATCCCCCCGCCGAACGTCACCGGCAGCCTGCACCTGGGCCACGCCTTCGAGCACACGCTGATCGACGCCCTGGTCCGCCGCAAGCGCATGCAGGGCTACGAGGCCCTGTGGCAGCCCGGCATGGACCACGCCGGCATCGCCACCCAGAACGTGGTCGAGCGCGAGCTCGCCAGGGAGGGCAAGTCCCGCCACGACCTGGGCCGCGAGGCCTTCGTCGAGCGCGTCTGGAAGTGGAAGGCGGAGTCCGGCGGCCAGATCTCCGGCCAGATGCGGCGCCTGGGCGACGGCGTGGACTGGTCCCGTGAGCGCTTCACCATGGACGAGGGCCTGTCCCAGGCCGTCCAGACCATCTTCAAGAAGCTCTACGACGACGAGCTGATCTACCGCGCCGAGCGCATCATCAACTGGTGCCCGCGCTGCCTGACCGCCATCTCGGACATCGAGGTGGAGTACCAGGACGACGACGGCGAGCTGGTCTCGATCCGCTACGGCGAGGGCGAGAACTCCATCGTCGTCGCCACCACGCGCGCCGAGACGATGCTGGGCGACACGGCGGTCGCCGTCCACCCGGAGGACGAGCGCTACAAGCACATGGTCGGCACCGAGATCGAGCTGCCGCTGACCGGCCGCCGGATCCCGATCGTCGCCGACACCCACGTCGACCCGGAGTTCGGCACCGGCGCCGTCAAGGTGACGCCCGCGCACGACCCGAACGACTTCGAGATCGGCCAGCGGCACGGCCTGCCGAACATCGCCGTCATGGACGAGCATGCCGTCATCACCGTGCACGGCCCCTTCCTCGGCCTGGACCGCCTGGAGGCCCGCTCGGCGATCGTCGCCGCGCTGCGCGCCGAGGGCCGGATCGTCGCCGAGAAGCGCCCGTACGTCCACTCGGTGGGCCACTGCTCGCGCTGCAAGACCACCATCGAGCCGCGGCTGTCCATGCAGTGGTGGGTCAAGGTCGGCCCGCTCGCCCAGGCCGCCGGTGACGCGGTCCGCGACGGCAAGGTCAAGATCCACCCGCAGGAGATGGAGAAGCGGTACTTCGACTGGGTCGACAACCTGCACGACTGGTGCATCTCGCGCCAGCTGTGGTGGGGCCACCGCATCCCGGTCTGGTACGGCCCGAACGGCGAGATCGTCTGCGTCGGCCCCGACGAGCAGCCGCCGACCGGCGAGGGCTGGCACCAGGACACCGACGTCCTGGACACCTGGTTCTCCTCCGGCCTGTGGCCGTTCTCCACGCTCGGCTGGCCGGAGCAGACCGAGAGCCTCGCGAAGTTCTACCCGAACTCCGTCCTGGTCACCGGCTACGACATCCTGTTCTTCTGGGTCGCCCGGATGATGATGTTCGGCCTCTACGCGATGGACGGCACCCCGCCGTTCCACACCATCGCGCTGCACGGCATGGTCCGTGACCAGAACGGCAAGAAGATGTCGAAGTCCTTCGGCAACGTGGTCAACCCGCTGGACTGGATGGACAAGTACGGCTCCGACGCGCTGCGCTTCACGCTGGCGCGCGGTGCCAACCCGGGCGTCGACGTGCCGATCGGCGAGGACTGGGTCCAGGCGGCCCGCAACTTCGCCAACAAGATCTGGAACGCCACCCGCTTCGCGCTGATGAACGGCGCCACCGTCGAGGGCCCGCTGCCCGCGCCGGAGGAGCTGACCGCGAGCGACCGCTGGATCCTGTCGCGCCTCAACAGCACCGTCGCCGAGGTGGACGGGCTGTACGAGGACTACCAGTTCTCCAAGCTCTCCGAGGCGCTGTACCACTTCGCCTGGGACGAGGTCTTCGACTGGTACGTCGAGCTCTCCAAGACCACCCTGGCCAAGGGCGGCCCGCAGGCCGACGCCGCGCGCCGGGTGCTCGGCGAGGTCCTGGACGTCACGCTGCGCCTGCTGCACCCGATCGTCCCGTTCGTCACCGAGACCCTGTGGACCACGCTGACCGGCGCCGAGTCGGTGGTCATCGCCGACTGGCCGAAGGACAGCGGCTACCGCGACGCCGCGGCCGAGGCGGAGATCGCCACGCTGCAGCAGGTCGTCACGGAGGTCCGCCGGTTCCGCACGGACCAGGGCCTCAAGCCGGGCCAGCGCGTCCCGGCGAAGCTGGAGCTGGACGGCACCGCGCTCGCCGCCCACGAGGACGCGATCCGCTCGCTGCTGCGGCTGACCGTCCCCGAGGAGGGCTTCGCGGCCACCGCCTCGCTGCCGGTCGCCGGCGCCACCGTCGCGCTGGACCTCTCCGGCACCATCGACGTCGCGGCGGAGCGCAAGCGCCTCGCCAAGGACCTCGCGGCCGCCGAGAAGGAGAAGGCCCAGACCACCGCCAAGCTCGGCAACGAGGCGTTCCTCGCCAAGGCGCCGGACGAGGTGGTCGCCAAGATCAAGGCCCGCCAGGAGGCCGCCGAGGCCGACATCGCCCGGATCACCGCCCAGCTCACGGCGCTGCCGCAGGGCTGAGCCCGTACCGGCCCGTGAGGGGCCGCACTCCGCGACGCGCGGGGTGCGGCCCCTCGGCGTTTCGCGGTCCGTGCGCCCGGCTCCGTCAGGGGGGGCCGCCTTTCGGCTACGCGTAAGGGCGCAGCGTTACGCCTAATAGCGCACCAACATTGCTCCCTTCCGGCGAATATTCATCCTGGACCGGGTGAGGTCCTATTCCGAGCGAATTGATTCCGGTCTTGCCCGCGCGCGTTCGCGGAAGTTTGCAGGTCGGATGTGTACGGTGTGCACGGAGTTTCCGAAGGGCGTTTTCTGCCGAGCGTTCCTGCGGGGTGTTCCTGATGAGCGACGGACGGGAGGGCACGGCGTGGTGGTGACCGAGGAGTTGGCCGACGAACTGCCTGCCGAGGCGGTCGAGGAGGCCAAGGCCAGGGCGGCGACCCTGCTGCTCGCCTTCCGGCACGGGAACCAGCTCGCGTTCGATCACGAGCTGGACCTGCTTTTCGCCGAGCACGCCGGGCGCGAGGTGGCCACGCTGCTCGCCTGGATCGCCGCCGAGGCCGTCCGCAAGGCGTACGCCCCCGAGGTCGGCGACAAGGTGCTGCGGGCGATGGCCCGGCGCGCGCCGGTCGACACCGGCGCGGTCGCGGTGGACGAGGAGAGCGTGAACGCCGCGCGGCTGATCGAGGCGGTGGCGGCCGGCGAGGTGGCCGAGGTCCGCGGCCTGGTCGCCTCGACGGCCGACACCACCTTCCTGCTGGGCGGTCTGCTGCAGGGCGTCGCGATGATGCTGCCGCTGCTGCCGGAGGGCGAACTGGCCGAGATCACCGCCGAGTTGCGCCGTCGGCACGGCGGCGCCGCGCACGTGCCGGAGGCCCGGGCCGGGGTCTGAGCCCGGGCCTCCGGCCGACCAGCCGCCGCTGGGAGCCCAAGTCCCGGTCAGGAATGGGCACGTGACCGAATAAGGCGGGGGCCGCCCGGTCGGGTGCCTCAGGCGGCCGGCAGCGCAGCCGCGGCCGCGGCGGGTTCGGTGGACTGCCCACCGGTCCGGTGACGGCCAGGCGCTCCAGCAGGGCGTCCAGGCCGAAGCGCTCGACGGTGGCCCGGGTGCGCCTGGGTGACCACGGCCTCCTCGTCGCGGCAGGGGATGACCAGGTGCCACTGGAAGGCGGCGGAGTCGCCGGGTTCGGCGGGCCAGCTGTGCTTGAAGGCGTGGCGGGAGCTGGCCCAGTACACGAGGAAGCGTCCGAAGACGAGCGCCATGTAGCCGACGAGGGCCAGGGAGATCAGTCCGGCGACCCAGATGATGGCGTCCTGGTGAAGCGCGATCCGGTCGTGCAGGGCGTCGGGCATGGCGCAGCGCTCCTCGTGATCAAAGGTCGGCGGCTCCTGCCGGTTGCGAATCGATGCTTCATTGCGGTCCAAACTCGCTAAATCAATAGTAAAGGGATCAAACTGGTCAGTACAGGCAGAGACCGGGCATAGTGGCCGTTCTCGCCCCGCCCTCACCCCGTGAGAACACCCCGCCACCGCTCCGTAGACTGTGGTCGTGAGCGACAAGGCCGACCCGAACCCGTACACCATCCGCCCCGCCGACGGCGGCACCGGCGACGCCCTGCGCGACGTCGAGACGGAACTCTCCAAGCGCTGGCCGGAGAACAAGCTGGAGCCCTCGCTCGACCGGATCGAGGCGCTGATGGACATCCTGGGCCAGCCCCAGCGGTCCTTCCCCTCCATCCACGTCACCGGCACCAACGGCAAGACCTCCACCGCCCGGATGATCGAGCAGCTGCTCAACACCTTCGAGCTGCGCACCGGCCGCTACACCAGCCCGCACGTCGAGACCGTCACCGAGCGGATCAGCCTGGACGGCGCTCCGATCACCCCCGAGCGCTTCGTCGAGGTCTACCGCGACATCGAGCCCTACGTGCAGATGGTCGACGCGGCGCAGCCCGTGCCGATGTCCTTCTTCGAGGTGCTGACCGGCATGGCCTACGCCGCCTTCGCCGACGCCCCGGTGGACGTCGCCGTGGTCGAGGTCGGCATGGGCGGCTCCTGGGACGCCACCAACGTCATCGACGCCGCCGTCGCCGTGATCACCCCGATCGGTCTGGACCACACCGACAAGCTCGGCGAGACCACCGGCGAGATCGCCGTCGAGAAGTCCGGGATCATCAAGCCCGGCTCGGTCGCCGTCGTCGCCCAGCAGCAGCTGGACGCCGCCCAGACCATCCTGCGCCGCGCCGTCGAGGTGGACGCCACGGTCGCCCGCGAGGGCATGGAGTTCGGCGTCATCCGCCGCGAACTCGCCGTCGGCGGCCAGCTGGTGACGCTGCGCGGGCTCGGCGGCGAGGAGTACGAGGACATCTTCATCCCGCTGCACGGCGAGTACCAGGCGCACAACGCGGCGCTCGCGCTCGCCGCGGTCGAGGCCTTCTTCGGCGTCGGCGGTGCCCGCGGCGGGCAGCTCGACGCCGACAAGATCCGCCAGGCCTTCTCCGGCGTCTCCTCGCCGGGCCGCCTGGAGATCGTCCGCCGCAGCCCCACGATCGTCCTGGACGCCGCGCACAACCCGCACGGCGCCCGCGCCACCGTCGCCGCCCTCACCGAGTCCTTCGGCTTCACCCGGCTCGTCGGCGTGATCGGCACCTCCGGCGACAAGGACGTGGCCGGCGTGCTGGAGGCCTTCGAGCCGATCCTGGCCGAGGTCGTCATCACCCAGAACTCCACCCACCGCGCGATGGACGTCGACGCGCTCGCCGCCCTGGCCGTCGAGGTCTTCGGCGAGGACCGCGTCCAGGTCGAGCCCCGCCTCGACGACGCCATCGCCGCCGCCGTCACCCTCGCCGAGGAGGAGGGCGACCTCGGCGGCGCCGGGGTGCTGGTCACCGGTTCGGTCATCACGGTGGGCGAGGCCCGCCTGCTGCTCGGGAGGAAGTGACATGAGGACGCTCTGCTCCTCGACGCTGATCGGCGAGGCGTTGCTGGTCATGTTCGCGGCGCTGGTCGCGATGCGGCTCACCGACGTCTCCACCGGGGAGATCTGGACGGTCAGCGGCATCGCGATGGCCCTGTGCATCGCGCTCTGCGGCATGATCAACCGCCCGGGCGCGGTGCAGATCGGCTGGGCGCTGCAGATCGGCCTGATCGCCAGCGGCTTCATCCTGCCGACCATGTTCGGCCTCGGCGTGGTCTTCGCCGGCCTGTGGTGGTGCTCGGTGCACTACGGCCGCAAGGTCGACGAGTTCAAGGCCGCCCGCGCCGCCGCCACCGACGCGGCCGTCGCGTAGGCGCTGCTCCTACCGGCCGGGGGCCCGGACCGGCGCACCGACACGCCGTGTACGCAAGGTAACCTCTGCCGTGTCGGCCCACTCGTCGACCCGACTGTCTGCCGAACCGAATCCCCAGGAGACGCACCGTGTCCCAGCGCACTCTCGTCCTGCTCAAGCCCGACGCCGTCCGCCGCGGCCTGGCGGGCGAGATCATCAGCCGCATCGAGCGCAAGGCCGGCTGGCGCTTCGCCGCCATCGAGCTGCGCACCTTCGACCGGGCGACGCTGGAGCAGCACTACGCGGAGCACGTCGGCCGCCCGTTCTACGAGCCGCTGCTGGAGTTCATGACCTCCGGCCCGTCGATCGCGCTGATCGTCGAGGGCGAGGAGGTCGTGAAGGGCATCCGCATGCTCGCCGGGGCCACCAACCCGCTGGAGGCCGGCGCCGGCACCATCCGCGGCGACTACGCGACGATCACCCGCGAGAACCTGATCCACGCCTCCGACTCCCCGGAGTCCGCCGAGCGCGAGATCAAGATCTTCTTCCCCGCTCACGCCTGAGCCGGGCCGGGCGGCACGCCCGAAGGACCCCGGGACTGCCCCGGTCGGGACCATTGGCCCGGCCGGGGCATTCTTATCGGGAAATAGGGAACTGGGGGTGCCGACACGGCGTCCCAATCCTCGGAGAAGCGATCACGCTCCGGACAATGGACGGTATGCCCCACGTCGACGTCCGTACCGCATGGCGTGACTACGATGGACGCGACTCAAGGGCCCGGTAAGGCAGCTCAGCTGGTCTCCGCCCAAGCGTGGGCGCACGCAGTCGTCCACCTCTCATGAACTCCGAGCCCGGGAAGGCACCCACACCCCATGGCGAGCAACCTGTCGTTCATCGGCCGCGACTTGGCGATCGACCTCGGAACTGCCAACACGCTGGTGTACGTCAGGGGCAAGGGCATCGTCCTGAACGAGCCTTCGGTGGTCGCGGTGAACACCAACACCGGCGGCATCCTCGCCGTCGGCGCCGAGGCCAAGAAGATGATCGGCCGCACCCCGGGCAACATCGTCGCCATCCGCCCGCTCAAGGACGGCGTGATCGCCGACTTCGAGATCACCGAGCGGATGCTGCGCTACTTCATCCTCAAGATCCACCGCCGCCGCTACCTCGCCCGCCCGCGCGTCGTCGTCTGCGTGCCCTCCGGCATCACCGGCGTCGAGCGCCGCGCCGTCATCGAGGCCTCCTCGCAGGCCGGCGCCCGCCAGGTCCACATCATCGAGGAGCCGATGGCCGCCGCCATCGGCGCCGGCCTGCCCGTCCACGAGGCCACCGGCAACATGGTCGTCGACATCGGCGGCGGCACCACCGAGGTCGCGGTCATCTCCCTCGGCGGCATCGTCACCGCCCAGTCCATCCGCGTCGCCGGCGACGAGCTCGACAACGCGATCGTCCAGCACATCAAGAAGGAGTACTCGCTCCTCCTCGGCGAGCGCAGCGCCGAGCAGATCAAGATGAGCATCGGCAGCGCCTTCGGCCTGGAGGGCGAGAAGGACGAGCACGCCGAGATCCGCGGCCGCGACCTGGTCAGCGGCCTGCCCAAGACCGTCGTCATCTCCGCCGCCGAGGTCCGCGAGGCCATCGACGAGCCGGTCAACTCGATCATCGACGCGGTCAAGACCACCCTCGACCAGTGCCCGCCCGAGCTGGCCGGCGACGTCATGGACCGCGGCATCGTGCTCACCGGCGGCGGCGCCCTGCTGCGCGGCCTCGACGAGCGGCTGCGCCGCGAGACCGGCATGCCGATCCACATCGCCGAGAACCCGCTCGACTCCGTCGCACTCGGCTCCGGCAAGTGCGTCGAGGAGTTCGAGGCGCTCCAGCAGGTACTCGACGCGCAGCCGCGCCGTTAGCACCACAGCACACATCCGACACGACTGAACGGGCCGCCGCCCGGGCCCCACAGCCCCGGGCGGCCGCCAGGTACGAAGGGGCAGTACCAGCACCGTGAGGGACACACGAGAGAGCCGGCTGCTGCTCATCCTGCTGGTGGCCGTCGCCTTCGCACTGATCACCGTGGACATCAAGGGCGGTGAGGACTCCCCGCTCGGACCCGCCCGGCACGCCGCCGCCGGCGTCCTCGGCCCGGTCGAACGCGGCGCCGCCACCGTCGTGGACCCGGTCGCCGACACCGTCCGCGCCTTCCGCGACGCCGCCACCAACAGCGGCCGCACCGACCAGCTCGCCCGCGAGAACACCGAACTGCGGCAGAAGCTCGCCTCCTCCGACATGGCCGCCGGACGCACCAAGCAGCTGGACGACCTGCTGCGCACCGCCGGCGCCGGCGGATACACCGTCAAGGCCGCCCAGGTCATCGCGATCGGCCCGGCCCAGGGCTTCTCCTGGACCATCACCATCGACGCCGGGAGCGACGACGGCCTCACCCGCGACATGACCGTGATCAACGGCCAGGGCCTGGTCGGCCGGATCACCACCGTCGGCCCGACCACCGCCACCGTGCTGCTCGCCTCCGACCCCGGCTTCTCGGCCGGCACCCGCCTGGAGGGCACCGGCGAGATCGGCTTCGCCTCCGGCGGCGGCGACAGCCCGATGAAGGTCTCCCTGCTCAACGGCAAGGCCCAGGTCAAGGCCGGCGACCGGCTGGTCACCTTCGGCTCGCAGAGCGGCCGCCCCTTCGTGCCCGGCGTCCCGGTCGGCAAGGTCATCGAGGTCCAGGCCAACGCCGGCCAGCTCACCAAGACCGTTCTGGTCGAGCCCTTCGTCCAGTTCACCCGGCTGGACCTGGTCGGCGTGGTGGTCGTACCGCCACGCGCCGACCCGCGCGACGCCGTCCTGCCGCCGGCCCCCGCCGCGGCCGCCCCTGGCCAGGCCCCCGCCGCGCCGACCGTGGCCGCCGCCCTGCCCGCCAAGCCCAATGGGGGGAACTGAGCCATGCGCCTCGCCCGCATCCCCGTCTCCGCCGGCCTGATCCTGTTCGGCCTGATCCTCCAGGTCAGCGTCTTCGGCCGGCTCCAACTGCCGGGGGCCACCCCGGACATACTGCTGCTCGTCGTGGTCGGCCTGGCCATGGTCTACGGGCCTACCGGCGGCTGCCTGGTCGGCTTCGCGGCCGGCCTGCTGGCCGACCTCGCACCGCCCTCCGACCACGCCATCGGCCGCTACGCGCTGGTGCTCTGCCTGATGGGCTACGCCGCCGGACTGCTGCGCCCCGACCACGGCCGCCAGCGCTCGGTCTCCAGCGCGCTGGTGGTGGTGGGCGCCGCCGCCGTCGCCTCCACCCTGCTGTACGCGACGGTCGGCGCCCTCGTCGGCGACACCGCGGCCCGGCACGTCGGCCTCGGCGGCCTGGTGATCAGCGCCCTGCTCTACGACCTGCTGCTGGCGCCGTTCGTGGTGCCGCTGGTGATGCTGCTCGGCCGCCGCTTCGGGCGCGACCCGGTGGCCGCCGCCGACGACGACGAGAGCGGCCCGGGCCTGGGCCTGGGCTCGCTGGCCCGCTACCGCACCACCCGCGAGGTCTCCTCCGGCCCGAGCTACAAGAAGCGGCGCCTGCCCGGCTTCGCCCGCCGACCGTAACCGGACCGGCCCCGACCTCCCGACTTCCCCGCACCCTGGAGCGCACGAGACGTGAGCAACATCCCCGAGACCGGCCGCACCCGGCGGGTGACGATCCGTCTGGTGGTGCTGCAGATCCTGGTGCTGTCGCTGCTCGCCACCCTCGGCGGGCGGCTGTGGTACCTGCAGATCCGCAACGCCAAGGAGTACACGGCCAAGGCGACCGGCAACCACATCCGCGAGGTGGTCGACCCGGCCGTCCGCGGCGAGATCCTGGACGCCTCCGGGCGGGTGCTGGCCGGCAACGAGACCCGGCTGGTGGTCTCCGTCAGCCGCACCTCGCTGCTGCAGCAGAAGGACGGCGGCAAGGCGGTGCTGTCCCGGCTGGCCGAGGTGCTCGGGATGCCCGCCAAGGACGTGCAGGAGAAGGTCCGGCTCTGCGACGCCAAGACCCCGCAGCCCTGCTGGAACGGCTCGCCCTACCAGCCGATCCCGGTCACCAAGGAGGCGACCACCCAGCAGGCGATGCAGATAATGGAGCGCCGAGAGGACTTCCCCGGGATCACCGCGCAGCCCACCGCCGTACGCCGCTACACCGGCGCCGAGGGCGCCAACCTGGCCCAGGTGCTCGGCTACCTCTCGCCGGTCACCGACGAGGAGGTCAGCAAGACCGCCGACAAGACCGGCCTGGACCGCTACCTGCCGGCCGACCAGATCGGCCGCGCCGGACTGGAGTCGGTGTACGACCGCGACCTGCGCGGCACCGCCGGCATCACCAAGCTGGAGGTGGACAACCTCGGCCGGGTGATCGGCACCGCCGGCGCCGTCGCCCCGAAGACCGGCGACAACCTGGTCACCAGCATCGACGCCCGGGTGCAGAAGGTGGTCGAGGACAACCTGGCGCAGGCCATGAAGGACGCCCGGAACACCTTCGACAAGGTCACCAACCGCAACTACGAGGCCGACTCCGGCGCCGCCGTCGTGATGGACGTGCACACCGGGCGGATCATCGCGATGGCGAGCGCCCCGACCTACGACCCCAACCTCTGGGTGGGCGGCATCACCGGCAAGGACTACCAGGCGCTGACCAGCAAGGAATCCAACTTCCCGCTGCTGAACCGGGCCATACAGGGTCAGTCCGCCCCCGGCTCGACCTTCAAGGTCATCTCCACCACCGCCGCCGTCCAGGCCGGCTACCCGCTGGACGGCACCTACCCGTGCCCGAAGAGCCTGACCATCGGCGGCCGCGAGTTCAAGAACTTCGAGAGCGAGAGCTTCGGCTCCATCACGCTGGAGAAGGCGCTCGAGGTCTCCTGCGACACCGTCTTCTACGGCCTGGCGAACGACCAGTGGCTGAAGGACGGCGGCATCAAGCCGAAGAAGGACCCCGCCGACTGGTTCTTCAAGACCGCCCACGAGTTCGGCCTCGGCGCCAAGACCGGCATCGACCTGCCCTCCGAGGTGCCCGGCCGGGTGCCCGACCGGCAGTGGAAGCAGTCCTTCTACGACAACAACAAGGACGCCTGGTGCGCCCAGGCGAAGAAGGGCGGCAACAGCTTCTCCGACCAGATCGCCCGGGAGAACTGCGTCGACGGCTACCAGATGCGCGCCGGTGACGCCGTCAACTTCGCGATCGGCCAGGGCGACACCCTCGTCACCCCGGTCCAGATGGCCCGGATCTACTCGGCGCTGGCCAACGGCGGCACCTTCTACCGGCCGACCATCGCCAAGGCGGTGATAAGCCCGGGCGGGGACCTCGTCCGCGAGATCGCCCCGCAGGCGGATGCCAAGTTCCCCGGCGACCAGAAGCTGCTGAGCTACATCGACCAGGCCACCGAGGGCGTCGTCAAGAACGGCACCGCCGCCTGGAAGTTCGTGCAGGCCGGCTGGCCGCAGGACAAGATCGCGCTGCACGCCAAGACCGGCACCGCCGAGGTCGAGGGCAAGCAGACCACCTCCTGGCTGACCACGTACAGCAAGGACTACGCGATCGTCATGACGATAAGCCAGGGCGGCACCGGCTCCGGCGGCTCGGGCGACGCCGTCCGCCGGATCTACCAGGCCCTCTACGGCGTGGTCGACGACAAGGGCACCATCGACGCGAGCAAGGCGCTGCTGCCGACGCCGCAGACCGAGCTGCCCAAGTTCAACCCGGACGGCACCGCGATCATCAAGCAGGCCGCCTACTCGGTCGACCGGGCGCCCGGCGCCGCGGCCGTCGCCCCGGCGGTCCTGGACCGGGCCGCACCGGCACCCGCGGCGGCCTTCCTCGACGAGGCGCCGCCGACCGACCACCCGGTGTCCTACACCGCCGTCGACGCCGCGCTCGAACCCGGCCGCGGCCCGGGAAGGGGACGGGCATGACCTCTTACGGCTCCTACCGGCAGCTGCGGCTGGCCCCGCAGCGCAGCGGGGTCTCCAAGGCCCTCGCCAAGGACTCCCCGCTCTGGCGGCTGGACTGGATACTGCTGCTCGCCGCGCTCGTCCTGTCGCTCGGCAGCTCACTGCTGGTCTGGTCGGCCACCCGCGGGCGCGACTCGCTCACCCACGGGGACCCGCAGTACTTCCTCTACCGGCACCTGACCAACGTGGTGGTCGGACTGGTGCTGTGCGCCGTGGTGATAGCGATAGGGAGCCGCCGCTTCCGCACGCTCGTGCCGTTCGTGTTCGTCGGCGTGATCCTGATGCTGCTGGCGACGCTCAGCCCGCTCGGCTCGACCATCAACGGCCAGCACTCCTGGATCCAGCTGGGCGGCGGCTTCTCGATCCAGCCGGCCGAGTTCGCCAAGCTGGCGATCGTGCTGGCGATGGCGGTCGTGCTGTCGGACCAGGTGGACGCGGGGGAGCGGGAGTTCCCCTCGCACCGGGCGGTGTTCCGCGGCCTGGTCTGGGCGTGCCTGCCGATGGCGATAGTGATGCTGATGCCGGACGCCGGCTCGGTGATGGTGATGGCCGCGATCGTGCTCGGCATCCTGCTCGGCTCCGGAGCGCCCAACCGCTGGGTGCTCGGGCTGCTGGTGGCGGGCGCCGGCGGCTGCGTGGCGATCTGGAAGCTCGGGGTGCTGAGCAAGTACCAGATCGACCGCTTCGCCGCCTTCGCCAACCCGCAGCTGGACCCGTCCGGCGTCGGCTACAACACCGCGCAGGCCCGGATCGCCATCGGCTCGGGCGGCCTGTTCGGCAAGGGCCTGTTCCACGGCACGCAGACCACCGGGCAGTTCGTGCCGGAGCAGCAGACCGACTTCGTGTTCACCGTCGCCGGCGAGGAGCTCGGCTTCGTCGGGGCGCTGGGGATCATCGTGCTGACCGGCGTGGTGCTGTGGCGGGCCTGCCGGATCGCCCGGCAGGCGACCGACCTGTACGGGACGATCCTGGCGGCCGGGGTCATCGCCTGGCTGTCCTTCCAGGCCTTCGAGAACATAGGGATGTGCCTGGGCATCATGCCCGTGGCGGGCATCCCGCTGCCGTTCGTCTCGTACGGCGGCTCGTCGATGTTCGCGGTCTGGATCGCGGTCGGGCTGCTCCAGGCGGTCCGCAGCCAACGGCCGATAGCGGCCTGAGCGGAGCCGCCCGAGCGGCGGGTGAGGCGGTGGGGCCGGTCCGGGGAATCCCGGGCCGGCCCCTTCGCCGTGCCGAGGGCCGGTCCCTTCGCGTACCCGCGGCTTGTTCTCGGGGCCCGCCCCGCGGTCAGGCCGCGCGGAGCAGGCAGTCGGCAGCGGTGAGGACGGCCCGGGTCTGGTGCGCCAGCTGCTCCGGCACCGGCACCCAGCGGGCCCCGAAACGGTTGCGCAGCCGGTCCAGACTGTCGGCGACCACCGCGCGGGCGCGCTCCCTGGCGGCCTCCGCACCCGGGCCGCGGGCGTCCGCGAGCAGGCGCAGCAGGACCGACGCGACCCGCAGCGGCAGGCGGGCCGCGACCAGCCCGGCGGTGGTCACCCGCGAGGAGGAGAGCGGCTCCGGGCGCCAGCGGTCCAGCCACTCCTCGGCCACCCGCGGAGCCACCGCCAGGTTGAACTCGGCGGTGCGCACCAGCGGGCCGTACGCCTCGTGCCCGTACGCCCCGCGGCCGAACGCCGGGACGTGGGCGAGCAGGGCGCTGAGCTCCTCGGCGCGCGCGGTGAGGTCGCGGGCCGCGGCGGTCAGCGCCTGGGCTCCGGCCGGGTGCGGACGGGCGTCGCCGACCGCGTCCACGGCCCACATCGGGACCTCCAGCACGGCGGTGACCGCGCCGTACCGGGCGGCGTGGGACCAGGTGGACAGCTCCGGCTCGTCCGGCAGCGCCCGGGACGCCTCGGAACTGCCCGGCGCCGGCATCAGATAGGTGCCGGGAGAGGGGCTGGCCCAGCCGATCGCGTCGTAGGAGTCCACGTCGAGCGGCAGGCCGGCCCGCTCCGCGGAACGGGCGAAGCGCTCGGCCAGCTCCGGCACCGGGCCGGTGAGCTGGACGAAGGCGCCGCCGAAGTCCACCCCGTGCAGCGAGCACTGCAGGAACGGACGCAGCTCGTCGATCAGACCGGTCAGCGCCACACTCTCCGGCATCGGCGGGCGCCCGGAGCCGGGGGCGGGCAGCAGCTCCGGCTGCTCCTCGAACGCGGGGCGGAAGAAGTGCTCGTAGTGGCGGCGCATGGTCAGCGGCCCGTCCAGCCAGCCCGCGTTGAGCGCGGCGCCGTCCGGGTCCAGGCAGAGCAGCAGGTGCCAGGACAGCCCGGGACGGGCGGGGCGCTCCAGCAGCAGCTCGGCCAGCCGGACCGCCCCGGCGGTGCCGATCGGCTCGTTGGGGTGCGGTCCGCCGACCACGAGGACGGCGCGTGGTCCGCGGTCGACGGAGAGCAGCAGCAGCGGGCGCCCGGCCCGGGAGCGGCCCACCTCGCGCAGCCGGCAGCGGTCCGGGTGGCGCAGGGCGAGCCGCCGGGCGGCGCACTCGGCCTGCGCCTGCGAGGGGTAGCGGGCCGGCCGGGCGTCGAGGGTCCGGAGGGGGCGGATCCGCCGACCGGTGTCGGTCATGGTTCTCCTTGCGCCGGTCGTACGGATCGTACGGCCGCCGGGGCGCGGGCGCGCGGGTGCGCCGCCGGGCACGGGGTGCGGCGGGGGACGGGGCACCGCGGGCCGGGACGGCGGCCGGGCGGACCCGGACGGGCCTGGTGAGGGTGGACGGGGCCGTGCGTGCGGGGGGAGGGGGAGGGCAGCGCCGGGGGAACTCCGACGAGGGCCGAGCGTACGACCCAACTCCCTTGTCCGGAAGGGGTACAGAACCCTTTGACGGAGCCCTGCCAGTACCGCACGGGCCGTCCGGGCGTGTCAACGGCGGACGGTGCCGGGCCGCGGGCGCGCACTGCGCGTACCGGGGCGGGCACCCGGCGGTCGGGCCGCGCCGGAGCGCGCAGGGGCCGCGCACCGGGGCCGCTCCCGGGCAGACGGGCCGATCCCCGGATTGGGCTACCCTTGAGGGTCACCCCTCCCGTGCCGACTCGCGGCACCGAATCACGTCGTAAGGGTTCCTAGTACATGACTGTCGAATCGGTCTTCCCACGCCTGGAGGCCCTCCTCCCGCACGTCCAGAAGCCGATCCAGTACGTCGGCGGCGAGCTCAACTCGACCGTCAAGGACTGGGACGCCTGCGACGTCCGCTGGGCGCTGATGTACCCCGACGCCTACGAGGTCGGGCTGCCCAACCAGGGCGTCATGATCCTCTACGAGGTGCTTAACGAGCGCGAGGGCGTGCTGGCCGAGCGCACCTACAGCGTCTGGCCGGACCTCGAAGCGCTGATGCGCGAGCACGACGTCCCGCAGTTCACCGTCGACGCCCACCGCCCGGTGAAGGCCTTCGACGTGTTCGGCCTGTCGTTCTCCACCGAGCTCGGCTACACCAACATGCTCACCGCGCTCGACCTGGCCGGCATCCCGCTGGAGGCCAAGGACCGCACCGACGAGGACCCGATCGTCCTCGCCGGCGGCCACGCGGCCTTCAACCCGGAGCCGATCGCGGACTTCCTGGACGCGGCGGTGGTCGGCGACGGCGAGCAGGCCGTGCTCGACATCACCGAGGTCATCCGCGCCTGGAAGGCCGAGGGCCGCCCGGGCGGCCGCGACGAGGTGCTGCTGCGCCTGGCCCGTACCGGCGGGGTCTACGTGCCGCGGTTCTACGACGTGGAGTACCTGGCCGACGGCCGGATCGGCCGCGTCGTGCCGAACGCCCCGGGCGTGCCGTGGCGCGTGTCCAAGCACACCGTCATGGACCTCGACGAGTGGCCGTACCCGAAGCAGCCGCTCGTCCCGCTCGCGGAGACCGTGCACGAGCGGATGTCCGTGGAGATCTTCCGCGGCTGCACCCGCGGCTGCCGCTTCTGCCAGGCCGGCATGATCACGCGCCCCGTGCGGGAGCGAAGCATCACCGGTATCGGCGAGATGGTCGAGCGCGGGCTGAAGGCGACCGGCTTCGAGGAGGTCGGCCTGCTGTCGCTGTCCAGCGCCGACCACACCGAGATCGGCGAGATCGCCAAGGGCCTGGCGGACCGCTACACCGAGGACAAGATCGGCCTGTCGCTGCCGTCCACCCGTGTCGACGCCTTCAACATCGACCTCGCCAACGAGCTGTCCCGCAACGGGCGCCGCTCGGGCCTCACCTTCGCCCCCGAGGGCGGCAGCGAGCGCATGCGCAAGGTGATCAACAAGATGGTGTCGGAGGAGGACCTGATCCGCACCGTCGCCACCGCGTACGGCAACGGCTGGCGCCAGGTGAAGCTGTACTTCATGTGCGGCCTGCCGACCGAGACCGACGAGGACGTGCTCCAGATCGGCGAGATGGCGAAGAACGTCATCCAGAAGGGCCGCGAGGTCACCGGCCAGAACGACATCCGCTGCACCGTCTCCATCGGCGGGTTCGTGCCCAAGCCGCACACCCCGTTCCAGTGGGCCCCGCAGCTGTCCGCCGAGGCCACCGACGCCCGCCTGGCCAAGCTGCGCGACTCGATCCGTGGCGACCGCAAGTACGGCAAGAACATCGGCTACCGCTACCACGACGGCAAGCCGGGCATCATCGAGGGCCTGCTCTCCCGCGGCGACCGCCGGGTCGGCGCGGTCATCCGCGCGGTCTACGAGGACGGCGGCCGCTTCGACGGCTGGCGCGAGTACTTCTCGTACGACCGCTGGATCGCCTGCGCCGAGAAGGGCCTGGCCGGCACCGGCGTCGACGTCGACTGGTACACCACCCGTGAGCGCACCTACGAGGAGGTGCTGCCCTGGGACCACCTGGACAGCGGCCTCGACAAGGACTGGCTCTGGGAGGACTGGCAGGACGCGCTGGAGGAGGTCGAGGTCGACGACTGCCGCTGGACGCCGTGCTTCGACTGCGGCGTGTGCCCGCAGATGGACACCAACATCCAGATCGGCCCCACCGGCAAGAAGCTGCTGCCGCTGTCGGTGGTGAACAAGTAGCCGTCGGCGAGTGACGGTTCCCACACCCTGGACCCCCGGCCGGAACGTTCCGGCCGGGGGCCGCCGGTATGCGGCTGACCAGGGGCGGGGCGAGCGGGCCGGCGGGGCGCGTACCCTTTGAGGTGACAGAGTCCGGACACTGGCGGGAACACGCCATACCGGACGGGGACAACTGACTAAGGACTGAGCGACCCTGGCACGCCGTACGCCCGACGGTCCGCCGCCCGCGCCGACGGTGCAGCGGATTCGTCTCCGCTACACCAAGCGCGGCCGGCTCCGCTTCACCAGCCACCGCGACTTCCAGCGCGCCTTCGAGCGCGCCCTGCGCCGGTCCGCCGTTCCGATGGCCTACTCGGCCGGCTTCACACCGCACCCGAAGGTCTCCTACGCGAACGCGGCCCCGACCGGGGTGGCGAGCGAGGCGGAGTACCTGGAGATCGGCCTGGCCGCCGTCCGCGACCCCGAGCAGCTGCGGGCGCAGCTGGACGAGTCGCTGCCGAACGGCCTCGACGTGATCGACGCGGTCGAGGTGCGGACGCCGAACTTCGTGGAGCGCCTGGAGGCCTCCGAGTGGCTGGTCCGGCTGGACGGCGTCGAGCCGGCCGAGGCGGCCGGCGCGGCGGCGCGATTCCTCGCCGAGGAGCGGGTCGAGGTCGAACGCCTCACCAAGAACGGCGTGCGGGTCTTCGACGCGCGCGGTGCGGTGGCGGCGCTCGAGGTCGTCCCGCCCCAGGTCGACGGCACTGCGGACACGGAGGCCGGATCCGACCGCGATGTTCGGACCGGCCGTCCCTGTGCGATACTGCGCCTGGTAGTACGACACGCCACACCCGCCGTACGACCCGACGACGTATTGTCCGGTCTCCGTGCGACGGCCGACCTGGCGCCGCCGGTCCCCGCAGAGGTGACCAGGCTGGCGCAGGGGCCGCTCGACGAGGGGACCGGCACGGTGACCGACCCGCTGGCGCTCGACCGCGCCGCGGCCCAGGCCGGCTCGGAGCCGGGCGCCGGGCCGCGCGCTACCGCGCCCGCCTAGCGGGCGGAGGCCGGGTCCAGTGCCTCACTGGGCCCGACGGTCCTCCAGGGTTCCCGCGGCTCCCCAGGGGAGCGAGCGTCGTCGCAGCGCACAGGCCTGCCACCCGGGGCCTGCCGGCCAGGACGGCCGGTGGGCCCGGGGCCCCCGTCCGGGAGCCACCCGGGGTTGGGGGACGGCGCAGCTTGGGAAAACCTCAGAAGACTGGTCAGACCAGAAGACTTTCGACACCCCGCCGAGCGCGGGGCGCCGAGCGAGACTACGAGCCCCTGTGCGGCCTCGCGTCCGCGCGGCGGCACCGTGAAAGGGTCCGGCCCGAGCATCGTCGCGATGCCGGCCGCCCACCGGTGCCGCGCCGTGCCCGGATGCGGAGCCCGGGGGCCTGACGGGAGATCCACCCGCATGCTCGATAACACCGATCCGCAGCAGACTGCGGCCACGGAACAGAACGGGACCGCCGCGACCGGCGGCGAGGGCGCGTCCGCCGCGCCGCCGCGCCGTCGTCGCCGCGCGGTCTCCCGCCCGGCCGGCACCCCGCAGGGTGCGGCCGTCGAGGCGGCCGAGACGGTGCTGCCGGCCGAGGCGCCGGCGGCCGAGCCCGCCCCGGCCCCGGCCGCAGAGCCGGTGACCGAGCCGGCCGCCGAGAAGCCGGTCCGGGCCCGCCGTACCCGCAAGCGCGCCGAGGCCCCGGCCGGGACGCCGGAGGCGACCGCGATCGTGGTCACCGCGCCGGAGGCCGCCGCCGAGGAGCCCGCCGCCGCCAAGGCGAAGGCTGCCGTCGAGGCGAAGGCCGTCGTCGAGGCGAAGGCCGAGAAGAAGGACGAGAAGGCGGAGAAGCCCGCCCGGGCCCGCCGCACCCGCAAGCGCGCCGAGGCTCCGGCCGGTGCGCCCGCCGCCGAGGCGCCCGCTGCCGAAGCCCCCGTCGCGGAGCCGGCCGCGGCCGAGCCCGCCGCCGCCGAGCCGGCGGCCGAGGAGGCCCCCGCCGCTCCGGCCCGCCGCACCCGCCGCCGTCGCGTGGTCGAGGCCGCGCCGGTCGTCGAGGCCCCGGTCGAGGAGCCGGCCGCCGAGGAGCCGCAGGCCGAGGAGCCTGCCGTCGCGGAGGAGCCCGAGGAGGAGGCCGCCCAGGCCGCCGCCGCGCCGGCTGCCGCTCCGGCCGCCGCCGCGCCGGCTGCCGCTCCGGCCGCCGCCGCGCCGGCTGCCGCTCCGGTCGCCGAGGGCGAGCCGCCCCACCGGGTGCGCCGCCGCGCCGTCCGCCCGGCCACCGCGGTCTTCCAGGCTCCGGTCTTCCAGGAGCCCGCCCCCTACGTCGCGCCGTCCGCGCCGCAGCAGCCCGCCGCCGCCCCGGCGCCGGTCGAGGCTCCGGCCGTGGCCGCCGAGGGCGAGGAGGACGACGAGTTCGAGTACAGCGGCGTCGGCCGCCGCCGCCGGGTCCGCACCCGCGTCGAGCCGGGCCGCCGCAAGTCGGCCGCCGCCGCTCCGGTCGCCAAGGCACCGGCTGCCAAGGCCCCGGTCGCCAAGGCGCCGGTCGTCGAGGCGCCGGTCGAGGCCCCGGCCGTCGAGGCGCCCGCCGCGGAGGCCCCCGCCGCTGGTCCGGAGACCGAGGGCGAGTGGGAGGACGACGGCCGTCCGTCGCGCCGTCGCCGCCGGGGCGGCCGCCGCCGTCGCCGTGGCGAGGCCGAGGAGTTCGAGGCCGCCGAGACCGTCGAGGCCGAGCAGCCCGCCGAGGAGCCGGCCCAGGCCGTCGCCGAGGAGGAGGACGAGGAGGACGACGAGCTGGCCGCCGGCCTGTCCTCGTCCCGCCGTCGCCGTCGCCGTCGCCGCCGCAGCGGTGAGGCCGGTGCCGTCGAGGCCGCCGAGACCACCGAGGACGGCGTCCGCACGGTGGTGAAGGTGCGCGAGCCGCGCCGCCGCTCCACCGAGCCGTCCTTCGACCCGGACGAGGTGCAGTCCATCAAGGGCTCGACCCGTCTGGAGGCGAAGAAGCAGCGCCGCCGCGAGGGCCGCGAGCTGGGCCGCCGCCGGGTGCCGATCATCACCGAGGCCGAGTTCCTGGCCCGCCGCGAGTCGGTCGAGCGCGTCATGGTGGTGCGCCAGAACGGCCAGCGCACCCAGATCGGCGTCCTCGAGGACGGCGTGCTGGTCGAGCACTACGTCAACAAGGAGCAGGCCACCTCGTACGTCGGCAACGTCTACCTGGGCAAGGTCCAGAACGTCCTGCCGTCGATGGAGGCCGCCTTCGTCGACATCGGCAAGGGCCGCAACGCGGTGCTGTACGCCGGCGAGGTCAACTTCGGCGCGCTGGGCGGCCACGGCGGCCCCCGTCGGATCGAGTCGGTGCTGAAGTCCGGCCAGTCCGTGCTGGTGCAGGTCTCCAAGGACCCGATCGGCCACAAGGGCGCTCGCCTGACCAGCCAGATCTCGCTGCCCGGCCGCTACCTGGTGTACGTGCCCGAGGGCTCGATGACCGGCATCTCCCGCAAGCTGCCGGAGAACGAGCGCGCCCGCCTGAAGCAGATCCTCAAGAAGATCGTCCCGGACGACGCGGGCGTCATCGTGCGCACCGCCGCCGAGGGCGCCTCCGAGGAGGAGCTGACCCGCGACGTCCAGCGGCTGCAGCAGCAGTGGGAGGACATCCAGAAGAAGGCCGCGACCGGCAACGCCCCGGCGCTGCTGTACGGCGAGCCGGACATGACCGTCCGGGTCGTCCGCGACATCTTCAACGAGGACTTCACCAAGGTCATCGTCTCCGGCGACGAGGCGTGGAAGACCATCCACGAGTACGTCTCCAACGTGGCCCCGGACCTCGCCGAGCGCCTCCAGCGGTGGACCTCCGAGGTGGACGTGTTCGCCACCTACCGGATCGACGAGCAGCTGATGAAGGCGCTGGACCGCAAGGTCTGGCTGCCCAGCGGTGGTTCGCTGGTGATCGACCGCACCGAGGCGATGGTCGTCATCGACGTCAACACCGGGAAGTTCGTCGGCCAGGGCGGCAACCTGGAGGAGACGGTCACCCGCAACAACATCGAGGCGGCGGAGGAGATCGTGCGCCAGCTGCGGCTGCGCGACCTCGGCGGCATCATCGTGATCGACTTCATCGACATGGTGCTGGAGTCCAACCGCGACCTGGTGCTGCGCCGCCTGCTGGAGTGCCTGGGCCGGGACCGGACCAAGCACCAGGTGGCCGAGGTCACCTCGCTGGGCCTGGTCCAGATGACCCGCAAGCGGGTCGGCCAGGGCCTGCTGGAGTCCTTCTCCGAGGCCTGCGTGCACTGCAACGGCCGCGGTGTGATCGTCCACATGGAGCAGCCGAGCGCCCACGTCCACGCCCCGTCCGCCCCGGCGGGCGAGGCCGCCTCGGGCGGCGGCAAGCGCCGTCGCCGGGGCAAGGGCGGTGCGGGCCACGAGCAGCCGCAGGCCGTCGAGGCCGTCGTGACCGAGACGGTGGCCGAGGCCGCCGAGGCGGTCGAGCCGGTGCGCGAGGAGATCGAGGGCCAGCTGGCCCTGGAGGTCCCGGGCGTCGAGGCCGAGGCCGAGGCTCCGGCCGTCGAGGAGCCGGTCGCCGCCGAGGTCGTCGCTCCGGTCGTCGCGGAGGCCCCGGCCGCCGCTCCGGCCGGGCGTCCGCGCCGCCGCGCGGTGCGCAAGGCGACGGCTCCGGCCGGTTCGCCGGACACCGCCGAGATCGTGGTGCTGCAGGCGAAGGCCGAGGCGGCGCTGGAGGCGGCCCTGGAGGCCGCCGCCCCGGCCGTCGCGGAAGCCGCTGCCGAAGCCGCCGCCGAGGCGCCGGGCGAGCCGGTCGTCGTCGCGGAGGCCGCGGTCGCCGAGACCCCGGAGGCGCAGGCCCCCGAGGCTCCCGCCGCCGAGGCCCCGGTCGAGGAGGCCCCCGCCGAGGAGGCGCCGGCGCCGAAGAAGCGGGCCGCCCGCAAGACCGCCGCGAAGAAGACCGCCGCCAAGAAGACGGCCACGGCGGCCAAGAAGACCACCGCCCGCAAGACCGCGACCAAGCGGACGAGCGCGGCGGCCAAGAAGGCCGCGGCCGCCGAGGGTGATACGGCGGCCGAGTAGTGCCCACGCCCGGGGCGGGCGCTGTCCCGCCCCGGGCCGTACGGGCCGGTTTGCCCCTCGGGCGGCCGGTCCGTATTCTTGACCATCGGCGTGTCTACGCCATGCTCCCGAGCACATCACCTTCCCGAGGTCACCGCGTCCGCGCGGAGAGTCGGGGAGAGGCTCCTGTGTCCGTACCCAGGTGGCTGGCGTCGGGGGTTCCGACCGAGCAAGGAAAGCAGGTACCGCATGTACGCGATCGTTCGCGCAGGCGGCCGCCAGCACAAGGTCGCCGTCGGCGACGTGCTGGAGATCGACCGTATCGAGGCCAAGCCGGGTGACTCGGTCGAGCTCTCGACCATCCTCGTCGTCGACGGTGACGCCGTCACCTCCGACCCGTGGGTCCTGGCCGGCGTGAAGGCTCACGCCGAGGTGGTCGACCAGACCAAGGGTGACAAGATCGTCATCCTGCGTTACAAGAACAAGACCGGCTACCGCCGCCGTCAGGGCCACCGCCAGCAGCACACCGCGGTGCGCATCACCAGCATCGACTCGGTCAGCAAGTAAGGGGTTAGCGAGATATGGCACACAAGAAGGGCGCAAGCTCTACCCGTAACGGCCGTGACTCGAACGCCCAGCGCCTCGGCGTGAAGCGCTTCGGCGGCCAGGTCGTCTCGGCCGGCGAGATCCTCGTCCGCCAGCGCGGCACCCACTTCCACCCGGGTGCGGGCGTCGGTCGCGGTGGCGACGACACCCTGTTCGCGCTGACCGCCGGTGCCGTCCAGTTCGGCAACCGTCGCGGCCGCAAGGTCGTCAACATCGTGGCCGTCGAGGCCTGAGTCCACGCGGACTCCCGAGTCGTATAAAGACTCACAGCGAAGGGGTGGGCCGGAATTCTCCGGTCCACCCTTCACGCTTTACGCAGGTAGAAGCAGACTCTCGCGCACTGGAGGCACACCCCATGACCACCTTCGTGGACCGCGTCGAACTTCACGTCGCCGCGGGTAACGGGGGCCACGGCTGCGCCTCCGTGCACCGCGAGAAGTTCAAGCCGCTCGGCGGCCCGGACGGCGGCAACGGCGGTGAGGGCGGCAGCGTCATCCTCACCGTGGACTCGCAGGTCACCACCCTGCTCGAGTACCACCACTCGCCCAAGCGCAAGGCCACCAACGGCAAGCCGGGCGCGGGCGGCAACCGCACCGGTGCGGACGGTGAGGACCTCGTCCTGCTCGTGCCGGACGGCACCGTGGTGCTCGACCGCCAGGGCAACGTGCTGGCCGACCTCGTCGGGCACGGCACCAGCTTCGTCGCCGCCCAGGGCGGCCGCGGCGGCCTCGGCAACGCCGCGCTGGCCTCGGCCCGCCGCAAGGCACCCGGCTTCGCGCTGCTCGGCGAGCCCGGCGAGGCCCGCGACATCGTGATGGAGCTCAAGTCCGTCGCCGACGTGGCCCTGGTGGGCTACCCGAGCGCGGGCAAGTCCTCGCTGATCTCGGTGCTCTCCGCCGCCAAGCCGAAGATCGCGGACTACCCGTTCACCACCCTGATCCCGAACCTCGGCGTGGTCACCGCGGGCGACACCGTCTACACCATCGCCGACGTGCCCGGCCTGATCCCCGGCGCCAGCCAGGGCCGCGGCCTGGGCCTGGAGTTCCTGCGGCACGTCGAGCGCTGTTCGGTGCTGGTCCACGTGCTGGACTGCGCCACCCTGGAGCCCGGCCGCGACCCGCTGACCGACCTGGAGACCATCGAGGCCGAGCTCGCCGAGTACGGCGGCCTGGACGACCGCCCGCGCCTGGTCGCGCTCAACAAGGTGGACGTGCCGGACGGCCAGGACATCGCCGACCTGACCCGCGCCTCCCTGGAGGAGCGCGGCTACCGGGTGTTCGAGGTCTCCGCCGCCTCCCGCAAGGGCCTGCGCGAGCTGAGCTTCGCGATGGCGGGGATCGTCGGCGAGGCGCGCGCCGCCAAGCCGGTCGAGGAGTCCACCCGGATCGTGCTGCGGCCCAAGGCCGTCGACGACGCGGGCTTCACCATCACCGAGGAGGACGGCGCCTACCGCATCCGCGGCGTCAAGCCGGAGCGCTGGGTCCGCCAGACCGACTTCAGCAACGACGAGGCCGTCGGCTACCTCGCCGACCGGCTGGCCCGCCTCGGCGTCGAGGACCAGCTGTGGAAGGTCGGTGCGCACGAGGGCGACACCGTCATCATCGGCCCGGACGAGAACGCCGTCGTCTTCGACTGGGAGCCGACCATGGCCGCCGGCGCCGAGATGCTCGGCCGCCGCGGTGAGGACCACCGCTTCGAGTCGCCCCGCCCGGCGGTCGACCGCCGCCGCGAGAAGCAGAAGGGCCGGGACGCGGCCGAGGCCGAGTTCCTCGCCTTCGAGGCGCTCTCCAGCGGCCGCCAGGCCGCCATCGAGGGCGACGACGACGAGGACTGAGCCCGGTCGGCTCGGCTGACGCGAACGGCCCGGTCTGACGAACGGCCCCCACCACCTGTCGAGGTGGCGGGGGCCGTTCGCGTGTTCAGGGGTGACCGGGCGTCACTTGGTCCAGGCGGCCTGGACCTTGGTGATGTCGGTCGAGTCGCCGTAGCCGACCATCACCGGGTTGGCGCCGGCCGGGAAGCTGACGATGTCGCAGCCCTTGAACTCGACGTCCTTGGTGGCACCCGAGAAGCTCGGGGTGCTGCACTTGGCGACCGGGTTGCCGGCCGAGCCGGCGAACATCGCGGAGTTGCCGGAGGCGTCGTAGACCTTGAACTTGGAGTTCGGGGCGGCGAACGTCAGCTTGGCGTCCGTGAGGTTCTTCATGGTCCAGCTGACGTAGAACAGCGAGCGGCCGTCCAGGCCCGTGGTGGGAGCCTTGGCGTCCTGGAGGTCCTTGATCGAGCCCGGCACGACGCCGGTGACGGTGATCTCCAGCTTCGCGGCGGCGTTGAAGGTCTTGTCCGCGAAGTCCACGGTGGCGGGCTGGCCGAACTTCACCGAGGTGCCGGCCTGCGGCAGCTTGCCGCCGCCGGCGCCGCCGCCCGCGGCGCCGGCCGTACCGGCACCGCCGGTGGCTCCGGGGGTCGTTCCGGCGGTGGAGCCGCCGGTGGCAGCCCCGCCCGTGGCAGCGCCGGTGGCGCCGCCCGTCGGGGCCGCGGTCGAACCGCCGGCCGCCCCGCCGGTGGCGGCGCCCCCGGCGGTGGCGCCCGGAGCGCCGCTGGTCGGCGCCGGAGCGGCACCGGTGGCACCGCCGGTGGCGGCCGGATCCGCGTTGTCCGGGCCGCAGGCCGCGAGCGACAGGGCGGTGGCCGCCGCCAGGGCGGCGACGGTCAGCTTGGTGGTGTACGAACGCATGATGCGCTTTTCTCCTGGGCGCGCGACCGCGAACCGTTGCCGGCCTGCCCAGTGCGGCGCCGCCCTCTCGTGACCGCAACGGTCGAAGACGAAACGGGTCCAGCGGGCAAGAAGCCGTCCCCCGATCTGGCTTTCGGTCAGGGACCATACCAGCCATCCGGATTGCCGTACGGGCTGTGGCAAGCCCGTGACCGGTCCGGGTCCAGCCGATGAAACAGCCTGCGGACGACCTGCGTGAATCGCGTAGATTTCGGGGGTGACGGCCGGGCCCGGCCCGCCGCACCCGCACCACACCGGAAGGGCGTACAGCGAGATGAGCGAGGACTCTCTGCGGGAGGAGGTGCTGACCGCACGACGGATCGTGGTCAAGGTCGGCTCCTCCTCACTCACCACGGCGGCCGGCGGCCTGGACGCCGACCGCGTCGACGCCCTGGTCGACGCGCTCGCCAAGGTGCGCAGCCGCCCGGACGCCCCGGAGGTCGTGCTCGTCTCCTCCGGTGCCATCGCCGCGGGACTCGCCCCGCTCGGCCTGGACAAGCGCCCCAAGGACCTCGCCCGGCAGCAGGCCGCCGCCAGCGTCGGCCAGGGACTGCTGGTCGCCCGGTACACCGCCTCCTTCGCCCGGTACGGCATCCGGGTCGGCCAGGTGCTGCTCACCGCCGAGGACGCCAGCCGACGCGCCCACTACCGCAACGCCTACCGCACCCTGGACCAGCTGCTGGCGATGGGCGCGATGCCGATCGTCAACGAGAACGACACCGTCGCCACCGCCGAAATCAAGTTCGGCGACAACGACCGGCTCGCCGCCTTGGTCGCCCACCTCGTCCGGGCCGACCTGCTGGTGCTGCTCTCCGACGTGGACGGCCTGTACGACGGCGACCCGTCCCGCCCCGGCACCAGCCGGATCGCCCGGGTCGGCGGCCCGCACGACCTCGACGGCATCGAGATCGGCAGCGCGGGCAAGGCCGGGGTCGGCACCGGCGGCATGGTCACCAAGGTCGAGGCGGCCCGGATCGCCACCGGCGCGGGCATCCCGGTCGTGCTCACCGCCGCCAGCCAGGCCGCCGACGCGCTGTCCGGCCGCCCCACCGGCACGCTCTTCCTGCGCACCGGCGCCCGCACCTCCGACCGGATGCTCTGGCTGGCCCACGCGAGCAGCCCGCGCGGCGCCCTGCACCTGGACGCGGGCGCCGTCGCGGCGGTCGTCTCCGGCGGCGCCTCGCTGCTGCCGGCCGGGGTCACCAAGGTCGACGGGGAGTTCGCCGCGGGTGATCCGGTGGACCTTCTTGGCGAAAACGGCCACATCGTGGCTCGCGGACTGGTCAACTTTGATGCGAGGGAGTTGCCCCGCCTGCTCGGCCGGTCCACCCGCGACCTGGCCCAGGAGTTCGGCGCCGCGTACGAGCGCGAGGTCGTCCACCGCGACGACCTGGTCGTTCTGCGCGGCTGACCGTCCAGCGGGCCGGCACCGGCCGCCGGCCGATCGGCGCAGTGCGGACGGCGGGCCGCTCCGTACCGGGAGCGGCCCGGCCACGGGCGAGGAGGGGCGCAGCCGTACCGGTCGGCCGAGGGTCGACGGGTCCGGTGGGGGGACGACACGAGATCGCCGAACAGGAGGCCGCCGGTGGAACGCAGGCGCGAGGCAGCGCTGACCGGAGGGACGGCGGGCCGGCGGCTGACCAGCATCGACGGCGGACGCGGGGACGGCCCCGCCGAGCCGGCCGGTCCGCCGCCCCAGGTGCACGCCGGGATGCGCAGGCTGCGGCCCCAGCACGCGGACGCGGCGGACCCGCCCACCGTGCCCGAGCAGGCGCGGCTGTGGCACGTCGTGCTCAGCGTGGCGGGGCAGGTCACCCCGCTGACCTCGCTGCGCGCCTCGCTGGAGCAACTGGCGCACGACCACTCGTTCTTCCTGACCGCCCGCTACGCGGCCGACCACGCCGAGATCCGCTACTGGGAGCAGGCCCGGGACCTGCACGACGCGGCGGCGATCGCGCTGCGGCTCTGGGGCGAGCACAAGGTCACCGCGAACCTGCCGCCGTGGGAAATCGTCGGGCTGGAGGTCGTGGACCGGGCGACGTACCACAAGCGGGTGGCGGAGGGCTTCGGAACCCCGCCGCCGCACCTGGGCGGGGTGCACCCGTACTGAGCTGCTCGGTTCGCATCCGGGGAGCCGTCCTGTTCGCGGGGCGCCGGCCTGCAGTGTTCGCATGGCGCTGGGCCGTCGTGTTCGCATGGCGCTGGGCCGTCGTGTTCGCATCGCGCTGAGCCCTCGTGTTCGCATCGCGAAATGCAGGACGGGCGGGGCGGGTGCAGTCGCTACCCTTGGCGGCATGACCAGCGAACTCGCCACCGCCGACAGCCCCGTCCTCGCCGTAGCGCGCCGAGCCCGGGAGGCCGCCGCCGCGCTCGCCCCGCTGCCGCGCAAGGCGAAAGACGCCGCGCTGCTGGCGATCGCGGACGCGCTGGTGGCCCGCAGCGCCGAGATCGTCGCGGCCAACGCCGAGGACGTGGCCCGGGCCCGGGAGGCCGGGACGGCCGAGTCGGTGATCGACCGGCTGACGTTGACCGACGAGCGGGTCGCCGCGATCGCCTCCGACGTGCGCGACGTCGCCGGCCTGCCCGACCCGGTCGGCGAGGTGGTGCGCGGCTACACCCTGCCGAACGGTCTGGACGTGCGGCAGGTGCGGGTGCCGCTCGGCGTGGTCGGCATCATCTACGAGGCCCGCCCGAACGTCACCGCGGACGCCGCCGCGCTCTGCCTCAAGTCGGGCAACGCGGTGCTGCTGCGCGGCTCGGCCTCGGCCTACCGCTCGAACTCCGCACTGGTCGCCGTCCTGCGCGACGCCGTCGTCGCGTCCGGGCTGCCCGCCGACGTGATCCAGCTGGTGCCGGGGGAGAGCCGCGACTCCGTGCAGGAGCTGATGCGCGCCCGCGGCCTGGTCGACGTGCTGATCCCGCGTGGCGGCGCCTCGCTGATCCGTACCGTGGTCGAGGGCTCGACCGTTCCGGTGATCGAGACCGGCACCGGCAACTGCCACGTGTACGTGGACGCCGAGACCGACCTCGCGATGGCCGTCGGCATCCTGCTGAACTCCAAGGCACAGCGGGTCAGCGTCTGCAACGCGGCCGAGACGCTGCTGGTCCACCAGGACGTCGCGGACGTCTTCCTGCCGCTCGCGCTGGCCGCCCTGGCCGAGGCCGGGGTGACGGTGCACGGCGACGAGGCGGTGCTCAAGGCCGCCGAGGGCGGCCCGGCCACCGTGGTGCCCGCGACCGACGAGGACTGGGGCGCCGAGTACCTCTCGCTGGACCTGGCCGCGGCCGTGGTGCCCTCGCTGGAGGACGCCGTCGCGCACATCCGTCGCTGGTCCTCCGGCCACACCGAGGCGATCGTCACCACCTCGCAGGCCGCCGCCCGGCGCTTCACCCAGCTGGTCGACTCGACCACGGTGGCCGTCAACGCCTCCACCCGCTTCACCGACGGCGGCGAGTTCGGCTTCGGCGCGGAGATCGGCATCTCCACCCAGAAGCTGCACGCCCGCGGCCCGATGGGACTGCCGGAGCTGACCAGCACCAAGTACATCGTCACCGGCGACGGGCACGTGCGGGGCGAGGCCTCGCAGACCGTCGGCGGGGCCTCCGACGCCCGCTGAGCGGGGCCCGGGAGCCGGTGCGTCACACGTGTGACGGACCAACTGCCGGGAGCCACAGACAAAACGGCCGGCCGGTAATACGCTGAATCCGTGGCTGAGGATGTGGGGGGCTTGCCGTACCCCGACGGCGCCGACCACGGTGGAGCGGACGACGAGTTCGCCACCGTGGTCTTCGATGAGGCCTTCGTCCGGTCCGCCGCCGTGCACGAGCCGACCGCCAAGGAGCGGCAACTCGCCGCCGCCGAGGCCCGGTTCGAGCCGGACACCGCGGGCCCGGGCTGGGGCTATGACGTCTCGGCCGGAGACGGGCTCCCGCTGGAGCTGCGCCCGTACCCGAGCGGACTCGACGCGGACCACCTCTACCCCGACCCCTGGTCGGGCCCGGGCCGGGCCGTCGACCGGGAGGGCCGACGCCGTCGGCGGCGGCGGGGCTACGACCCGGTGCGCGCCCGCGGCCGGTACGTGGCCCAGCAGCGCTGGCACCGGCCGGTGGCCTGGGTGCTCGCCGTGATCATGGGCGTGAGCCTGGTCGCGGTGGCGGTCGCGGCGATCTACCAGGGCGTGGGCTCCTCGGGCACCCCCCGCAGGCCGGAGTCCGGCAGCAGCAGCGCCGGGGTGGACCCGCGCCCCGCCCCCGCCGAGCCGTCGCTGGCGGTGACCGCGCCTGCGGGCTAGGTGTATCGACCACGGAGGCCCCCGCCGGAACGCCGGAGGCCGTCGCGCGGGCGCACACCCGGGGCGGGCGGTCACGGAGCGTCCCCGGGAATCTCTGCGGGGACCCTCGTGGCGGCGCGGGTGTCCGCCTACCCTGGTGTTATGGGTGACCCGCGAGAGCCTCCTGAGGGTACGCCCGAGGGCGGTTCCGGCAACGAGGACGAATTCCGGTCCGTCGTGTTCGACGAATCGTTCGTCCGGGCTGCCCGGATCCAGGAGCTGTCCGCCCGGGAGCGGCTGGCGGGCTCCTTCGGCAAGGCCACCCGGCCGCGGGTGCGGCTCGGCCCGCTGGGCAGCATCCCGCGCCAGGCGCTCGCCCTGCTGCTGCTCATCCTGCTCGCGTTCGGGGCCGCGGTGTACTTCGGGGTCAGCTCGCCGAGGGGGATCCCGGCCCGGGCCGAGGGCAGCCAACTGACCGTCAGCCTGGTCGCGTTGAGCCCGGCTTCGGCAGTCCACCCGGTCGCCGACCCGGCGAACCCCTACGCCGCGCTGCCGGCCGGGTACGGGGACGGCACGCTCGGGCTGAACACCCCGTCCGGGGCGCCCACCGAGCACTTCAGCAAGGTCGAGGTGACCAAGGCGCTCGACACCGTCCAGCGCTACCTGGTCACCTCCTCGCTGGCGCAGACCGCGCTGGTCCAGGGCGCCACCGCGGACGTCCGGGCCTTCGTCACCCCGGGTGAGCAGGCGGAGTTCGACGCGAGCGTGACCCAGCCCGTGGACGACCGGCACCACGCGGTGACCGGCTGGCTGGTCCGCTTCGACCCGGCGCAGGTCGCGCTGGCCTCGGACACCGTGAAGGTGGTCGGCGCGATGAGGATCGACGAGGCGGACAGCGGGACGCTGCAGATCACCACCGACCACACCTTCGTCTACGCGCTGAAGCCGGCCGGCGCCCCGGCCGGAGCGCCGGTCACCCTGGAGACCGTGCGGCGGCAGCTGACCTTCCAGTTCGACCGGGTCGACCTGGCCGCGGCGCAGCTGCGGCTGGTGGACTCGGTGCTGCAGGCCGGGCCGGCGCCCTGCGGCACCTCGATGGCGGGCTTCCTGCAGCCGGTGCTGGCCACCGCGCAGGGCACGACGGTCGCCCCGCCGACGGCGGTCGACCCGGGCAACCACGCCCGGCCGGCGTGGCAGGTGTGCGGGGTGCTGGCGGGGAGCTGAGTGCGGGGGCGCCCGGGGGCAGTCGGACGGCCGACGGCCGGTGACCCGGGTGGGTCACCGGCCGTCGGCGGTGTTCGGCGCTCGGTTCTCGGCGCTCGGTCTTCAGCGTTCCGCGCTCAGGGCTCCGGAGGCAGGTCAGCTCTCGTTCGAGCCGTTCGAGCCGTTCGAACCCTTCGAGCCGTTCGTGCCGCCGCGGTTGCCGTTGCCGTTGCCGTTGCCGGTGAAGGTGTCGCGGAGCTTGCCGCCGACGGTCGCGGCGCCGCCGGCGACGTCCCGCAGCAGGCCCATCAGCGGGTCCTTGCTCTCCTTCACCGAGGTCGTGTAGTGGTCGGCCGCGGCCTTCCACTGCTCGCCGACCGAGGCGTCCGGGTCGTCCGCGCGGCGCGGGTAGGCGCCCGCCATGATCGAGCGGTACTCGTCGCTCTCCGCCCACTTCTTCAGCTGGGCGACCCGGACCACCGCGAAGGGGTGGGTCTGCGGCAGCACCTGGAGCAGCTTGAGGACACCGTCGCGCAGGTCCCCGGCCTTCTCGTACTCCTCGGCCTGCTCCAGGAAGGCGTCGACGTTCATCTCGGCCAGGTTGTGCCCGCCGGCCAGCTTCATCAGGGCCCGCATGGACGCCTGGAGGTCCTGCCCGGCCAGCAGGCCGGCCCGGTCGCTGGAGAGCTCCGCCTTGCGGAACCACTCCTTGAGCGCGGTGACGATGGCCATGATCGCCAGGTTGCCGAGCGGCACCCAGGCGATCCGGGCGGCGATGTTGGTGAGGATCATCAGCATCGTCCGGTAGACGGCGTGGCCGGACATCGCGTGGCCCACCTCGTGGCCGATGACCGAGCGCAGCTCCTCTTCGTCGAGCAGCTCGACCAGGCCGCTGGTGACCACGATGATCGGGGAGTCGATGCCGATGGTGAACGCGTTGACCGCCGGGTCCTGGGTCACGTACAGGTCCGGGACCTGCTCCAGGTCGAGCACGTACGCGGTGTCGCGCACCATGTCGTACAGCTCAGGGAACTGGCGCTCGGAGGTCTTCACCGCGGTGGCCAGGAACATCAGCCGGATCGCGCGCTCGGAAACCAGCCCGGCCAGCTTCTTCAGGACGTCGTCGAAGCCGGTCAGCTTGCGCAGGGCGACCAGCGCCGAGCGGTCCGCCGGGTGCTCCCAGGCCCGGGTGGAGATCCCGGGGAAGCGCTCGCGGCGACGGCTCGGGGTCTTCGCGGTGGTGTCGGTCATGGTCTGGGTACCCTCCTGGTCGACGGCGGCCCCGGCCCCCTGGCCGGCCCCCCGCTGGTCTTCGCCTGAAACGACTGCCTGTGCAACGTCCGCGGTTGCGTACTCGTCCCCGGAGGCCGGTGGGCGAGTCCCCAGGGCCGGCGGGCGAGTCCCCGGGGCCGGTGGGCGGTGCCGGTGTGAGGCCGGTTTACCCTGAATGCCCTGGACCACCGAGACCGGACCCGGCCGCGGTACCGAGCAGTGCGAGGAGCCCCGCAGATGTCCACCGACACGCTTGTCAGCCTGGCCGCGCCGATCTCCGACGAGACCGGCCCGGGCCTCTTCCTGCGGATCATCGTGGTCGCGTCCTTCGTGGGCATCGGCCTGCTGGTCTGGCTGATGGCCCGCGCCTTCCGCGGCAACTAGACCCGGCCCTTTCTCGCACAGGCTCACGCCCGGTCAGCGGCGGTGGGCCGCCGAGCGGTTGCCGTGTGACCCCCCGTACGATGACGGGTGGGCCCTCACCGGCCCGGAACAACCCCCAGGTCCGTTACCGAGCCGAGAAGGTCCCGCCGACCATGAACACTGCCGCCGCACTCCCCGTTCTGAACCTGCTCGCCGAGGGCGAGGGGGGCAACCACGACAGCCTGAACCCGGCCCTGACGGGTGGCGCCGCGCTGTTCATCCTGCTGCTCCTGCTCTTCATCACCACCCGCTTCAACCGGGACCGCTGAGCCCGTTCCGCGGACCGCTCGGGGAGCGTCCGGCCCACCCGGTCGGCCGCTCCCTCACGCATCTGCGGACAACCCCCACGAGGTCTCCGGGCGGCCCCCACCCGGGCGTTCCCGCACCGTAACGGGCGTCGCGTAAGGTGTGGCGGCATGGGAGAGCAGGCCGGGAATCCCGGCGGACCGGAACCGGTGAAGAAGCGCCTCGGCGTGATGGGCGGCACCTTCGACCCGATCCACCACGGCCACCTCGTCGCCGCCAGTGAGGTCGCGAGCGCGTTCCACCTGGACGAGGTGATCTTCGTGCCGACCGGGCAGCCGTGGCAGAAGAGCGACCGGCACGTCACCCCGGCCGAGGACCGCTACCTGATGACGGTCATCGCCACCGCCGAGAACCCGCAGTTCTCGGTCAGCCGGATCGACATCGACCGCGAGGGCCCGACCTACACCGTCGACACCCTGCGCGACCTGCACGCCATGCACCCGGACGCCGACCTCTTCTTCATCACCGGCGCCGACGCGCTCGCCCAGATCCTGTCCTGGCGCGACTCCGACGAACTCTTCTCGCTCGCCCACTTCATCGGATGCACCCGCCCGGGGCACACTCTGTCGGACGCCGGGCTTCCGGTGGGCGGGGTCTCCCTGGTGGAGGTCCCGGCGCTGGCCATCTCCTCCACGGACTGCCGCAACCGGGTCGCCAAGGGCGAGCCGGTCTGGTACCTCGTCCCGGACGGCGTGGTCCGCTACATCGACAAGCGGGCGCTGTACGCGCCGCGCGGGACCTGAGCCGGGAGCGGCGCGCATGACCGAACGCAGCGGCGGCCAGCAGCGGCCGGAGGACTGGTCCACAGGGCAGTACCAGCAGCCGTACCAGGGCCAGGGCCAGGCGTACCAGCAGCAGTACCCGCAGCAGCCGTCGTACGAGCAGTCCCCGTACGAGCAGCCGCAGTACGACCAGTACGGGCAGCCGGTGTACGTGCAGGACCCGTACGGCGGCTACCAGCAGCAGGGGTACCAGGGGCAGCAGGGGTACGACGGGTACCAGCAGACCGGCCAGTTCCCGCAGCAGCAGTCGTACGAGCCGTACGAGCAGACCCCGTACGAGCAGCCGCAGTACGACCAGTACGGGCAGCCGGTGTACGTGCAGGACCCGTACGGCGGCTACCAGCAGCAGGGGTACCAGCAGCAGCCGTACCAGGCCGCCGCCGCTCCGGTCGTCGCCGAGCCGCCGGCGCAGCCGGAGGCCGTCGCGCCCGCTGCGCCGGTCGCCCCCGCCGCGCCCGCTCCCGCCGCCGTGCCGCCGCGCCCGCGGGCGTCCCGGCCCGCCGCGGAGGCGGCGCCGGCCAAGGCAGCCGCGCCGTCCGAGCAGGTCGCCGGGGTGCGCGGGGGCAAGACCGGGGGCAAGGCGCCCAAGGACAGCTACACCACGGGCGAGTTCACCTTCGTCGACGAGGAGGCGGAGGAGACCGAGGACGTCATCGACTGGCTGAAGTTCGCCGAGTCCCGCAGCGAGGTGCGCGCCGAGCGCCGCCGCAAGCTGCGCAACCGGCTGATCGGCCTCGGGGTGGTGGTGGCGCTCGCGGCGGGCGGCGCCGGCGGCTACCTCTGGTTCACGGGTGACAAGCCGACCGCGGCCGCCGCGGCCGGCGGGCGCCAGGTCAACGTCGTCCACCTGCGGGACCTGCAGGGTAAGGTGTCCAGCGCGCTGCTGGTCGACGACGCCTCCGGGAAGAAGGGCACCGTGCTGCTGCTGCCCGACAACCTGCGGCTGCCCGGCCCCGGCGACCCGCCGGTCACCACCGTCGGGCAGGCCATGGACAGCATCGGCGCCTCGGCGACCCGGGACGGCCTGTCCACCGTGCTGGGTGCCCCGGTGGCCGGCACCTGGCGGCTGGACACCCCGTACCTGGAACTGCTGGTCTCCCAGCTCGGCGGCGTCCGGGTGGACACCAACGCCGAGACCCACGAGGGCGGCAAGCCGGACGGCAAGCTGCTGTCCGCGGCCGGGAAGAACACCATGCTCAGCGGGAAGGCCGCGGTCGCGTACGCCACCCTGCAGAACCCCGGCGAGAACCGGGACGCCCAGCTGGCCCGGTTCGGGCAGGTCATGGACGCGGTGGTGCGCACCATGCCGACCGAGTTCAAGGACGCCAAGGACGACGTGCACCGGATGAACGCGGTGCTCGACCCGTCGCTGCCCGAGGACGCCCTCGCCGGGGTGCTCGCCCAGCTCGCCCAGCAGGCGAAGGACGGCCACTTCGGCACCACCGCGCTGACCGTCAAGCCCGACGGCAGCCTGGACGAGGCGACGGCCGGCAAGCAGGTCAAGGACGTGCTGGGCGGCACCGTGAAGTCCGCCGCCGCCGGCAACGCACCGGCGCGCGTCGCGCTGCAGGACGCCACCGGCAACGACGCCGCGGCGGCCGCCGCGCAGGTCCAGATCGTCAACTCGGGCCTGACCTTCATCCCCGGCGGTGCCAAGACCGCCGCGCAGGCCGCCAGTGAGATCCGCTACACCGACGACGCCCGGCAGGGCGTCGCGAAGTCGCTGGCGACCAGCCTCGGCCTGCCGGAGACGGCGGTCAAGAAGGTGACCGGGGACACCCAGAACGCGGACCTGCTGGTCGTGCTCGGCAAGGACTACCAGGCGCCGAAGAACCAGTAGGACGGTCGGGCCGGGGCCGGGACGAGGGGCCGGCACGGTCGGCGGCCCCGGCCCGCGGCGGGCACGGCGGCCCGGGCGGGCCCGGAAATCGGTTCCGGGCCCGCCCGGGCGGCGTGAGATCCTGGAAGGCGACCCCCGGCCGCGCGCCGGGGCGCCGCCCCCAAGCCGCCGAGCCGGAAGAACACCGTGACCGTCACCGACCACAGCCAGCAGCTCATCACCGTCGCCGCGCAGGCGGCGGCCGACAAGCTCGCGCACAACATCATCGCCTTCGACGTCAGCGAGGTGCTGTCGATCACCGACGCCTTCCTGATCGCCTCCGCGAACAACGACCGCCAGGTCCGCTCGATCGCCGAGGAGATCGAGGACCAGCTGCGCGAGCAGCTGGACATCAAGCCGGTGCGCCGCGAGGGCGAGCGCGAGGGCCGCTGGATCCTGCTCGACTACCTGGACATCGTCGTGCACGTCCAGCACTCCGAGGAGCGCTCCTTCTACTCGCTCGACCGGCTCTGGAAGGACTGCCCCGAGCTGCCGCTGCCCGAGGACGCCCTGGCCTCGCGCAACCGCCCCGACGCACACACCGACGAGGCCGGCAACGCCCTCGCCCCGGCCGACGACTTCGGCAAGCCCGAGGACCTGCACTGAGCCGCGGGGCGCGAGGCCCGCGCATCGTCTTCTGGCGGCACGGCCAGACGTCCTGGAACCTCGAATCGCGGTTCCAGGGCACCACGGACATCGAGCTGACCGGCCAGGGCGTCCAGCAGGCCCAGCGGGCGGCCCGGCTGCTCTCCGGGCTCCGCCCCGACCTGCTGATCTCCTCGGACCTCAAGCGCGCCCGGCGCACCGCCGACGAGCTGGCCGCGGTCACCGGGCTCGACGTGACGCACCACGAGGGCCTGCGGGAGACCTACGCGGGCTCCTGGCAGGGCCTGACCAACGCCGAGATCCGCGAGCGCTTCCCCGAGGAGTACGCGGCCTGGGCGGCCGGCGAGCCGGTGCGGCGCGGCGGTGGCGGCGAGCTGGCCACCGAGGTCGCCGACCGCTCCGTGCCGGTGGTGCTGGAGGCCGCCGCCAAGCTGCCCGAGAACGGCACGCTGGTCGTGGTCAGCCACGGCGGGACGATCCGCACCATGCTCGGACGGCTGCTGGACCTGGAGCCCGCCCAGTGGGAGTGCTTCGGCGGGCTGTCCAACTGCTGCTGGTCGGTGCTCGGCCGGGGGGCGCGCGGATGGCGCCTGCTGGAGCACAACGCGGGCACGCTCCCGCAGCCGGTCATCGGCGACGACACCTGAGGCGACACCCGGGCGGGGCTGCTGCGCGGGGCTGCCGCGCGTGAGCGCGGGGGCCTCGCCGGGCCGCACGGGAACGGATTTCGCAGTTCCGGCCCTGACCAGCTAGAGTCTTCCTCGTTCGCAGGGAAGGAACGCGGCCCGGAAGGGAAGCGGGAGATCCGGTGAGTGCGGGGCTATAGCTCAGTTGGTAGAGCGCTTGCATGGCATGCAAGAGGTCTGGGGTTCAATTCCCCATAGCTCCACTCCGCATCGGCGGTCGTGGTCAGCCAGGGTCGTCCGTGTCGCGGGGCTATAGCTCAGTTGGTAGAGCGCTTGCATGGCATGCAAGAGGTCTGGGGTTCAATTCCCCATAGCTCCACAGCAGTTCAGGAGGCCGTCACCCACGGGGTGGCGGCCTCCCGGCGTTCGTGCCGAGTGCCGGCGTGGGTGCCGGGTGCCGATGCGGCGTGCCCGGGGGGTGGGTGCCGGCGGGTGCTGAGGGCCGGGCACCGCCCGCCGCTCACCCCTCGCAGCAGTGCGTCCAGCCGCCCGGCGGCAGCGAGCCGAGCCGCTCCACCCGCTCCTGGTCCTGCGGGCCCGCCGGCACGTACACCACGATGTAGCACTCCGGCACGCCCGGCATCGTCAGGTAGGTGGCGTTCAGCCGCAGCACCCCCAGCTGCGGGTGGCGGAACATCCGCAGCCAGGTCTCCGGCGGCGCGACCTCCTGGCGGTCCCACAGCTCCCGGAACAGCGTGCTGCGCGCCGACAGCCGCCGCACGTGCTCCTCCCAGGCCGGCTCCCCCACGTGCTTGCCGTACGCCGAGCGCAGCACCGCCACCATCCGCGGCAGCGCCTCGTCCCGGTTCTCGCACGGGTTGCAGCACGGCGGGGCGGTCAGCATGCACCAGAGGCTGTTGAAGACGACCCCGCCGGCCGGGCGCATCCGCTCGGTGCCGAACAGCGAACGGTACGGCCCGTTGTAGCTCAGCACGTCGAAGCGGGTGTTGGAGACCGCCGCCGGCAGCGGAGCGAGCGAGTCCAGGATCACCTGGATCGACGGGCTCAGCTCCGGCGGGGCTGGCTGCGCGTGCGGCGACGGGGACATCCCGGCCAGCCGGAACAGGTGCTCGCGCTCGGTGCCGTCCAGCCGCAGCGCCCGGGCCACCGCCAGCAGCACCTGCTCGCTCGCGTTGATCGGCCGCCCCTGCTCCAGCCACGTGTACCAGGTGACCCCGACCCCGGCGAGCTGCGCGACCTCCTCGCGCCGCAGCCCCGGCGTACGGCGGCGCAGCCCGGGCGGCAGCCCGACCTCCTCGGGGGTGACCCGCGCCCGGCAGGCCTTCAGGAAGCGGGCCAGCTCGGTGCGGCGGCGGTCGCGCCCGCCCGCGGCGGTGGGCAGTTCCTCCAGCACGGTCATGGCCACCATCGTGCCGCAGGCCCGGCGGGCGATACAGGTGCTGCCAGTACCAGGATCGGCAGGCTCTAACCACCAGTACCGGCACGGCCGCAGGCTGGCTGCCATGACGGACCTCCAGACCCGGCCCGGCGTGGCCGGAGGCACCACCGGGGCCCCGGCCGTACGGCCCGGGCTCCTCCTCGCGCTCGTCCTGTGCGGGCAGTTCATGGCCGTGCTCGACGTCTCCATCGTCAACGTCGCGGTCCCCACCATCCGCACCGACCTGGGCGCCTCCGGCGCCGCCCTGCAGCTGGTGATCGCCGGCTACACCATCGCCTACGCCGTGCTGCTCATCACCGGCGCCCGGCTCGGCGCCCGGTACGGCTACAGTCGGCTGTTCCAGCTCGGCCTGGCCGCCTTCACCGCCACCTCGCTGGCCTGCGGCCTCGCCCCGTCCACCGGCTGGCTGATCGCCTTCCGGCTGCTCCAGGGCGCCGGCTCGGCGCTGATGGTGCCGCAGGTGATGAGCCTGCTGCAGCGCACCTTCACCGGTGCCGCCCGCACCCGGGCGCTGGGCCTCTACTCGGCGGTGCTGGCCGGCGGCATGGCGCTCGGACAGGTCCTCGGCGGCGTGCTGGTCAGCGCCGACCTGTTCGGCAGCGGCTGGCGGCCGGTGTTCCTGGTCAACGTGCCGATCGGGGTGCTGCTGCTGGCCGCCGGCGCCAGGCTGCTGCCCCGGCTGCCCGGCGACCCCTCGCGCGGCTTCGACCTCCCCGGCCTGGTGGTGCTCGGCGCGGCGCTCGGCCTGCTGGTGGTGCCGCTCGTCCTCGGCCACGAGCTCGGCTGGCCCGTCTGGGGCTGGGCGATGATCGCGGGCAGCGTGCTGCTGTTCGGCCTCTTCGTGGCGGTCGAGCGCCGGATCGCCCGCGGCGGCGGCCAGCCGCTGATCTCCGGGCGGGTCCTGCGCGCCCCCGGGCTGCGGCCCGCGGCGGCCGGACTGTTCGCGATCATGGCGGCCTTCGCCGGCTTTATGTTCGCCTTCGCCCTGCACCAGCAGGCCGCGCTCGGCCACAGCGCCCTCAAGGCCGGGCTCTGCTCGGCACCCGTCGCCATCGGCTTCGGCCTGTCCAGCATGCACTGGCACCGGCTGCCCGGGCGGCTGCACACGGCCCTGCCGGTGCTCGCCGGGATGCTCCTCGGCGGCGGCTACCTGCTGCTGGGCGTCCTGCTCGGCGGCGGCGCCGGGATCGGCACGGGACCGCTGGTGGAGATGTCCGCGCTCGGCCTGGTCGCCGGCTGCGCGTACGCACCGCTGTTCGCCCGGGCGCTCGCGGGGGTGGCGCCCGAGGACGCGGCCGACGCCAGCGGGGTGATGGTGACGGTCATCCAGCTCGGGCAGGTGATCGGGGTCGCGGTGCTCGGCTCGGTGTTCCTCGGGCAGGTCGACCTGCCGGCGCCGGCCGCCGAGTCCGGGCACGCCCTGCGGACCACCCTGCTGGTCGACGCCCTCGCGGCGCTGGTTGCGGCGGGCTTCGCCGCACGCAGCCGGCGGGCGGCGCGGTAGACCCGGCGCGTCGGCCCCGGCGCGCCAGGCCCGGGGGAGCCCAGGCCTCGGAGCCCCGGCCGCGAAGTCTCGGGCGCGGAGCCCGGGAAACGGGGCCCGGGGAACGGATTTCTGGAGCACGCCCCCGACCGTGTAAAGTAGTCGATGTCGCCGAGGGAAACCGGACGGAAACGGCCGAAAGCCCCGGTGACATCGCAGGTCAAGGGGCTATAGCTCAGTTGGTAGAGCGCTTGCATGGCATGCAAGAGGTCTGGGGTTCAATTCCCCATAGCTCCACAGCAGTCGAGAGCCGCCTCCCGGGAACGGGAGGCGGCTCTTCGCCGTTTCGACCATGCCACCGGCGGGAGGACCCGGAATCCCGCTACCGTCGTGCCATGGCCGATCTGGAGCGAAGGCGGAACGAGGAACTGGCCCGGATACTCCACCAGCTCGGCTGGAGTCCGGAACGGCTCGCCCGCGAGGTGAGCCTCGCGCTGCCGCCGGGCCTGGCCATCAGCTCCACCGCCCCCTACAAGTGGCGCGACCGCGGCATGGTGCCGCGCAGCCCGCACGACCAGGCGGTCTGCGAAGTGCTCAGCCGCACCCTCGGCATCGCCGTCACCTACGAGCAGCTCTGGGGCCGGATGGGCGGCCACCGCGGCGCCAAGATCCTCTCGCCCCGGCTGCTCACCGACCCGTGGACCGCCGACACCGCCCAGACCGCGCTGCGCGAGGCCGCCACCGACGCCGGACCGGTCCGCCTCACCGACCTCTTCCGCAACGCCGACCTCGACCAGGCCGCCGCCCGGCTCGCCTCCCCGCCACCGCCCGTCGGGGGTGGTGAGGGCGCACTGCGCGTCGAGGCCGCACTCGTCGGCGAACTCGGCCTGTCCTACCGCAGCAAGCAGCGGCTCGAACGCGCCTGCGGCGGCGGACTCGTCCTCGGCCCCACCCGCGCCGAACTCGCCATGCTCGCCAAGCTGCTGGAACTCGGCGCCTACGACGAACGGCTGGGACGCGAGCTGTACGGCACGGCCAGCAGGCTCGCCCGACTGGCCGGCTGGGCCGCGTACGACCTCGGCCACGACGCGGCCGCCCAGCGCGCCTTCGTCGCCGCGCTACGCGCCGCCCACGTCAGCGGCGACGCCCGGCTCGGGGTCGCCGTGCTCGGCGCGCTGGTGGTGCTCGCCACCCAGGGACCTGGCGGGCGCGGTCTGGACGCCGTCTCCGCGCTGGAGACCGCCCTGGAGGCCCACGGCGCCGCACTCGGCCCCACCGGGCGGGCCCGCCAGCTCGGCCGGCTCGCCCGCGCGTACGGCCGCCGGGACGAGCCGGAACGGGCCGAGGCCGCCGCCGCCAGGGCCTTCGCCGAGCTGGACGGCGTGCCCGGCACCGAGGAGGCCCGCGCCCTGATCGCCGGGATGGTGGGAGAGGGGCGGCTGGCGCTCGGCCGGCACCGGCCCGCGAAGGCGCTGCTCGCCGAGGCCGTGGCCGGGCTCGGGCCCGGGCGGGCCCGCTCCAAAGCACTGCTGATGGTGCGCCTCGCCGAGACCCACCGGCGGCTCGGCGACCAGCGGGAGGCGGCCCGCACGGCGGCGCTGGCGCGCGCGCTCGCGGCCGGGATGCAGTCGGAGCGGCTGGCGAAGGCGCTGCGGGACTTCGACGCGGCGGGGCGGGCGGTGGCGCGCTGAGGCCGGGGCGGGGGTGCGGCGAGGCCGGGGTGCCGGTTGCCGCCGGCGCTGCCGGGCGCTGACGGGGCAGGCGGCCCGCCGGGGCGTCGTACGGCCGCCCCGGCGGCATACCCCGCAGCGCGCCGGACCGCTTGCGGTACCCTGAGCCCATGCGAACCGTGCGCCTGCTCCTTAGCCGGCCGCGCTGACCAGGACCGGCTGAGCCCCCACGGGCGGTGCCGGAGTCGGCGTGGCGTCCCCTCCTGCGAGGGGATTTTTTGTTTTCCGCCCCCGACCCCGTCCGGGCCGGGTCCCCGGGCCGGCCGCCAGCGCGGTTCGCCAACCGACACCGATGGAGCTTGAAGGACCATGAGCGAGACGACCCCTGCGTCCGGCGCGGCCGAGACCGCGACCGAGCCGTTCCGGTACAGCGCCGCGCTGGCGGCCGAGATCGAGTCCCGCTGGCAGGACCTCTGGGAGAAGGAGGGCACCTTCCACGCCCCCAACCCCACCGGTGCGCTGGCCGACCCGTCCGCCGGTGACGTCGCCGCGAAGCCGCACAGCTTCATCATGGACATGTTCCCGTACCCCTCGGGCGCGGGCCTGCACGTCGGCCACCCCCTGGGCTACATCGCCACCGACGTCTACGCCCGCTACCAGCGGATGACCGGCCACAACGTGCTGCACACGCTGGGCTACGACGCCTTCGGCCTGCCCGCCGAGCAGTACGCGGTGCAGACCGGCACCCACCCGCGGGTCTCCACCGAGGCCAACATCGCCAACATGCGCCAGCAGCTGCGCCGACTGGGCCTGGGCCACGACCCGCGCCGCTCGATCTCCACGATCGACCCGGACTACTACCGCTGGACCCAGTGGATCTTCCTGCAGATCTTCGACTCCTGGTACGACGAGGCCGCCCGCAAGGCCCGTCCGATCGCCGAGCTGATCGCCGAGTTCGAGTCCGGCGCGCGCGAGGTGCCGGGCGGCCGGGCGTGGACCGCGCTGTCCGCCGCCGAGCGCGACGAGGTGCTGGGCGAGTACCGCCTGGCGTACGCCAAGGAGGTGCCGGTCAACTGGTGCCCCGGCCTGGGCACCGTGCTGGCCAACGAGGAGGTCACCGCGGACGGCCGCTCCGAGCGCGGCAACTTCCCGGTGTTCAAGTCCAACCTGCGCCAGTGGATGATGCGCATCACCGCGTACTCCGACCGGCTGATCGAGGACCTGGACCTGCTGGACTGGCCCGAGGCCATCAAGCTGCAGCAGCGCAACTGGATCGGACGCTCCGAGGGCGCCCGGGTGGACTTCGCGGTCGGCTCCGGTGAGCGGATCACCGTCTTCACCACCCGCCCCGACACCCTGTTCGGCGCCACCTACATGGTGCTGGCGCCTGAGCACGGCCTGGTCGACTCGATCGTCCCCGCCGCCTGGCCCGAGGACGTTCCCGCCGAGTGGACCGGCGGCGCCGCCACCCCCGCCGAGGCCGTCGCCGCCTACCGCGCCGCGGCCGCCGCCAAGTCGGACGTCGAGCGCCAGGTCGAGGCCAAGGTCAAGACCGGCGTCTTCACCGGCGCCTACGCCGTCAACCCGGTCAGCGGCGCGTCCGTCCCGGTCTTCATCGCCGACTACGTGCTGATGGGCTACGGCACCGGCGCCATCATGGCCGTCCCCGCCCACGACCACCGCGACTTCGCCTTCGCCCGCGCCTTCGCCCTGCCGATGCGCTGCGTCGTCGAGCCGACGGACGGCCGCGGCGAGGACCCGGCGCTGTGGGACGACGCCTTCGACACGTACGACTCCGTCATCGTCAACTCCGCCCGCGAGCAGGGCGACCTGTCGCTGGACGGGCTGAGCGTCATCGACGCCAAGGCGCGCGCGACCGCCTGGCTGGCCGAGCGCGGCATCGGCGAGGGCACCGTCAACTACCGCCTGCGCGACTGGCTGTTCAGCCGCCAGCGGTACTGGGGCGAGCCCTTCCCGATCGTCTACGACGAGGACGGCGTCATGCACGCGCTGCCCGAGTCGATGCTGCCGGTCGAGGTCCCCGAGGTCGACGACTACTCGCCGCGCACCTACGACGCGTACGACTCCAGCTCCTCGCCCGAGACCCCGCTGTCGCGCAACGAGGCCTGGGTCAACGTCGAACTGGACCTGGGCGACGGCGTGAAGAAGTACCGCCGCGAGACCAACACGATGCCCAACTGGGCCGGTTCGTGCTGGTACGAGCTGCGCTACGTCGACCCGTCGAACTCCTCGGCGGTCGTCGACCCGGCCAACGAGCAGTACTGGCTGGGCCCGACGGACACCAAGCCGGCCGGCGGCGCCGACCTGTACGTCGGCGGTGCCGAGCACGCCGTGCTGCACCTGCTGTACGCGCGCTTCTGGCACAAGGTGCTGCACGACCTGGGCCACGTCTCGTCCGTCGAGCCGTTCCACAAGCTGTTCAACCAGGGCATGATCACCGCCGACGTCTACCGCGACGAGCGCGGCTTCCCGGTGCCCGCCGCCGAGGTCGAGGAGCGCGACGGCCAGTACTCCTGGCAGGGCGAGCCGGTCAAGCGCGAGGCCGGGAAGATGGGCAAGTCCCTGAAGAACGCCGTCGCGCCGGACGACATCGCCGACGAGTACGGCGCCGACACGCTGCGCCTGTACGAGATGTCGATGGGCCCCCTGGACGTCTCCCGCCCGTGGGACACCCGCGCCGTCGTCGGCTCGTACCGCTTCCTGCAGCGGCTGTGGCGCAACATCGTCTCCGAGACCACCGGCGAGCTGGTCGTCACCGAGGAGACGCCGGACGACGCGACGCTGCGCGCCCTGCACAAGGCGATCGACGGCATCCGCGGCGACATGGCCGGGCTGCGCTTCAACACGGCCGTCGCCAAGGCGATCGAGCTGAACAACTTCCTGGTCAAGCGCGGCTCGACGCCGCGGGCCGTGGCCGAGCAGCTGGTGCTGATGGTCGCGCCGCTGGCCCCGCACATCGCCGAGGAGCTGTGGCGCCGCCTGGGCCACGGCGAGTCGCTGGCGCACACCGACTACCCGGTCGCCGACCCGGCGTACGTGGTGGACGAGTCGGTGACCTGCGTGGTGCAGATCAAGGGCAAGGTGAAGGCCCGCCTGGAGGTCGCGCCGGGCATCTCGGACGCCGAGCTGGAGGCGCTGGCGCTGGCGGACCCGGCGGTGGTCGCGGCGATCGGCGGCGCGGAGGTGCGCAAGGTGATCGCGCGGGCTCCGAAGCTGGTGAACATCGTCACGGGGTGATTGCGGGCTGTTGCCGAGTCCGGGCCGGGGCTGAGTCCGGTGCGGGGTCGGCTCCGGGCCGGGGCTGAGTCCGGCCTGGGGTGATCCCCGGCTGGGCTGATCCCTGGCTTGGCTGATCGGGCGGGCGTCCTTCGGGGCGCCCGCCCGGTGCTTTTGCGGGCCCGCTTCTGCTGCGGTGCTTCGCCGTGGTGATGCGTATGTGTGTGGGGGGCAGTGGGCGCGGAGGCGGGGGCGTGAGGATGTCAGGGCGGGTGGGTTCGGAGCCCTCGGGGACATCCCGGATCTGTCCCTGATCTCCGCCCGCGGGCCCGCTCGAGCCGCCCTCGGGGCGGGCCCGGCCGCTACCGTGGAACCATCGGCGATGAGGCCCGTGTTGGGCCCGGTGGGGGCCGAAACGGCGGCGGAAGGTGACTCGCGATGGACGTGTTCGGCGTGATGATCGGCCTGGTCCTGCTCTTCGGGATCGCGGTGGTCGTCCTGGCGGTGGTCGGCACGGTCAAGGCGGCCAAGGCTGTCGGCGCGAAGATCGAGAAGCACGAGGCCAACGCCCGGCGCGCCGTCGAGACCGTCACCCTCAAGGCGAAGACGTACACCAAGGTCGGCCCGCCCGCGCAGATCGCCACCGTCCGCCTCGGCCTGCGCACCTCGCTCGACGGCACCCGGCAGGTGCTGGAGGGCGGGCTCGAGCAGGACGGCCAGCTCGGTGAGTCGCTCGCCCTGCTCACCCGGCTCGACGCCCACGCGGCGGAGCTCGACGGCGAGTTGCGGATGCTCGAGCGCGAGCCGGACGTCGCGCGGATCGCCGCCAAGCTGCCGGAGCTGCGCGAGCGGGCGGAGCGGATCACGCACGCGGCGGAGACCATGCGGTGGGCGGCGCAGGACCGGATGCACCGGTTCGCGGACGACGAGCTGAGCCGGCTCAGCCAGGAGTGCGAGAGCGAGGCGGGGGCGCTGCGGCACTGGGACCGGGCGGGGGCCGCCGGTGCGGGGTCCTCCGGCGGGGGTGCCTCCGGTCCGAGCTCCGGTTCGGGGTCCGCTTCGGGCTCCGGTTCGGGCTCCGGCGGTGCCGTGGGTTCTGCCGGGGGTGCGGCCCGGGCCGGGCTGACGGACGGGAAGGGGCGTCCGAGCGCGGAGGAGCTGCTGGGGCTCGCCGATCCGCTGGCCAAGCTGGCGCAGCGGCTGCGGAAGCCGTCGACGGGGTCCTCGGCGGGCTGATCGGCCGGGGCTCACCGGGTTCACCGGGTTCACCGGGTTCACGGGGCTCATGGGGCTCATGGCGTTCACGGGGCTCGGGCCGGCTCGCTCGAGTCGGTTCGGTTCGGTTCGGCTTGGCTCGGCTCGGCTTTCGGGCAGCTCGCGGGTGCCTCGTTGCCGGGGCGCGGCCGTCCGTCGGCGGGCGCTGTCCTCGCGTACGAACGGGGAGTAACCTCCGCCTCATGCCCTCCGACCTCGCGCTTGTCACCGATTCCACGGCCTATCTGCCGCAGGAGGCCCTCGACCGGTACGGGATCACGGTGGTCCCGCTCAGCGTCGCCGTCGGTGACACGGTCCTGAGCGAGGGCGTCGAGATCTCCCCGAAGGACGTCGCCGAGGCGCTGCGCGGCAAGCAGCGGGTGACCACCTCCCGGCCCAACCCGGAGACCTTCGCGGCCACCTACCGGGCAGCCGCCGAAGCCGGGGCGAAGGGGATCGTCTCGGTGCACATCTCGGGCGAGCTGTCCGGTACCGTCGAGGCCGCCCGGCTGGCAGCCGCCGAGGCCCCCGTACCGGTGCACGTGGTGGACAGCCGGCTGGTCGGGATGGCGCTCGGGTACGGGGTGCTGGCGGCGGCCGAGGCGATCGCGGCCGGGCAGGGCCCGACCGAGGCAGCCGAGGCGGCGGGCCGCCGAGCGGGGGCGACCAGCGGGTTCTTCTACGTCGACACCCTGGAACACCTTCGCCGGGGCGGGCGGATCGGGGCGGCGCGGGCGCTGCTCGGGTCGGCTCTGGCGGTCAAGCCGCTGCTGCACCTGGACGGGGGGCGGATCGAGCCGCTGGAGAAGGTGCGGACGGCGTCGCGGGCGATCGCGCGGCTGGAGGAGATCGCGGTCGAGCGGTCGGGGGAGCGGGACGTCGACATCACCGTGCACCACCTGGCGGCCGAGGACCGGGCCGAGCCGCTCGCGGAGCGGCTGCGGGCACGGGTGCCGGGGCTGCGGGAGCTGTACGTCGGCGAGGTGGGGGCGGTGATCGGCGCGCACGTCGGTCCGGGGCTGCTCGCGGTGGTGGTCGCGCCGCGTTGACACGGGCGGTGGTGGTCCGGGGGCCGGGCTGGCGGGCGGCGTGCGGGGGCCGGGTCACGGGCGGGGTGCGGGCGAGGTGTGGGCGGGTCGTGCGCCGCCTGGTCAACCTACGGGGGCCTTGCCCGCTCGTGCGAGTGACGCTCTTTATCCACAACCCCAGGGTTATCCACAGGGTTTCGGAAATTTCCGCCCGTTCGCCGGAGGACTCCTACCGTCCTCGGCATGACGACCATGGGCCTGGGCGCAGCGAAGCGCCGAGCGATCAACGAGACGGTGCGGCTGCGGATGGCCGCCCTGCTGCCGACGGACGACGAGCCGACGGGCGGCCTGTCTGACGTGGCCGGCTCGGGCGGCTTGGGCGGTTCGGCCGGTTTGAGCGGTTCCTCCGGGGCGGCTCCGGGTGCGGCGTCGTCCGCGACGGGGGAGCGGCCGGCGACCGGTCCTCCTGCGGGTGCGGCGCCGTTGCCGCCCGGCGCTGGCGGCGCAGCGGATCCTGGCGCCGACACGGCCCCACCGGGTGTCGGAGCGCGGCCACGATTCAACGTGCTCGCTCCGGCGATGGCACTCGACCGACGCGCGGTGGCAGGACTGGCCATCCTGCTGCTGTTCGCGGTGGGCTACGCCGTGCAGCACTTCTGGCTGGCCAGGCCGGAGCCGGTCGCCGTTCCCGCGCTGGCGACTGCCTCGACCCCGGGCCCTGTTCCGGCCGACGCGGCGTCAGGTGGCGCGGTAGCCGAGGCGGGTACCGCCCTCTCGGGAGTCGGCGCCGGTGCCGGTGCCGGTGCCGGTGCCGGTGCCAGTGCCGGGGCGGCCGTCGTGATCGACATCGGCGGACGGGTCCACATCCCCGGCCTGCACACCCTGCCCGGTGGCTCGCGGGTGGCCGACGCCCTGCGGGCCGCGGGCGGCGTGCTACCGGACACGGACACGAGGAACCTCAACCTGGCCCGCATCCTGACGGACGGCGAGCAGCTGCTGGTCGGTGAGCAGGCCGGCTCCGCCCCCGTCCCGGGCTCCGGAGCCGGCAGCGGACCGCCGGGCCCCGCCACGCCCCGACCACCCGTCAGCCTCAACCGCGCCACCCTCGAGCAGCTCGACACCCTCCCCGGCGTCGGCCCGACCCTCGCCCAGCGCATCCTCGCCTACCGCACCTCGCACGGCTCCTTCCGCTCCCTCGACCAACTCCGCCAGGTCAGCGGCATCGGCGCCCGTACCTACGCGGAACTCCGTCCGCTGCTCACCCTCTGACGCCTCGCCTGTCCGTCCACCACACCTCGAAGGGAGGAACCGCCGTGTCCGCCGCCACCGCACCGGTCCCGCACGCCCGATCCTCGGGCGCCGACTTCCGGCTGCTGCTGCCCGCCGTGTCGGCCTGGGTGGTCACCGCGGCGCTCCTGCACCCGGACGCGGGGTACGAGGCCCCTGTCTTCGCGGCAGCGGGCGTCGCCGCGCTCGCGGCCGTCCTGCTGCTCGTCCGGCCGGGCGTCCTGCGCCGGCGCGGGGCCGCGGTGACGCTGGCCGCCGTCCTGCTCACCGCAGCGGCGGCCGCGATCGCGACCCCGCTTCACACCGCCGACCTGCACCGCGGCCCACTGCCGGAACTCGCCCGCGCGGCCGAGCACACCGCGCCGCGGTCCCCGGGCGAGCCCGCCCCCGCGGTGGAGGTGGAGCTGACCGTCGCGGGAGACCCCGAGGTCCACACCTCCCGGGGCACCACCACCGGCGGGCAGACGCTCCTCACCGTGGACGCGGTGGCCGACCGAGTCGTGCTGCTTCCGGACCGCCGGACCACCCGGACCCGCACGCCCGTGACCGTCATGGTCCGAGGGTCGGACAGCGAGCCCTGGCAACGGCTGCTCCCGTCCGAGCGGCTCGCCGTGGAGGCCGAGGTCCAGCCGCCGGGGGAGGGACGCGACACCGAGTCCGCGGCGCTGCTGATCGCCCACGGCCCACCCCGGCGGCTGGCACCGCCGAGCCTGCCGCAGCGGATCGCTGGGCGGCTGCGCGAAGGCCTGCGCACGGCCACCGACGGGCTCCCGTCGGACGCGCGCGGGCTGCTCCCGGGCCTGGTCGTCGGCGACACCTCGCGTCTGCCCGACGACCTCGAAGACGCTTTCCGGGCCACCGACCTGGTCCACCTCGTGGCGGTCAGCGGGGCCAACCTGGCGATCGTCCTCGGCGCACTGCTGGGCGCGCCCGGCCAGGCCGGGACCCCGGAACGGCGCGGGCTGGCGGCGGCGCTCGGGCTGTCGCTGCGGACCGGCGCACTGCTCGGCACGGGGCTGACGCTGGCCTTCGTGACCGTCTGCCGTCCCGAGCCCAGTGTGCTGCGGGCGGCAGGGACGGGGCTGATCGGCATGCTGGCCCTGGCCACCGGCCGTCCGCGTCAGGCGGTGCCCGCGCTCGCCGGAGCCGTCCTGGTGCTGGTCCTGCTGGACCCGTTCCTGTCACGCTCGTTCGGCTTCCTGCTCTCGGTGCTCGCCACGGCCGGGCTGCTCGTCCTCGGGCCGCACTGGGCCGAGGCCCTGCGGGCCCGCCGCTGGCCGCACCACCTGGCGGGTGCCCTCGCGGCTGCGGCGGCCGCGCAGGCGCTGTGCGCGCCGGTCACGGTGGTGCTGTCCGGACACGTCAGCCTGGTGGGCATCCCGTGCAACCTGCTGGCCGAGCCGGCGGTGGCCCCGGCGACGCTGCTCGGCTTCGGGGCGCTCGTCCTGCAGCCGTTCCTCCCGGGCCTGGCACACCTGCTCGCGGTTCCGGCCGGGGTGACGGCCGGCTGGCTCGCCCTGGTCGCGCGACGCGGGGCCGAGCTGCCGGGCGGCCAACTCTCCTGGCCGGGAGGCTGGTTCGGGACGCTGACGGTCGCGCTGGCCGTCCTGGCGGTCTGCTGGGCGGCGCCGCTCCTGCTGCCCCGGCGCGCGGTGGCCGGCATCCGGGAGCCCGACCGGCCCCGACGCCGCGGGGTGCGGGTGCTGGTGACGGGTGCGCTGCTGGTGGTCCTGCTGGCCGTCCTGCTGCGCCCGCCGCAACTCACCCGGATCGCCACCGGCTGGCCACCACCGGGGTGGCGCCTGGCGATGTGCGATGTCGGCCAGGGAGACATGTTGGCCCTGGCGGCGGGTGCGTCGGACAGCGCGGTGGTGATCGATGCCGGGCCGGATCCGGACGCGGCGGACAGGTGCCTGCGGGACCTGGGCATCACGAGGGTGCCCCTGCTGCTGTTGACGCACTTCCACGCCGACCACGTGGAGGGTGTGCCGGGGGTGTTGCGGGGGCGCACGGTGGGTGCGGTCGAGGGCACGACCTTGGACGAGCCGCCGGGAGAGGCGGCCCGGGTCGCCGGGTGGGTTGCCGGGGCCGGTGTTCCGTTGCTGAGGGCGGGGCGCGGTGAACGGCGGTCGGTCGGGGCGGAGTTGGCCTGGGACGTGGTGTGGCCCGTGCCCGGGGCGGGCGTCGAGGCGCCCGGCGCGAACAACGCGAGTGTGGCATTGATGGTGTCGCTGACAGGAGGACTACGCATGGCACTGCTGGGAGATCTCGAACCGCAGGCCCAGTCGGCTCTGTCGGGCCGGCTGGGGAGGGTCGATGTGCTGAAGGTCGCGCACCACGGCTCGGCCCACCAGGACTGGGACTTGGCCGGCGTCCTGCAGCCGCGGCTGGCCCTCATCTCCTGCGGGGAGGGGAATGCGTACGGTCATCCGTCCCCGAAGACGGTCGACCGGCTGCGTGCGCTCGGGGCGACGGTCCTGCGGACGGACCGGGCGGGCGATATCGCGGTGACCGGCGATTCGCCGGCCACGCTCGGCGTGTCCGTCCACCCGCAGCCCGGGCGCGCGGCTCACAAGCCGCGCGCCCGTGGGGAGGCTGCTTCCTCGGCTCTGTCCCGTCCCGGGCAGAGCCCGGGCGCACCGCGGGCCCCGCCCGGGTGAGCGCCGCCCGCTCTCCTCCTCCCAACCATGAGGTGGGGCAGGGATGGGGGTTGGGGTTGGGGGAGGAGTGGGAGGGGCGGGGCGGGCCCGGGCAGAAACGTTTCGGCGCGCTCCGGGCATGCCCGGAGCGCGCCGAAGAGAACTGCCGAAGGCCAGGGGGGAGGGGGAAGGCGACTCTCAGGTGGGGGCGCCGGAAGAGCGGGTGAAGTCACGCCGGAAGAGCGGGTGAGCCGGAGGGAAGAGGGTTCCGGTGCGCTCCGGGTCGAGCCCGGAGCGCACCGGCAAGCTCAGGAGCAAAATTGGTCCAGGCCTCTCCCCGCCCCGCTGAAGCGCCGACGAGCTTGTGACGCATCCGGGGGCCGTAAGGAACGGCCGGCGACGCGCCCCCGGCGTCAGGCCTCCTCGCGCCAGCCTTCGTGGTCGGCGGCGAAGGCGTCGAGAGCATGCAGCAGGGCGGGGGTCCAGCCGGTGTCCGGGGGTTCGACCACGACGAGCCACTGGGCGTCCTCGGCATCGTCCTCGCCGGCGAGCGCGTCGCGCACGATCTCGAGCTCGCCGAGGTCGGGTTGGGTGGCGGCGAGCTCCTCGGCGGCTTCTTCGGCGGTGTCGCGGTCGGGCAGGACGAGCAGCTGCCGGGCGTGCGGGTCGTCGACGTCCGGGAGGTCGGTGGTGCGGTTCTCGGTCACCCGGCCATTCTCCAGGCCGCCCGGCCGGCCCGAGAGGGCGGGCGGGAGTGTCCGCGGCCCGTGGGATGCTGGTACGCGATGGCCAGGAAGAGTGCACCCGACGACCTGCTCGCCCCGCTGACCCTCGCGGTCGGCCAGGAGGAGCTGCTGCTGGACCGCGCGGTCGCCCAGGTGGTGGCGGCGGCGAAGGCGGCGGACCCGGACACCGACGTGCGGGACCTGCCGCCCGGCGGGCTGCAGCCCGGGAGCCTGGCCGAGCTGACCACGCCGTCGCTGTTCGCCGAGCGCAAGGTCATCGTCGTCCGGGCCGCGCAGGACCTCTCCGCCGACTCGGTGAAGGAGGTCAAGGCGTACATCGAGGCGCCGGCCGACGAAGTGATCATGGTGCTGGTGCACGCCGGTGGCGCCAAGGGCAAGGGCCTGCTGGACGCCGGGCGCAAGGCGGGCGGCCGCGAGGTGGCCTGCGCCAAGCTGGCCAAGGCGAGCGAGCGGCTGGCCTTCGTCAAGGGCGAGTTCCGCACGCTCGGCCGCTCGGCGACCCCGGAGGCCTGCCAGGCGCTGCTGGACGCGCTGGGCAGCGATCTGCGCGAGCTGGCGGCGGCCTGCCACCAGCTGACCTCGGACGTCGAGGGCACGATCGACGAGACGGTGGTGGCCCGCTACTACAGCGGACGGGCCGAGGCGACCGGCTTCGAGGTGGCCGATCTGGCCGTCACCGGCCGGGCCGCGGAGGCGCTGGAGCGGCTGCGCTGGGCGCTGGCGGTCGGCCAGCCGCCGACCGGCATCACGTACGCGCTGGCCTCCGGTGTGCGCAGCATCGGCCGGCTGGCGACCACCGGGCGGAACATGCGCCCGGCGGACCTGGCCCGCGAGTTGGGCATGCCGCCGTGGAAGGTCGACCGGGTCCGCCAGCAGATGCGCGGTTGGACGGGCGACGGGGTGGCCACCGCGCTGACCGCGATCGCCCAGGCCGATGCCGCCGTCAAGGGCGGCTCGGACGACCCGGCCTTCGCCCTGGAGCGTGCGGTGGTCGCCGTGGCCCGGGCCGCCCGGGCCGGCTCCCGTCCCGCCTACTGACGGCGCGGCAGGCCGACGCGGGCCGCACGGGCCGCACGGGCCGACGCGCGTCGCGCAGGCCGGCGCGGGCCGCCGCAGGGTCGTGGCGGTGGCCCGGAGGGCTACTTCCGCATGGCCCGGATGGCGTCCTGGCCGTCGGACTGCAGGGCGCTGCGCAGGTCCTCCTTGGACGGCGGCTTGGCCTTCCCCTCGGTGTAGCTGGCCGAGTAGTTGATGTAGTACGTCATCCCGCCGTCGCGGATGTCCAGCTCGGCGTAGACGCTGTGGTATTTGTCCGAGCCGTCGTCCTTGTACAGGAAGTACGCCTCCTCGCCGATCCCGGAGATGTCGGTGACCTGGTAGCCGCGGGCCCGGTAGAGCTCCTTGTTGGCCTGCAGCTCGGGCGCGGGGTTGACCGCCTTGTGCAGGTCGGCGCGCAGGTAGACCGAGGCGTACTCGCTGTCGCTGTTGCCGCCGGTCCGCTTGAGGCTCATCGAGCAGTTCATGCTGTCCAGGGCCGGGTGCCGGTCGGTGTGGTGGGTCGGCGCGGAGGTGTCCGAGACGGAGTACGTCTGGAGCAGCTTGGTGGGCTTCGCGGTGGTGCAGAAGTCGTCCGAGAGGTGGTAGCTGCCGAGGCTGCGCGGCGAGGAGTCGCTGCTGACCATGCCGGGGACGAGCATCACGGCGGCGGTCCAGCCGGCCGAGGCGAGGATGGCGCCGACGAAGGCCCAGATCGCGTTGCGGCGCAGGTTCCCGCCGGAGCCCGACGCACCGCCGCCGGGCACCGTCGGCAGCCCCGGCGCCGCAGGTATCCCCGGCGCCGCGGGCATCCCGGGTGAGGCGGGCAGTCCGGGCGGCGGCCCGAAGCCCGAGGCACCCGGTGCGGGCCGCGCCCCCGGTACGGGCTGCGCCCCCGCGCCGCCCGGCGTCTGCTGCTGCTGCGGGAATCCGTACCCCGGCCCGTTCGGGGCGGGTGGTGGCGGCGTGGTCATGAAGTCCCCCCTCGGCGTGGCGTCGGGGCGCTCCCCCGCGCCTCGATCGCACCTGACCGACGATAGCGGCCGGGCCATGAAACGCGACAGGCGCCGCAGTGGTCTCCGGGGAGGAGGCCGACTGCGACGCCTGCCGAACTGCTTCGTGCACCGCACCCGCGTGGCGAACGCAGGCCGCGTGCGGTGCGAGTCTCGCGCGCCTCAGGGTCCGGGTAGAGGGCCGGAGCGTCCTGAGACGGTGGGGGCCAGAGGCCCCCGGGGGCGTCAGGCCTGGACGGCCGTGTTGACGCGCTTGGTGATGGCCGACTTCTTGTTGGCGGCCTGGTTGGCGTGGATGACGCCCTTGCTCACGGCCTTGTCCAGCGCCTTGGAGGCGGCGCGGGCCAGCTCGACGGCCTTCTCGGTCTCGCCGGCGGCGGCGGCCTCACGGGCCTTGCGCAGAGCGGTCTTCAGCGAGGACTTGACGGCCTTGTTGCGCAGGCGCGCCTTCTCGTTGGTCTTGTTGCGCTTGATCTGGGACTTGATGTTCGCCACGAAGGAGCCTCAGTCTGTCTAAAGGTTCTGAACGGGACGCACCGGTCGGCCGTCGGTCCAGCTGAGAGGGCATGCCGAGGCCAGGTGCAGCTGCCCACGCTACCAGGGGCCCACCGCCCGTCCCAAACCGGTCGCCCCGGGGACAGCGCCGGGGTCGGTACCCGCGGAGCCTTGGCCCGCCACGCGCGGGGCCCGGGGCCGCTACGCGCGGAGCAGGGGCTCGCCGTAGTGCTCGACCTCCGGGAACGGGCGGTAGAAGTGGTGCAGCAGCGCGCGCCAGCGCCGGTACTCGGGGGAGGCGCGGAAGCCCTCGGTGTGGTCGGCGAGGGTGTCCCAGCCGACCTGGAGGAGGAAGCGCGAGCCGCGGCCCTCGTCGAGGCAGCGCCGCAGCTCCAGGGAGCGGAAGCCCCGTTGGACGCTGATCAGCGGGCGGGCCTCGGCGAAGGCGGCGAGGAACTCCTCCTCCCGGCCGGGCAGAACGTCGAGCAGGGCGCTTTCGAGGATCACGGGAGGCCATCCTGCCGCCTGCGGACGCGCGGAGGAAGGCCGGGGACCCCCGGGGCGGAGGGGTGGGCGAAGGGGAGGGGGAGGGGCCGGATGGTGCCCGAACGGCAGCTCGGCCCGCGCTCGTGGGAAGATGGGAGGAACTATTTCGATCGGACGAGACTGTCCGGTCCCCGGGAAACCGGTCAGCGATGACCCGGACACCCCCGGCCCCGGACCAACGGAGAATCGGACCAAGGTGCCCGCGACCCCCAGCAATGTGCCAGAGCCCAGCCGTACCGACCCGGCGCTGATCCGCAACTTCTGCATCATCGCCCACATCGACCACGGCAAGTCGACGCTCGCAGACCGGATGCTGCAGATCACCGGCGTCGTCGACCCCCGGCAGATGCGTGCCCAGTACCTCGACCGCATGGACATCGAGCGTGAGCGCGGCATCACCATCAAGTCGCAGGCGGTCCGCCTCCCGTGGGCGCCGAAGACCGGGCCGGATGCCGGGACGACGCACATCCTCAACATGATCGACACCCCCGGCCACGTGGACTTCACGTACGAGGTGTCCCGCTCCCTCGCCGCGTGCGAGGGCACCATCCTGGTGGTCGACGCGGCCCAGGGCATCGAGGCGCAGACCCTCGCCAACCTGTACCTGGCGCTGGAGAACGACCTCACGATCGTCCCGGTGCTCAACAAGATCGACCTGCCGGCCGCGCAGCCGGAGAAGTACGCCGAGGAGATCGCCCACATCATCGGCTGCGACCCGGGCGACGTGCTCAAGGTCAGCGCCAAGACCGGTCTGGGCGTCGAGGACCTGCTGGACCACATCGTCAACACCGTCCCGGCCCCGGTCGGCGTCAAGGACGCCCCGGCCCGCGCGATGATCTTCGACTCGGTGTACGACTCCTACCGCGGCGTGGTCACCTACGTCCGTGTCGTGGACGGCCAGCTGACCAAGCGCGAGCGCATCGCGATGATGTCGACCGGCGCCACCCACGAGCTGCTGGAGATCGGTGTCATCTCCCCTGAGCCGAAGGTCGCCGACGGCCTCGGCGTCGGCGAGGTGGGCTACATCATCACCGGTGTGAAGGACGTCCGGCAGTCCAAGGTCGGTGACACCATCACGTCGATGCACAAGGGTGCCACCGAGCCGCTCGGCGGCTACAAGGACCCGCGTCCGATGGTGTTCTCCGGCCTCTACCCGCTGGACGGCTCGGACTACCCGCTGCTGCGCGACGCCCTGGACAAGCTGCGGCTGAACGACGCCGCGCTGGTGTACGAGCCGGAGACCTCGGTCGCGCTCGGCTTCGGCTACCGCTGCGGCTTCCTCGGACTGCTGCACCTGGAGATCATCCGGGAGCGCCTGGAGCGCGAGTTCAACCTCGACCTGATCTCCACCGCCCCCAACGTGGTCTACCGGGTGATCATGGAGGACGGCACCGAGCACACCGTCACCAACCCGAGCGAGTTCCCCTCCGGCAAGATTGCCGAGGTGTACGAGCCGGTCGTGCGCGGCACCATCCTGGCGCCCAACGAGTTCGTCGGCGCGATCATGGAGCTCTGCCAGTCCCGTCGCGGCAGCCTGCAGGGCATGGACTACCTCTCCGAGGACCGGGTCGAGCTGCGCTACACCCTGCCGCTCGCGGAGATCGTCTTCGACTTCTTCGACCAGCTGAAGTCCAAGACCCGCGGCTACGCCTCGCTCGACTACGAGCCCATCGGCGAGCAGACCGCGGACCTGGTCAAGGTCGACATCCTGCTGCACGGCGACGCGGTGGACGCCTTCTCCGCGATCGTCCACAAGGACAAGGCCTACGGCTACGGCGTGATGATGGCGGGCAAGCTGCAGAAGCTCATCCCCCGCCAGCAGTTCGAGGTGCCGATCCAGGCCGCCATCGGCTCCCGGGTGATCGCCCGTGAGACGGTCCGCGCGATCCGCAAGGACGTCCTCGCCAAGTGCTACGGCGGTGACATCTCCCGTAAGCGGAAGCTGCTGGAGAAGCAGAAGGAAGGCAAGAAGCGGATGAAGATGGTCGGCCGCGTGGAGGTCCCGCAGGAGGCCTTCATCGCCGCGCTGTCCACCGACGCCGAGGCGCCGAAGGAAAAGAAGTGACCGAGGCGAGGAAGTAGCCTCCGGCCGAGGCGAGCGGAGCAGCCGAGGCGAGCCGAAGGGCCCGGGCACCAGCCCGGGCCCTTTCGCGTTCCCGCGGGGCTCCGGTGGCTACTTCAGCGCGCTGAGGACGGCGGAGACGATCCCGGCCTTGGCCAGCCGCCCCGCGGTGCCGGTGAACACGGTGGGCTTCATCGAGTCGTCCGGGTGGACCAGCTGCAGCAGCCCGTCCCGCCGGCCGAGGCTCACGCACTGGACGACGTACCGGAACGAGAACGGCTTCTCGGTGCGCCCGTCGAGCAGTTTGCCGACGTACTGGCCCTGCGGCAGCGCGGTGGCGCAGCCCATCCGCAGGGTGCCGACGCCGGGGACGGTGACGGCGGCGGCGTCGCCGACCACGTGGACGTCCGGGTGCGAGACCGACCGGAGGTGGTCGTCCACCAGGGCGCGGCCGCGCTCGTCCACGGTCAGTCCGGCCTCGGCGGCCAGCGGGTGCGGTTCCATCGAGGCGGCCCACACCATGAGGTCGGCCTCGACCGGGCCGGCGGTGGTGTGCAGCCCGTCCGGGGTGACCTCGGTGACGGTGGCGTCCTCGTGGACGGCGACGCCGAGCCGGTCGAGGACGCGCCGGACGTGGGCGCGGCCCTTGGGCGAGTAGATGCCGCCGACCCGGCCGGCGGCGACGATCCGCACCCGCCAGTCGGGGTGGGCCTCGGCGAGTTCGGTGGCGAGTTCGATGCCGGTGGCGCCGCCGCCGACGACGGCCAGGGTGCCGGGGCGGTCGGCCTCGCCGATCAGGCGCCGGACCTCGGCGGCGCGCTCGACGGGGTGGGCGTGCTCGACGGCGCCGGGGACGCCGTGCCAGGCGGTGCGGCTGCCGAGGGCGTAGACCAGGGTGTCGTACTCGAGGGTGGTGCCGTCGTCCAGCAGGACCTTGTGCCCGGTGAGGTCGAGTTCGACGGCGCGGGCCCGGCGGTGGTGGATCCTGCGGCCGCGGGCCAGTTCGCCGATGGCGGGCCAGTCGCGGCCGCGGCCGGCCGCCGCCTCGTGCTGGCGGATGCGGTGCAGGAGCCGCTCCTCGGGGGCGACCAGGGTGACGCTGTGGTGGCGTCCGGCGCCCTTGGCCGCGGTGAGGCCGGCGTACCCGGCGCCCAGGACGACGATCCGCTTACCGGTGGTGGTGCTGCTCATCTCGTCCGCCTCCGTTCGGTGCGCCCTGGTGGAGCGCTGTTCGGAAGGGGGACGAGGCGGCCGGTCGGGATGTGACCGTGACCCGCGTCACAGCCGGCGGGGTCGGGTCAGGGGGCGGTGACCGGGCTGATGCGGCCGAGCTTCTCGGGGTTGACCACGACGAAGGCCTCGGTGATCCGCCCGTCGGCCACGGTGAAGGCGAGTACGCCGCCGACGGCGCCGGTGGCGCGCTCGTACCAGATCAGCCCCGGTTCGCCGTTGACCACGGCGGGGCCGGTCGCCACGTCGGGGGTGAACCACTTGGCGACCAGGCCGGCGACCAGGCGGGCGACCTTGTCGGCGCCGCGGACGGGGCGGGCGGCGGCGCGGACGATGCCGCCGCCGTCGGCGTGCCAGACGACGTCCGGGTCGAGGATCTCCATCAGGGCGAGGATGTCGCCGCGGGTGCTGGCGGCGTTGAAGGCCTCGACGGCCTGGCGGTGCTCGGCCGGGTCGGCGCCGCCGCGGCGGCTGCCGTCCTTGACCCGGCGGCGGGCCCGGGAGGCGAGCTGGCGGGCGGCGTCGGGGGAGCGGTCCAGCGAGACGCCGATCTCCTCGAAGCCGACGGCGAAGACGTCGTGCAGCACGAAGGCGGCCCGCTCGGCGGGGGAGAGCTGCTCCAGGACGGCGAGCAGGGCGAGCGAGACGGACTCGCCGCGTTCGGCGAGTTCGGCGGGGGTGTCGGGGCCGTCCGCGTAGGAGACGGCGGGCTCGGGCAGCCACTCGCCGTAGTAGGCCTCGCGGCGGGCGCGGGCGGAGCCGAGCTGGTCGTAGCAGAGCCGGGTGACGACGGTGGTCAGGAAGGCGCGCGGGTCGGCGACGGCGGTGCGGTCGGCGGCCTGCCAGCGCAGCCAGGCGTCCTGCAGGACGTCCTCGGCGTCGGTGAAGGAGCCGAGCAGCCGGTAGGCGACCGATCCCAGGTAGCGGCGGTTCGCCTCGAAGGCGTCCGGGGCGGCCGGGAGCTGGTCGTCGATCACCCGCCCAAGGTAGCGCCCGCCGGCGCCCGTTGCGAAGACCAGGGCGCGGAGACCGGGGACGCGAAGGTCGGGGCGCGAAGACGAGGGCGCGAAGACGAGGGCGCGAGGATCGGGACGCGAAGGTCGGGACGCGAAGGTCGGGGCGCGGAGACCGGGGACGCGAAGGGCCGGGGCGGGTGGTCCCGCCCCGGCCCGCGGGGTGGCGCCGGGTGGCGCCGGGTGGTGCCGGGTCAGTCCACCTCGGCGACGGCCTCCGCGAACTGCGCCTGGTAGAGCCGCGCGTAGGCGCCGCCGGCGGCGATCAGCTCGTCGTGCGAGCCCTGCTCCACGATCGAGCCGTTCTCCATCACCAGGATCACGTCGGCGTCCCGGATGGTGGAGAGCCGGTGGGCGATCACGAAGCTGGTGCGGCCGGTGCGCAGCCGGGCCATGGCCCGCTGGATCAGCACCTCGGTGCGGGTGTCGACGGAGCTGGTGGCCTCGTCGAGGACCAGGATGGACGGCTGGGCGAGGAAGGCCCGGGCGATGGTGATGAGCTGCTTCTCGCCGGCGCTGACGCCGGTGCCCTCGTCGTCGATGACGGTGTCGTAGCCGTCGGGGAGGGTGCGTACGAAGCGGTCGACGTGGGCGGCCTTGGCGGCTTCGACGACCTGTTCGCGGGTGGCTCCCTGGGCGCCGTAGGCGATGTTGTCGGCGATGGTGCCGCCGAACAGCCAGGTGTCCTGGAGGACCATGCCGATGCCGGAGCGCAGGTCCTCGCGGGACATCGCGGAGATGTCGACCCCGTCGAGGGTGATCCGGCCGGAGCTGACCTCGTAGAACCGCATCAGCAGGTTGACGAGGGTGGTCTTGCCGGCGCCGGTGGGGCCGACGATGGCGACGGTGTGGCCGGGTTCGACCTTGAGGGAGAGGTCCTCGATGAGCGGCTTGTCGGGGTCGTAGCGGAAGGAGACGTCCTGGAAGGAGACCCGCCCGTGGACGGCGTCGGGCTTCTCGGGCATGGCCGGCTCGGCGCTCTGCTCGGGGGCGTCGAGCAGTTCGAAGACGCGCTCGGCGGAGGCGACGCCGGACTGCACCAGGTTGGCCATGCTGGCGACCTGGGTGAGCGGCTGGCTGAACTGTCGGGAGTACTGGATGAACGCCTGGACGTCGCCGATGGACAGCGCGCCGGCGGCCACCCGCAGGCCGCCGACGACGGCGACCAGCACGTACTGCAGGTTGCCGATCAGCATCATCGCGGGCTGGATGATCCCGGAGATGAACTGGGCCTTGTAACTGGCTTCGTACAGTGCCTCGTTGTGTTCGCGGAAGGTCGCGGCGGCCTCGCGTTGGCGGCCGAACACCTTGACCAGGGTGTGGCCGGTGTACATCTCCTCGATGTGGGCGTTGAGTTGGCCGGTGGACTTCCACTGCTGGACGAACTGGGGCTGGGCCCGCTTGCCGACCTTGGTGGCGACGACGACCGAGACCGGCACCGAGACCAGCGCGATCAGGGCGAGCAGCGGGGAGATCCAGAACATCATCGCGAGCACGCCGACCACGGTGAGCAGCGAGTTGACGACCTGTCCCATGGTCTGCTGCATGGACTGGCCGATGTTGTCGATGTCGTTGGTGACCCGGCTGAGCACTTCGCCGCGGGGCTGCTTGTCGAAGTAGCTGAGCGGCAGGCGGGCGAGCTTGGCCTCGACGTCCTGGCGCAGCCGGTAGCTCGCGCGCTGGATGGCGGTGGTGGCGAGTCGGCCCTGGAGGATGCCGAAGACGGCGGAGGCGACGTAGATGCCGAGGACCCAGAGCAGGACGGAGCCGATGGCGTCGAAGTCCATGCCCTGGCCGGGGGTGAAGTCGACGGCGGCGAGCAGGTCGGCGACGCCGCCGTCGCCGTGGGCGCGCAGCCCGTCGATGACCTGGGCCTTGGAGGTGCCGGGGTCGAAGCGGGCGCCGACGACGCCGGCGAAGATCAGGTCGGTGGCGTCGCCGAGGATCTTGGGGCCGATGACGGCGCAGCCGATGCCGAGCACGCCGAGGAGCAGGACGCCGACGAGGATCTTGCGTTCGGGGCGCAGCAGGCCGAGGACGCGTTTGCCGGAGCCCTTGAAGTCCATGGACTTCTCGGTGCCCTGGCCGCCCATGAAGCGGCCGGGTCCGGCGGGGCCGCGGCGGGCGGCGGCGGCCTGGGAGTCGCTGGGCAGGTCGGCGGGGGCCTTCTTCTGCAGGTCCTGTGCGGGGGGCTTTCCCGGGGTGGTCATGCCGCCTCCTGCTCGGTGAGCTGGGAGAGCACGATCTCCCGGTACGTCGGGTTGTCGGCCATCAGTTCGTGGTGGGTGCCGCTGCCGACGACGGCGCCTTCGTCGAGGACGATGATGCGGTCGGCGTCGCGGATGGTGGAGACGCGCTGGGCGACGATCAGGACGGTGGCGTCGGAGGTCTCGCGGGCGAGGGCTTTGCGCAGTCTGGCGTCGGTGGCGTAGTCGAGCGCGGAGAAGGAGTCGTCGAAGAGGTAGACGGAGGGTTTGCGGACGAGGGCGCGGGCGATGGCGAGGCGTTGGCGCTGGCCGCCGGAGACGTTGCTGCCGCCCTGGGCGATGGGGGCGTCGAGGCCTTCGGGGAGCTTCTCGACGAACTCCTTGGCCTGGGCGATCTCCAGGGCGTGCCAGAGTTCCTCGTCGGTGGCGTCGGGCCGCCCGTAGCGGAGGTTGCTGGCGACGGTGCCGGTGAACAGGTAGGGCTTCTGGGGGACGATGCCGACGCTGTCGGCGATCGCGTCGGCGGCGAGTTCGCGGACGTCGGTGCCGTCGAGCAGGACCTGTCCGGAGGTGGCGTCGAAGAGCCGGGGGACGAGGCCGAGCAGGGTGGACTTGCCGCTGCCGGTGGAGCCGATGATGGCGGTGGTCTGGCCGGGGCGGGCGGTGAGGTCGATGCCGCGCAGGACGGAGGCTTCGGCGCCGGGGTAGCGGAAGTCGACGTCGCGCAGTTCGAGGTTGCCGCGGCGGGGGGCCTCGGTGACGGGCGTGGCGGGCGGGACGACGCTGGAGTCGGTGCCGAGGACCTCCTGGACGCGCTCGGCGCAGACCTCGGCGCGGGGCACCATCATGAACATGAAGGTGGCCATCATGACGCTCATCAGGATCTGCATGAGGTAGGAGAGGAAGGCGGTGAGGGCGCCGATCTCCATGGCGCCGCTGTCGATGCGCTTGGCGCCGAACCAGAGCACGGCGACGCTGGAGACGTTCACGACGAGCATGACGGCGGGGAACATGACGGCCATCAGCCGGCCGACGTGGCGGGCGACGCTGGTGAGGTCCTCGTTGGCGGCGGCGAAGCGGGCCTGTTCCTGGTCGTCCTTGACGAAGGCGCGGATGACCCGGATGCCGGTGATCTGTTCGCGCAGGACCCGGTTCACGGTGTCGATCCGCTCCTGCATGCTGCGGAACTGGGGGCGCAGCGCGCGGACGAGGAGGACGACGACGACGGCGAGGGCGGGGATGACGGCGAGCAGCAGGCCGGACAGGGGGACGTCCTGGTTGAGCGCCATGATGATGCCGCCGACGCACATGATGGGTGCGGCGACCATGAGCGTGAAGCTCATCAGGGCGAGCATCTGGATCTGCTGGACGTCGTTGGTGGTGCGGGTGATCAGGGAGGGCGCGCCGAACTGGCCGACTTCGCGGGCGGAGAAGCTCTGGACCCGGTCGAAGACGGCGGCGCGGACGTCCCGGCCGAAGGCCATGGCGACGCGGGCGCCGATGAAGACGGCGCCGATCGAGCAGGCCGCCTGGAGGATGGTCACGCCGATCATCACCCCGCCGACGCGCAGGATGTAGCCGGTGTCGCCCTTGACGACGCCGTCGTCGATGATGTCGGCGTTGAGTGTCGGCAGGTAGAGCGCCGCGAGGGTGGACACCAGTTGGAGGACCACCAGCAGGGTGATCGGTCGGGAGTAGGGGCGCAGGTACGCCCGCAGCAGTCTGATCAGCACTAGCACACTCTTGTCGTCGCCGGTCGGGTTCGCATCCCGATTCTCGTTGTTCTGTAGCGTCGTACAGGTCATTCGGCGTGTGGGAACCGGGGATTTGCCGGGCCTTTGCCGAACGGTGGGCGGTTCGCCGGTCGGTCTCCGGGTGGGGCGGGTGTGTCGGGTGGGGCGCGGTCACCGGTGCCGCGGGGGCGTGCCAGGAGGTGCGACCCTCTTACGGAATGACCGGTTTCCCCCTAGGCTGCTGGTTGCCCCCTTGTTACCGACCGGTATCGCTCAGGTGAAACCGGGGCCCGGCGACCGCCCCCACGGCCGCCGCGACCATCCCTCAGACGGCCACCCGCCCCCGGAGGTCCTCGTTGAGTTCCGCGCAGTCCCTGATCGACTCCGGTAGGCCCGACCTCGTCGCCGGGCGTCCCGCCTCCGTCGCGCACCTGCTCCTGGAGCGGGTCGCCGCGACCCCGAACGCCGAGGCCTACCGCTACCCGGCCCCGGTCGACGAGCACGCCGCGGACGGCGCGCCCGGCGCGGAGCAGTGGCGCTCGCTGACCTGGGCGCAGACCGCGGCCCGGGTGAAGGCAGTGGCCGCCGGTCTGATGGCGCTCGGCATCCAGCCGGAGGACCGGGTCGCCCTGGCGTCCTCCACCCGGCTCGAGTGGGTCCTCACGGACCTCGGCGCCATGTGCGCGGGTGCCGCGATCACGACGGTCTACCCGAGCACCAACGCGGACGAGACCGCGTTCATCCTCTCCGACTCGGGCTCCCGGGCGCTGTTCGCGGAGAACGCCGCCCAGCTGGCCAAGGCGGCCGCGCAGATCGAGCAGCTGCCCGAGCTGCGCACGGTGATCCTCTTCGACGCCCCCGACGAGGCCCCGCAGGCGCCCGGCCTCGAGGTGCTGACCCTCGCCGAGCTGGAGCAGCGCGGCGCCGCGTACCTGGAGCAGCACCCGGACGCGGTGGAGAAGGCCGTCGCCGGGCTCGACAAGGAGCAGCTGGCCACCCTGATCTACACCTCGGGCACCACCGGCCGCCCCAAGGGCGTGCGCCTGGTGCACGACTGCTGGGCGTACGAGGGCCGGGCGCAGGAGGCGAGCGGGCTGCTGCGCTCCGACGACGTGCAGTTCATGTGGCTGCCGCTGTCGCACGTGTTCGGCAAGACGCTGATCTCCGGGCAGATCGCCACCGGGCACGTGATGGCGTTGGACGGCCGGGTGGACCGGATCATCCACAACCTGCCGGTGATCCGGCCGACCATCATGGCCTCGGCGCCGCGCATCTTCGAGAAGGTCTACAACGGCATCGCGGGCAAGGCCCGGGCCGAGGGCGGCGCCAAGTACAAGATCTTCATGTGGGCCGCCAAGGTCGCCCGCGAGCACGCCCGGGCGGTCCAGGAGAGCCGGGTCGCCACCGGTTCCGGTACCGCCCCGCTGGGCCTGCGGGCGCAGCACGCGCTGGCGGACAAGCTGGTGTACGCGAAGATCCGGGCGGCGTTCGGCGGGAGGCTGCGCGGCGCGGTCTCCGGCAGTGCCGCGCTGGCCCCGGAGATCGGCTACTTCTTCCTGGGCGCCGGGGTGCCGATCCTGGAGGGCTACGGCCTGAGCGAGACCAGCGCCGGCTCCTGCGTGAACCGCGAGGAGGACGTGCGGATCGGCACGGTGGGCCGCCCGCTGCCGGGCACCGAGGTGCGGATCGCCGAGGACGGCGAGATCCTGCTGCGCGGTCCGGGCATCATGCGCGGCTACCACAACCTGCCGGAGAAGACCGCCGAGGTGCTGGAGCCGGACGGCTGGTTCCACACCGAGGACATCGGCGAGCTCAGCCCGGACGGCTTCCTGCGGATCACCGACCGCAAGAAGGACCTGTTCAAGACCTCCGGCGGCAAGTACGTGGCGCCCAGCGAGGTCGAGGGCAAGTTCAAGGCGGTCTGCCCGTTCGTCAGCAACATCCTGGTGATCGGCAACGGCCGCAACTACTGCACGGCGCTGATCGGCCTGGACGAGGCGGTCCTGATGCCGTGGGCCGCCGAGCACGGCCTGGCCGGCAAGTCGTACGCCGAGCTGGCCGTGGAGCCGGCCGTCCACGAGCTGATCGAGGGCTTCGTGAAGCGGCTCAACGGCGGGCTGCAGCGCTGGCAGACGATCAAGAAGTTCCACCTGCTGCCGCGCGACCTGGACGTCGAGCACGGCGAGCTCACCCCGAGCCTGAAGATCAAGCGCCCGGTGGTCGAGCGGACCTACGCGGACGCGGTGACCGCGATGTACGAGGGCGCCAACGAGGCCTGATCGACCCCGTCCCGTACGGTCCGCGCAGGCTTCGCGGACCGTACGGGACAATGGGGGCATGCCCTCCGCACTCCCCGACGGCGAACCCGTGCCGTCCGACGGTTCCCTGCCCGCGCACGCCCTCGACGGGCTCGGCCGGCGGCCGTTCGGCTTCTACCTGCACGTGCCGTACTGCGCCAGCCGCTGCGGCTACTGCGACTTCAACACGTACACCGCCACCGAGCTGCGCTCCTCCGGGGCGGTCGCCTCGCAGGAGACGTACGCGGACAACGTGGTCGCCGAGATCCGGCTGGCCCGGAAGGTGCTGGGCGACGCCGAGCTGCCGGTGCGGACCGTCTTCCTCGGCGGCGGCACCCCCACCCTGCTGCCCGCCCGTGACCTGGTGAAGATGCTCGCCGCGATCCGCGAGGAGTTCGGGCTCGCCGACGACGCCGAGGTCACCACGGAGGCCAATCCGGAGTCCGTCGACCCGGCGTACCTGGCCGAGCTGCGCGAGGGCGGCTACAACCGGATCTCCTTCGGCATGCAGAGCGCCCGGCCGCACGTGCTGCAGCTGCTCGACCGCCACCACACCCCGGGCCGCCCCGAGGCCTGCGTCGCCGAGGCCCGCGCGGCCGGGTTCGACCACGTCAACCTGGACCTGATCTACGGCACCCCCGGCGAGTCCGACGACGACTGGCGGGCCTCCCTGGACGCCGCGATCGGCGCCGGGCCCGACCACGTCTCCGCGTACTCCCTGATCGTCGAGGAGGGCACCCGGCTCGCCGCCCGGGTCAAGCGCGGCGAACTGCCGATGATCGACGACGACGTGCACGCCGACCGCTACCTCATCGCCGAGGAGGCGCTCGGCGCGGCGGGCTACTCCTGGTACGAGGTCTCCAACTGGGCCACCACCCCCGAGGGGCGCTGCCGCCACAACGAGCTCTACTGGACCGGCGCCGACTGGTGGGGCGCCGGCCCCGGCGCCCACAGCCACGTCGGCGGCGTCCGCTGGTGGAACGCCAAGCACCCCGCCGCCTACGCCCGGGCCCTCGCCGAGTCCCGCACCCCGGCGCTGGGCCGCGAGGTCCTGGCCGAGGAGGACCGCCGCGTCGAGCGCATCCTGCTGGAACTGCGCCTGGTGGAGGGCGTCTCCCTGGACCTGCTGACCGGCACCGGCCGCGAGGCGGCCGCCCGGGCCCTCGCCGACGGCCTGCTCGCCCCCGGCCCGTACGCCGACGGCCGCGCCGCCCTGACCCTCCAGGGGAGGCTGCTGGCCGACGCGGTCGTGCGTGACCTGGTGGACTGACGTTCGTTAACGTGGTGTCAGCCGTCGGAGGGAGCGCGCAGTGACCGCCATCGATGACCGGATGATGGGGATCTTCGAGAATCTGGAGGTTCCGGAAGGCATCAAGGCCGAACTCATCAGGGGGGAAATCGTGATGATGGCCGGGCCGGACATGGTCCACAACCTCATCGTCTCCGCGATTCAGCACCAGACCCCCTACGCCCGGTGGCGGGCGCTTCAGACCCAGGATCTGATCATCTCCGGCGAGGCCAGCGAACCCCAGCCGGATCTGGTCGTCTTCGAGCGAGGTGTCGTCCCGGAGGCGGGCCGTTTGCTGTCCGCCTCCGCGGTGACCCTGGTGGTCGAGGTGGTTTCCAAGACCAGCGTGCACCGGGACTACCGGACCAAGCGCGAGATGTACGCCCAGGGCGGGATTCCGGCGTACCTCATCGTCGACCCGCTCAAGGGCGTGTGCGTGCTCCTCACGGATCTGACCACCGACACGGCTTCCGGAGCCCCGGTGTACTGGGCTGAGCGGACCACCAAATTCGGTGATCCGATCGAGGTCGACCTGCTCGGCATCACGCTCGACACCTCGGAGTTCCAGACCTACGCCTGATCCGGCAGTGTCACGAAGTCGATCAATTCCTCCACGCGGCCGAGGAGTTCCGGCTCAAGGTCCTTGTAGGAGTTCACCTTCGACAGGATGTGCTTCCAGGCCGCCGGGGTGTCGGCGGGCCAGCCGAGGCGGCGGCAGGTGCCCTCCTTCCAGTCCTCGCCGCGCGGCACCGCCGGCCAGGCGGGGATGCCGACGGAGGCGGGCTTCACGGCCTGCCAGACGTCGATGTAGGGGTGGCCGACGACCAGGACCGAGTCGCCGGTGACCTCGGCGGCGATGCGGTGCTCCTTGGTGCCGGGGAGCAGGTGGTCGACCAGGACGCCGAGGCGGCGGCCGGGGCCGGGGGCGAAGTCGGCGACGATCGCGGGCAGGTCGTCGATGCCGCGCAGGTACTCGACGACGACGCCCTCGATGCGCAGGTCGTCGCCCCAGACCCGTTCGACCAGCTCGGCGTCGTGGCGGCCCTCGACGTAGATCCGCGACTCGCGGGCGACCCGGGCGCGGGCGCCGGGGACGGCGACGGAGCCGGAGGCGGTGCGCCCGGGCGCCTTCGCCGCCGCCGGGCCGGCCGGGCGGACCAGGGTGACGACCTCGCCCTCCAGCAGGAAGCCGCGCGGGACGAGCGGGAAGACCCGGTGCTTGCCGAAGCGGTCCTCCAGGGTGACGGTGAACCCCTCGGCGGTCTTCTCGCAGCGCACCACCGCGCCGCAGTAGCCAGTCACCGCCTCCTCGACCACCAGGTCCCGCTCGGCGGGCACCTCCGGGGCGGGGGTCTGCTTCTTCCACGGCGGGGTCAGGTCGGGTCCGTACTGGCGGCTGCGCATACGGGTGATCATAGGGACGGCGGACGGGCCGTCAGAGGCCCGGCGCGCCCCACACCGGGAACCAGCGGCTGAGGTCCTTCTCCAGCCGCAGGTCGTTGCCCAGCATCGCGTTGACCTGGAGCTCCAGCGGGCTGTTGCGCTTCTCGCCGCCGCCGGGCATCGGGGCGAAGGGGTAGAAGGTGCCGCGCTTGTAGAGGTAGACCAGGGCCAGCGACTGCCCCTGCGCGTTGCGGAAGGCGACCAGCGAGCAGAGCAGCTGCGGCCCGAAGCCGTTCGCCTCCAGCTCGCTGTTGACCGCGTGCAGGTCGTTGACCAGCTCCGGCAGCTCCTCGGGCCGGTGCCGGGCGAGCAGCCAGGAGTAGCCGTAGCCGTCCTTGGAGGCCTCCACCGGGACGCCGCCGCGCTCGGTGTCGGCGTCCAGCAGCGCCCGTACCTGCTGTTCGACCTGGACGAAGGCCGCGCCCTCGACGGCGGCGAAGCAGACCGAGCCGAGCCCGGTGGGGAGGAACCCGGCGCCGGCCTCCAGGGTGAGCGCGGCGGACGGCACGCCGAACAGCTGGTCGAGGTCGGGCTTGACGGGCTTGGTGCGGCCGAACAGGGCGTCCAGGATTCCCACGGCGGTCCTTTCGCGTGACGAGGGGTTCAGCGGCCGAGCTGCTCGGAGATCCTCGCCAGCTGCGCCAGTCGCTTCTCCAGCGTCGGGTGGGTGGAGAACAGCTGGGAGGCGGTCTCCCGGGCGCTCAGCGCGGGGGCGAAGTAGAAGGCGTTGTACGGCTGCGCCTGGCGCAGGTCCTTGCTGGGGATGGCCGCGATCTGCCCGGTCACCTTGGTGAGGGCCGAGGCGAGGGCGCTGGGCCGGCCGGTGAGCTGGGCGGCGGCGCGGTCGGCGGCGAGTTCGCGGTAGCGGGAGAGCAGCCGGGTGAGCAGGAAGCTGATCGCGTAGACGACCATCGAGACCAGCGGGATGACCAGGGCCACGATGGCCGCGTTCTGGTCGTTGTTGTTGCGGCCGCCGAGGAAGCCGCCGTACATGGCGATCCGGGTCATCGCGCCGGCGAGCACACCGAGGAAGCCGGCGATGGTCATCACCGCGACGTCCCGGTGGGCGACGTGGGACAGCTCGTGCGCGAGGACGCCCTCCAGCTCCTCCGGCTCCAGCCGGCGCAGCAGGCCGGTGGTCACGCAGACCACCGTGTTCTGCGGGTTGCGGCCGGTGGCGAAGGCGTTGGGCATGTCGTTGTCGGCGACCGCCACGCGGGGTTTGGGCATGTCGGCCAGGGCGCAGAGCCGGTCGATCGTGCCGTGCAGCTGGGGGAACTCCTCCGGGGACACCCGGTGGGCGCCCATCGCCCGTTCGGTGATCTTGTCGCTGAACCAGAACTGGGCCACGAACAGCCCGCCGGAGATCAGGACGATCAGCGGCCAGGCGCCGCGCAGCAGCGCGATCAGCAGGCCGGTGAAACCGACGTACAGCAGCCCGATCACGAACATCGTCACGACCATGCGGCCGGTCAGGCCGCGGTCGGGCGCGAAACGGGTGTGCTGGCCCGAGCTCGACATCGCTTGCTCCTCCATTCGCCGTCGCTTTCGATGCTGCCACCCGGACGGCCCCGGGGCACCACCCCCGCGCCGGGAACCGCGGACGGTCCCGGTGCGGGGGCGGTGCGGCGGGTGGCACCAGGAACTGCGGGGAGGATCACCCCGGTCGGGCCGTTCCTGCCGTAGGACCCGGGCCGTACACTGGCAGGTACGGTTTTGGCACTCGGGTGTTCAGAGTGCCAAGGCCGGGGTCTCCCGGAGCGGCCCGCAGCAGCACACAGGGACATACAGGGACAACAGACGGACAACGTGCGAAGACGGAGGTGCGTGCCCCATGGCCGGTGAGGTCCGCCAGCTGGACGACCGCAAGCTCGCCGTGCTCCGCGCGATCGTGCAGGACTACGTGGGCACCGAGGAGCCGGTCGGCTCCAAGGCCCTGGTGGAGCGGCACAACCTCGGGGTCTCGCCGGCGACCGTCCGCAACGACATGGCGGCGCTGGAGGAGGAGGGCTACATCCACCAGCCGCACACCAGCGCCGGCCGCATCCCGACCGACAAGGGGTACCGCCTCTTCGTCGACAAGCTCGCCGAGATCAAGCCGATGAGCGCCCCCGAGCGCCGGGCCATCCGGCACTTCCTGGACGGCGCGGTCGACCTGGACGACGTGGTCGCGCGCACCGTGCGGCTGCTCGCCCAGCTGACCAGGCAGGTCGCGGTGGTCCAGTACCCGTCCCTGACGCGCTCCACGGTGCGGCACATCGAGCTGGTGGCGCTGGCCCCGGCGAAGGTGATGCTGGTGCTGATCACCAACACCGGCCGGGTCGAGCAGCGGATGGTCGACTGCCCGGGCCCGGTCGGCGAGACGGTCCTGGCGGACCTGCGGAGCGTGATCAACGGCAGGGCGGCCGGCCGGCGCCTCCCGGAGGTGCCGGGGCTGCTGGAGGAGCTCCCGGCGATGTTCGAGCAGGCCGACCGGCCGACCGTCAGCACGGTCCTGGCGACGCTGTTCGAGACGCTCGCCGAACAGAACGAGGAGCGGATCATGCTGGCCGGCACGGCCAACCTGACCCGCTTCGGGCACGACTTCCCCCTCACCATCCAGCCGGTGCTGGAGGCCCTGGAGGAGCAGGTCATCCTGCTCCGCCTCCTGGGTGAGACCAATGACGCCGCGATGACGGTCCGGATCGGGCGGGAGAACGCCTACGAAGGGCTGAATTCCACCTCGGTCGTGTCGGTCGGTTACGGTTCGGGCGACGAGAGCGTGGCCAAACTGGGTGTGATCGGTCCGACCCGGATGGACTACCCGGGCACAATGGGGGCGGTGCGGGCGGTGGCACGGTACGTGGGTCAGATCCTGGCCGAGTCGTAGCAATCAGCCGCTGTCAGATACCTGACGGCGTCCAGTCGCAGCACTACTACAGGCGGAACAAGCGGAGCATTTGGTGGCCACGGACTACTACGCGGTACTCGGCGTCCGACGGGATGCGGGGCAGGACGAGATCAAGAAGGCGTTCCGGCGCCTGGCACGCGAACTGCACCCGGACGTCAACCCGGACCCGAAGACGCAGGAGCGGTTCAAGGAGATCAACGCCGCCTACGAGGTGCTCTCCGACCCGCAGAAGCGCCAGGTCTACGACCTCGGCGGGGACCCGCTGTCCCCGGGCGGCGGCGGCGGTGCGGGCGGCTTCGGGGCCGGCGCGGCGGGCTTCGGCTTCTCCGACATCATGGACGCCTTCTTCGGCGCCGCGGCCGGCCAGCGCGGGCCGCGCTCGCGCACCCGCCGCGGCCAGGACGCCATGATCCGGCTGGAGATCACCCTGGAGGAGGCCGCGTTCGGCACCACCAAGGAGCTCCAGGTCGACACCGCCGTCACCTGCACCACCTGCAGCGGCGAGGGCGCGGCCCCCGGCACCTCCGCGCAGACCTGCGACATGTGCCGCGGCAAGGGCGAGGTCTCCCAGGTCACCCGGTCCTTCCTGGGCCAGGTCATGACCTCCCGCCCCTGCCCGCAGTGCCAGGGCTTCGGCACCGTCGTGCCGACCCCGTGCCCGGAGTGCGCCGGCGACGGCCGGGTCCGCGCCCGCCGCACCCTGACCGTCAAGATCCCGGCCGGTGTCGACAACGGCACCCGGATCCAGCTGGCCGGCGAGGGCGAGGTCGGCCCCGGCGGCGGCCCGGCCGGCGACCTGTACGTCGAGATCGCCGAGACCACCCACGCCATCTTCCAGCGGCGCGGGGACGACCTGCACTGCACCGTCACCATCCCGATGACGGCGGCCGCGCTCGGCACCCAGGTGCCACTGCAGACCCTGGACGGGCTGGAGGAGGTCGACATCCGGCCCGGCACCCAGTCCGGCCAGTCGATCCCGCTGCACGGCCGGGGCATCACCCACCTGCGCGGGGGCGGCCGGGGCGACCTGATAGTGCACGTCGAGGTGAAGACGCCCACCAAGCTCGACGCCGAGCAGGAGGACCTGCTGCGCCGCCTCGCGGTGCTGCGCGGCGAGGAGCGGCCCTCCGGCCAGTTCGCGCCGGGCCAGCAGGGCCTGTTCTCCCGCCTGAAGGACGCCTTCAACGGCCGGTAGCCGTCCGGGAGGGGGTGCCGGGGCCTGCCCGGCACCCCTTTCGCGTTCCCGTCCCACCCCCTCCTGGAGGTCCCCCGCATGACCGCGCCCGTCTTCGTCGTCGACACCGGGCGGATCGCCGCCGCCGCGCCCGGCACCGTGGTGCGCCTGGACGGCCCGGAGGGGCGGCACGCGGCCGCGGTGAAGCGGCTGACGGCCGGCGAGGCGGTGACCCTCGCCGACGGGCTGGGCCTCGGTGTGGACGGCACGGTCGCCGAGGTGCTCGGCAAGGACGCGATCGACGTGGCGGTCGCCGCCGTGCGCCGCGAGCCGGAGCCCGCGCCGCGGATCGTCGTCGTCCAGGCGCTGCCCAAGGGCGACCGCGGCGAACTGGCGGTGGAGACCATGACCGAGGTCGGCGTGGACGTGGTGATCCCGTGGGCGGCCTCCCGCTGCATCACGCAGTGGAAGGGCGAGCGCGGCGCCAAGGCGCTCGCCAAGTGGCGGGCCACCGCCCGCGAGGCGGGCAAGCAGTCCCGGCGGCTGCGCTTCCCCGAGGTGCGCGACCCGATGACCACCAGGCAGCTGGCGCCCGTGCTGGCGCAGGCCGCGTTCGCCGCCGTGCTGCACGAGGAGGGCGCCGAGCCGCTGGCGCACGCCGCGCTGCCCGAGGGCGGGGACCTCGTGCTCGTGGTCGGCCCGGAGGGCGGGGTCTCCCCGGAGGAGCTGGCCGCCTTCGCCGAGGCCGGCGCGAAGCCGTACCGGCTGGGCCCCTCGGTGCTGCGCACCTCCACCGCCGGGGTGGCCGCCGGCGCGCTGCTGCTGGGACGTACCGGCCGCTGGGCGTAGCCCCGCGCCCGGCACCCGTACTACGACCCCGCGGCGGGGTCCAGCGGGCTCGCCCGGGCGGCCCGACTCTGCCGAAAAGCCCGGCGGCTCGTCCGCGTACGTGCTTACGCTGGCGGCGTGACGGACTCCGTGAGCACCTCCGCGGGCGCCTACCTGCGCCACCCCCACCTGCACGGCGACCTGGTCGCCTTCGTCGCCGAGAACGACCTCTGGCTCGCCCCGCTGGAGGGCGGCAGGGCCTGGCGGCTGACGGCCGACCACCTGCCGGTCCACGACCCCCGGTTCTCCCCGGACGGGCGGCACATCGCCTTCACCACCACCCGGGACGGCTCGCCCGAGGTGCACGTGGTGCCGACGGACGGCGGTCCGTCGCGCCGGCTCACCCACTGGGGCAGCGGCCAGACCCGGGTGCAGGGCTGGACGGCCGACGGCCGCCCGATCGCCACCACCGCCGCCGGCCAGGCCACCCCGCGCCGCACCTGGGCGCACGCCGTGCCGCTGGACGGCGGGGAGCCGGTCAGGCTGCCGTACGGGCCGATCGGCGGGATCGCCTTCGAGCCGGGCGGGGACCGCGTGCTGCTGGCGAGCGCCGCGGCCCGCGAACCGGCCTGGTGGAAGCGCTACCGGGGCGGCCGGGCCGGGAAGCTGTGGCTGGGCCGGGACGAGTTCACGCGGATCCACGAGGAGCTGGACGGGCAGCTGTCCTCGCCGCTGTGGGTGGGGGAGAGGATCGCCTTCCTGTCGGACCACGAGGGTGTCGCCGAGCTGTGGTCCAGCCTCCCGGACGGGTCCGACCTGCGCCGCCACACCGGCGGCGAGGACGGCTTCTACGCCCGGGGCGCCGCCACCGACGGCACCCGGGTGGTGTTCCACCGGGCCGGCGACCTCTGGCTGCTGGACGACCTGGCGGGCGCCGAGCAGCGCCGCCTGGACATCCGGCTGGCCGGCCCGCGCGGCGGCCGCCGCCCCCGCCCGGTGCACGCCGCGCACTGGCTGGAGACGGTCGCTCCCGACCGCACCGGCCGGGCCGGCGCCGTCGTGGTGCGCGGCAGCGTGCACTGGCTGACCCACCGGGAGGGACCGGCCCGGGTGCTGGACGAGACGCCGGGCGTGCGCGGGCGCCTGGCCCGGGTGGTGCCGGGCGAGGACGGCGCCCAGGGCGTGCTCTGGGTGTCCGACGCCGAGGGCGAGGACGCCCTGGAGTTCGCGCCCGCCGTGCACGGCGCCGAGCGCCGCCGGCTGGCCGCCGGGCAGCTCGGCCGGGTCAACTCGCTGGCCGTCTCCCCGGACGGCAAGCAGGCCGCCCTCGGCGTGCACGACGGCCGGGTGCTGCTGGTCGCGCTCGCCGACGGCACCGTGCACGAGCTGGCCCGCAGCACCGACGGCGAGGTCAGCGGCCTGGTCTTCAGCCCGGACTCGGCCTGGCTGGCCTGGTCGCGGCCGGTGCCCGGGCTGGGCCCGTACTCGCTGCGCCAGATCGTGCTCGCCAACCTGGCCACCCGCACCGTGAGCGAGGCCACCCAGCAGCGCTTCATCGACACCTCGCCCGCCTTCACCGCGGACGGCCGCTACCTGGCGTTCCTGTCGGTGCGCAACTTCGACCCGGTCTACGACTCGCACGTCTTCGACCTGTCCTTCCCCAACGGCTGCCGCCCGTACCTGATCACGCTGGCCGCCGACACCCCGTCCCCGTTCGGGCCGCAGCGCGCCGGGCGCCCGCTCGGCGGGGAGGAGGACGAGCCGCGGGCCAAGAAGGCGGACGGCGAGGAGGGCGGCGACGCCGCGCCGGTCACCAGGGTGGACCTGGACGGCATCGCCGACCGGATCGTCCCGTTCCCGGTCGAGGGCGGACTGTTCGGCACCCTGCGGGCCGCCAAGGACGGCGTGCTGTGGACCAGGGTCCCGCTGCTCGGCGAACTCGGCGACGAGGCCGCCTCCCTGGAGGACGAGCGGCCCCGGCCGGTGCTGGAGCGCTTCGACCTGAGGAAGCGCCGGGTCGAGCAGCTGGTGCACGACGTCGACGGCTTCGCGGTCAGCGGGGACGGCAGCCGGGTCGCCGTGCTGGACCAGGGCGAGCTGCGGATCGTCCCGGCCGACCACAAGGCGGGCGGCGAGGACGACGAGACCGTCGTGGACCTCGCCCGGCTGCGGGTCACCGTCGACCCGGCCGCCGAGTGGCGGCAGATGTACGCCGAGAACGGTCGGCTGATGCGCGACAACTTCTGGCGCCCCGACCTCTCCGGCGTCGACTGGGCCGGCGTCCTGGAGCGCTACCGGCCGCTGGTGGAGCGGGTCGGCTCGCACGACGACCTGATCGACCTGCTGTGGGAGGTGCACGGCGAACTCGGCACCTCGCACGCCTACGTCGTCCCGTACGGCCCGCACACCGAGCCCGCCCGCCGCCAGGGCCTGCTCGGCGCGGACCTCGTCAAGGAGGGCGGCCAGTGGCTGATCGCCCGGATCCTGCCCGGCGAGTCCTCCGACCCGCGGGCCCGCTCGCCGCTGGCCGCGCCCGGCGCCGCGATCCGCCCGGGCGACGCGGTGCTGGCCGTCAACGGCCGCCCGGTGGATCCGGTCACCGGCCCGGCGCCGCTGCTGGCCGGCACCGCCGGGCAGCCGGTCGAGCTGACCGTGGCCGGCAAGGACGGCACCGACCGGCGTTACCCGGTGGTCGTCCCGCTCGCCGACGACGAGGCGCTGCGCTACCACGACTGGGTGGCCGGGCGGCGGGCCGCGGTGCGCGAGCTGTCCGGCGGCCGGCTCGGCTACCTGCACATCCCCGACATGCAGACCACCGGCTGGGCCCAGATCCACCGCGACCTGCGCTCGGAGATGGCCAAGGAGGGTGTGATCGTCGACATCCGGGAGAACCGCGGCGGCCACACCTCGCAGCTGGTGATCGAGAAGCTGGCCCGCCGGATCGTGGGCTGGAACGTCAGCCGGGACACCGACAGCGCGGTGCCGTACCCCAGTGACGCCCCGCGCGGGCCGGTCGTCGCGCTCGCCGACCAGGACTCCGGCTCGGACGGCGACGTCGTCAACGCCGTCATCCAGGCGCTCGGGATCGGCCCGGTGGTCGGCACCCGCACCTGGGGCGGGGTGATCGGCATCGACAGTCGCTACCGGCTGGTCGACGGCACCCTGGTCACCCAGCCCAAGTACGCGATCTGGCTGGAGAACTACGGCTGGGGCGTGGAGAACCACGGCGTCGACCCGGACGTCGAGGTGCCGATCGCCCCGCACCACTGGGCGGCCGGAGAGGACCCGCAACTGGCCGAGGGCGTCCGGATCGCCCTGGCAGCCCTCGCCGACGCCCCGGCCCGTACGGCGCCGCCACTGCCGGGGCAGTAGCGGCGCGCCCGAGCCGGTCCGGGAGCGGGAGGTCGGCGGGGCCGACTTCCCGCTCCCGGGCGTGGGTAGGATGCGGGGCTGTTTCTTGATCGCAGCTCACGGGGGAACCACCATGGCGCAGGGCTACCCGCCGCCGCAGTACGGCCAGAACCCGTACGGACAACCACAACCGCAGCCGTACCCGCCGCAGCCGTACCCGCCGCAGCCGTACCCGCCGCAGGGGTACGCGCAGCAGCCGCCGCAGCAGTACGGCGGGCCGGATCCGTACCCGAACCCCTATCCGCAGCAGTCGCAGTACGCGCAGCAGCCGCGGCCCGCCGCCGCGCTGCCGCCGTGCCCGAAGGAGGCGGCCGGCAGCCGGCGCTTCCTGGCGATCGTGCTCGACTTCTGCCTCGCCGTCGGCCTCGGCTTCGTCGCCGCCAACGCCGCGAGCCGGCCGAAGGTCCGGCACGTGGCCGGCCACACCGTGCAGAGCGGCGGCCCGGCGGTGCCGTACTTCGTGGCGCTGGTCGTCGTCGGCCTCGCCGCGTCCTTCCTGAACCAGGTGGTGCTCGCCCGCCTCACCGGCTTCAGCGTCGGCAAGGCGGTCCTGGCGATGCGGGTGGTGCGCAGCAAGCGGGTGATGCGGCCGAACACCTGGCGGCTGACCAGGCGGTGGCTGCTCGGCTTCGTGTTCCTCGCGGTGACGATCATCTCCGAGGACTTCGAGCTGGACGACGGCGACATCGTCGGCATGCGCGCGGTGCGCTGGAAGCACCTGCAGGAGTACCAGCAGGCCGTGGCCGGGCTCGGCTAGGCTGCGCCCGTACGGCCCCACGACCCGACCCGACGTACCGATCCCGAGGAGTAGCCGATGGCCGGCGAGCCGCAGCCCGACTGCCTGTTCTGCAAGATCGTGGCGGGCGAGATCCCGGCGACGGTGGTGCGCAAGACCGAGCGCACCCTCGCCTTCCGCGACATCGCGCCCAAGGCCCCGGTGCACGTCCTGGTGATTCCGCACGTCCACTACCCGAACGCCGCCGCGCTGGCCGCCGCCGAGCCGGAGATCGCCGGTGAGCTGCTCGCCGAGGCGGGCCGGGTGGCCGAGGACGAGGGCATCGCGGACTACCGGCTGATCTTCAACACCGGTGCGGGCGCGGGGCAGACCGTTTTCCACGCCCACGTGCACGTGCTCGGCGGTACGCACATGACCGAGAGCATGGTCTGATCCCAGGTGTCCCAGCGCGAACTCGTCGTCCTCGGCACCGCCAGCCAGGTGCCGACCCGGCACCGGAACCACAACGGCTACCTGCTGCGCTGGGACGGCGAGGGACTGCTGTTCGACCCCGGCGAGGGCACCCAGCGCCAGATGCTGCACGCCGGGGTCACGGCCACCCAGATCACCCGGATCGCGGTGACCCACTTCCACGGCGACCACTGCCTGGGCCTCGCGGGGGTGATCCAGCGGATCAACCTGGACCGGGTCCCGCATCCGGTGGACGTCTACTTCCCGGCCTCCGGCGAGGTCTATTTCGAGCGGCTGCGGCACGCCACCGCGTACCACGAGACGGCGGTGCTGCGGCCCCGGCCGATCGACGAGCCGGGCCCGCTGCCCGCGCCCGGCGCCCGTTTCGCGCTGGACGCGGTGCGGCTGGACCACCCCGTGGAGTCCTTCGGCTACCGGCTGTCCGAGCCGGACGGCCGCCGGCTGGTGCCGGAGCGGCTGGCCGCGCTGGGCGTCGGTGGCCCGGCGGTGGGCCGGCTGCAGCACGAGGGCGCGATCGAGGTGGACGGCCGCCGGGTCACCCTGGACGAGGTCAGCGAGCCCCGGCCGGGCCAGCGGTTCGCCTTCGTGATGGACACCCGGCTCTGCGAGGGCGTGCACGCGCTCGCCGAGGGCGCCGACCTGCTGGTGGTCGAGGCGACCTTCACCGACGCGGACGCCCGGCTCGCCGAGGAGCACGGCCACCTCACCGCCGGGCAGGCCGCCAAGGTCGCCGCCGAGGCCGGCGCGCGCACCCTGGTGCTGACCCACTTCTCCCAGCGCTACCCGGACCTCGGCCAGCACCTGGCCGACGCCCGCAAGCACTTCGACGGGGAGCTGGTGCTGGCCGCCGACCTCGCCCGGGTGCCCGTCCCCGCCCGCCGCCAGTCGTGACCCCGCCCCTCCCGGGTGCCCGGGGAAAAAAGGGCTCGCGCCGTTCCCCGAACTGCCGCAGCATCGACGGGTGCGGCCCCGCCGCCCGCCGCAGCGATCACGCTCGCGGCGTACCCTGGTGCCCCGGAGAGACCGAGCGGCACACGACACCACGGATGGGATGAGGCAGGCCCCAGCGCCGACCCATGAGTGACACATCGCAGACCCGTACCAACGGACAGTCGCGCCCCGAACCGGCCGACGACGGCCGCGTCAGCGCCCGGATCGTCATCCCCGAGAAGCACCCGATGGTCACCCTGCTCGGCACGGCGGACTCGCTGCTGCGCGTGATCGAGCAGGGCTTCCCCGCCGCCGACATCCACGTCCGGGGCAACGAGGTGACGGCCACCGGGTCGAACGCCGAGGTCGCCCTCGTCAAGAAGCTCTTCAACGAGATGATGCTGGTGCTGCGCACCGGCCAGCCCCTGACGGAGGACTCCGTGGAGCGCTCCATCGCCATGCTCCGCAGCCAGGAGCAGGACCCGGACAGCCCGGCGCCCTCCCAGGTGTTCACCGCGAACATCCTGTCCAACCGGGGCCGCACGATCCGCCCCAAGACCCTCAACCAGCAGCGCTACGTCGATGCGATCGACAAGCACACGATCGTGTTCGGCCTCGGCCCGGCCGGTACCGGCAAGACCTACCTGGCGATGGCCAAGGCCGTGCAGGCCCTGCAAGCCAAGGAGGTCAACCGGATCATCCTCACCCGCCCGGCGGTCGAGGCGGGGGAGCGGCTGGGCTTCCTGCCCGGCACCCTCTACGAGAAGATCGACCCGTACCTGCGCCCGCTGTACGACGCGCTGCACGACATGATGGACCCGGACTCCATCCCCCGCCTGATGGCGGCCGGCACCATCGAGGTCGCGCCGCTCGCGTACATGCGCGGCCGCACCCTCAACGACGCCTTCATCATCCTGGACGAGGCCCAGAACACCTCGCCCGAGCAGATGAAGATGTTCCTCACCCGCCTCGGGTTCAACTCCCGGGTGGTCGTCACCGGCGACACCAGCCAGATCGACCTCCCGGGCGGTACCAGGAGCGGCCTGAAGGTCGTCCAGGAGATCCTGGCCGACGTGCCCGACATCCACTTCTCCGTCCTCACCAGCACCGACGTGGTCCGCCACAAGCTGGTCGGCCGGATCGTGGACGCCTACGAGCGCTGGGACGCCCGTCAGGAGGGCGACGAGCCCTCTCCGGCGGCCCGCAAGCCCGCGCAGCGGCGCCCGGGCAAGACGACCGCGCCCCGCGCACCCCGACAGTCCCATCGCACCGAAAGCTGAGCACACAGCCCGTCATGTCGATCGACATCGCCAACGAGTCCGGTTGGGACGCCGACGAGGAAGCCATCCTCGACGTCGCCCGCTTCGCCCTGGACAAGATGCGGATCCACCCGCAGTCCGAACTGTCCGTGATCCTGGTGGACGGTGCGGCGATGGAGGAGCTGCACATCCAGTGGATGGACCTGCCCGGACCCACCGACGTGATGTCCTTCCCGATGGACGAGCTGCGGCCCGGCAAGGAGGGCGAGGAGCTGCCGCAGGGCCTGCTCGGCGACATCGTGCTCTGCCCCGAGGTCGCCGAGCAGCAGGGCAAGGCCGCCCCCTCGAAGCACTCGATGGACGAGGAGCTGCAGCTGCTCACCGTCCACGGGGTGCTGCACGTCCTCGGCTACGACCACGAGGAGCCCGAGGAGGAGGAGGAGATGTTCGCCCTCCAGAAGCGCATCCTGGACGACTGGCGGGCGGGCCGCGGCCTCGGCGGCATCTCCCCGGCCCCCACCACCCACTGAGCGCGGAGCCCGAACCCCTGTGAGTGGTGAGAGTACGAGCTTCATCCTGGGTGCCGTGCTGCTCGTCGTGCTCGGCTGGCTGGCCGCGTGCGCGGAGGCGGGCATCTCCCGGGTCTCCCGGTTCCGGGCGGAGGAGGCCGTGCGGGTCGGCCGGCGCGGCTCCGCGCGGCTGCTGACCCTGGCCTCCGACCCGATCCGCTACCTCAACCTGGCGACCCTGATCCGGGTGGCCAGCGAGATGGCGGCGGCCGTCCTGGTCACCGTGGTGTGCGTGCGCAACGTGACGCCGACCTGGCAGGCCGTCCTGCTGGCGTTCGGCGTGATGGTGCTGGTGTCCTTCGTCGCGGTGGGGGTCTCGCCGCGCACGATCGGACGCCAGCACCCGCTCACCACCTCGACCGCGGCCTCCTACGTGCTGCTGCCGCTGGCCGCGGTGCTCGGCCCGATCCCGCGGCTGCTGATCCTGCTCGGCAACGCGCTGACCCCGGGCAAGGGCTACCGGGAGGGTCCGTTCGCCTCCGAGGCGGAGCTGCGGGCCCTGGTGGACCTCGCCGAGAAGGACGACCTGATCGAGGACGAGGAGCGCCGGATGGTGCACTCGGTCTTCGAGCTCGGCGACACCATCGTGCGCGAGGTGATGGTGCCGCGCACCGACCTGGTGATGATCGAGCGGCACAAGACCGTCCGGCAGGCGCTCACCCTGGCGCTGCGCTCGGGCTTCTCGCGGATCCCGGTGGTCGGCGACAACGAGGACGACGTGGTCGGCATCGTCTACCTCAAGGACCTGGTGCGGCGCACCCACATCAACCGGGAGGCGGAGGCCGAGGAGGTCGGCGCGGTGATGCGACCGGCCGTCTTCGTGCCGGACTCCAAGCCGGCCGGCGACCTGCTGCGCGAGATGCAGCAGCGCCGCTCGCACGTGGCGATCGTGATCGACGAGTACGGCGGCACGGCGGGCCTGGTCACCATCGAGGACATCCTGGAGGAGATCGTCGGCGAGATCACCGACGAGTACGACCGGGAGATCGCGCCGGTGGAGGACCTCGGCGACGGCTCGTACCGGATCACCGCCCGTCTGCTGGTGGAGGACCTGGGCGAGCTGTTCGGCATCGAGCTGGAGGACGAGGACGTCGAGACCGTCGGCGGGCTGCTGGCCAAGCACCTCGGCCGGGTGCCGATCCCCGGCTCCTCCTGCGAGATCCCGCTGCCGGAGCCGGTCGAGGACGGCCTGTCCGGCATCCTGCTGACCGCCGAGTCCTCGGCGGGCCGCCGCAACCGGATCGGCTCGATGGTCGCCTCGCCGGTCCGCGGCGGTGACGGGTCCGAGGAGTCCGCGGGCGAGTAGCGGGTGGGCGGCCGCGGAGCGACCATGGAGGGCATGACGCACAAACTTCGCGCGGAGTACGGCCCGCAGGGGGCGGCCGGCGGAGTCAAGTCCTGGCACGTGGTGCGGGACGAGGACCCGTCGACGGCCCTCTGCGGCCGGACCATGCCCGACGACGCCGAGACGCGGCCCGAGCAGGAGTGGGGCACCGGGCTGCGCTGCTGCCAGCAGTGCGGTTCGCTCTACATGCACGAGACGCCCCACATGCAGGGGAGCCATCCCTACAGCTAGGCCGTGGTCGAGCCTTGGAGGTCGCCATGAAGCTGCAAGACGAACTGCCCGTGGACCACAAGCTCCTCATGGTCTGGCGGATCGGGGCGGGGCTCGGAGGAGTCTTCCTGATCGTGTTCGGGTGCCTCGGGCTCGCCGACCACCCGGGGTTCCTGGACACCAAGGGTGACGAGGTGGCCGGGCTGTCGACCAACGGCGCGCTGGCCGTCCTGTCCATCGTGGCGGGCGCGGTCCTGGTGCTCGGGGCGGTGATCGGCGGGAACTTCGCGGCCAACCTGAACATGGCGGTGGGCGTGCTGTTCGTCCTGTCCGGCTTCTACGGCCTGACGGTGCTCGGGCGGCCGGACGCCAACATCCTCAACTTCCGGATGTCGAACGTGCTGTTCGCGTTCATCTTCGGGATCGTCCTCACGACCTTCGGCATGTACGGCAGGGTGAGCAGCCACCTGCCGCACGACAACCCGTACTGGCGCCACCGCACCGAGCGTGAGGAGCCGATGCCGTCCGGGCCGAAGACCTTCGTCAAGGTCATGAACCCGAACCCGGGCCGCACCCGCCCCGTCGGCCACTGAGAAGGGTGCCTATGCTCGGCGGCATGAGTGACATCGTCGAGCTCGACCCCGAAGACAAGAAGATCATCACCCTGGCCCGCTCGGCCCGCGCCCGCAACGGCGTCCCCGAGGGGGCCGCGGTGCGTGACGAGACCGGACGCACCTACGTGGCCGGGACGGTCGCGCTGGAGTCGCTGCGGCTGAGCGCGCTGCAGACCGCGGTGGCGATGGCGGTGGCCAGCGGCGCCACGTCGCTGGAGGCGGCGGCCGTGGTGAGCGAGGCGGAGCAGCCGGCCGAGGCGGACCTGGCGGCCGTGCGGGACCTGGGCGGGGCCGGGACGCCGGTGCTTCTGGCCGGTCCGGACGGGGTGCTGCGGGTGTCCGCCGAGGCGCGCTGACGGGCCTTGCGGAGGCCTCGCGGAGGGCTTCTGCGGTTGGTGACCCGGCGTGTCGCTCCCATGGGTTCTGCAGATAATCTCACCGGGGGAGTGGATGCGGTGAGGGGGCTGGGGCATGGGGGCGGTGGCGTTCTTCGCCGGGCTGCTGCTGTTCGTGATGGGGCTGGGCAAGTGGCAGGAGACCGGCTCGCAGGTCTGGCTGTTCGGCTCGCTGGGCTTCCTGCTGGTGCTGGTGGTCGTCTCGCTGATCCCCACCGACGGCAAGGGCGGGAAGTAGGCCCCGGCGCCCGGTGCGCGGACCCCGGACGGCGGGGCTCCGGTGATCAGGGAGAATGGAGCCCATGAATGCCCCTTCCTCCTCGTACCGCTCCGGGTTCGCGTGCTTCGTCGGCCGGCCCAACGCGGGCAAGTCGACCCTGACCAACGCCCTGGTGGGGACGAAGGTCGCGATCACCTCCGACCGCCCGCAGACCACCCGGCACACCGTCCGCGGCATCGTCCACCGCCCGGACGCCCAGCTCGTGCTGGTCGACACCCCCGGTCTGCACAAGCCGCGCACGCTGCTCGGCGAGCGCCTCAACGACCTGGTCCGCACCACCTGGGCCGAGGTCGACGTGATCGGGTTCTGCCTGCCCGCCGACCAGAAGATCGGCCCCGGCGACAAGTTCATCGCCAAGGAGATCGCCGGGATCAAGAAGACCCCGAAGGTCGCCATCGTCACCAAGACCGACCTGGTCGACTCCAAGCGCCTGGCCGAGCAGCTGATCGCCATCCAGCAGCTCGGCGTCGAGCTGGGCTTCGAGTGGGCCGAGATCATCCCGGTCTCCGCGGTCGGCGACAAGCAGGTCGAGCTGGTCGCGGACCTGCTCACCAAGCTGCTGCCGGAGGGCGACCAGCTCTACCCGGACGGCGACCTCACCGACGAGCCCGAGCAGATCATGGTCGCCGAGCTGATCCGTGAGGCCGCGCTCGAGGGCGTGCGGGACGAACTGCCGCACTCGCTGGCCGTCGTGGTCGAGGAGATGCTCCCGCGCGAGGGCCGCCCGGCGGACCGCCCGCTGCTGGACATCCACGCCAACGTCTACATCGAGCGGCAGAGCCAGAAGGCGATCGTGATCGGCGCCAAGGGCTCGCGGCTCAAGCACGTCGGCACCACCGCCCGCAAGCACATCGAGGCGCTGCTCGGTACGCCGGTCTACCTCGACCTGCACGTCAAGGTCGCCAAGGACTGGCAGCGCGACCCCAAGCAGCTGCGCAAGCTCGGCTTCTGAACCGGGGCTCCCCGGAGGGGAGTCCGGTGCGAACGGGACGACCGAGGGCCCGTCCGGACGCGGTGCGTCCGGACGGGCCCTCGCCGTTCTCCGGTGCCCGCGGCCGGCGCTACGCGCCCTCGCGCAGCACCAGCGAGACCAGCTCCCGCTGCGAGTCGGTGAGCTTCGGGTCGGCGCAGAACACCGTCCGGCCGTCGACGGTGATCTCGTAGTGGAAGCCGTCCGGCACGCCGTACGACGGGGCGCGCAGCCCGCCCGCGACGGCTTCGCGGGCGAGCGCGTGGACGTGCGGGGCGTCCGTGCGCTCGGCGGTGTCGAGCTCCGCGTGGCGGACGATTCCCGCGAAGCCGCCGGTCCGGGTCACCTGGATACGCATGGTGTCCATGGTGGTACGCGGGGACGGCTTTTGCGGCGCTTTTCCCGGACCGTGACCTTAAGCCCGCCTCAACCCGGTCTCAACCGCTGTCGGGCTCGCGGGCGCCGGCTCACCCGGGGCTGATGCCGACCTGCGCCCAGGAGGCCGTCACGGTGTCCGCGATCGACGGGCGGTCGGGGTGACGGGCCTTGGCGGCGGCCACCGTGGCCCGGGCGAAGGCGGTGAAGTCGGCGTCGGCGGGCAGCGTGCGCCCGGTCAGCGCGTCGTACCAGATCCGCCCGGCACACTCCCAGGACGAGCCGCCGAGCGCGGTGGCCAGCAGGTAGAACGCGTGGTTGGGGATGCCGGAGTTGATGTGCACCCCGCCGTGGTCCTCGGCGGTGTTCACGTAGTCCCGCATGTGCGCGGGCTGCGGGTCCTTGCCGAGCCGGGGGTCGTCGTAGGCGGTGCCGGGCGCCTTCATCGAGCGCAGCGCCACGCCCTGGACGCCGGGGGCGAGCAGTCCGGCGCCGATCAGCCAGTCCGCGTCGGCGGCGCTCTGGTGCAGCGCGTACTGCTTGACCAGCGAGCCGAAGACGTCGGAGAGCGACTCGTTGAGCGCGCCGGGCTGGTCCCGGTAGTCCAGTCCGGCGCTGAACTGGGTGACACCGTGGGTGAGTTCGTGGCCGATGATGTCGACGCAGGCGGTGAAGTCGCCGAAGACCTCGCCGTCGCCGTCGCCGAAGACCATCTGCCGGCCGTTCCAGAAGGCGTTGTCGTAGTCGCGGCCGTAGTGGACGCTGGCGTCCAGCCGCAGGCCGTGGTCGTCGACGGAGTGCCGGCCGAAGGCGTCGGCGTAGAGCGCGAAGGTGGCGCCGAGGCCGTCGTAGGCCTGGTTGACGGAGGCGTCGGCGACCGGCGGCCGGCCCTCGGTGCGCACGGTGCGGCCGGGCAGGCGGTGGCCGTGGCCGGCGTCGCAGACCACCCGGTTCAGGCCCGTGGCGGCGGTGGGCGGGGGCGGGGAGAGGCGGGCCGCGCGGTGCGCGGCGTCGAGCGCGAGGGAGTGGACGGCGGGCTCGTGACCGGCCTCGGCGAGGCGGTCCAGGACGTACGGCGGGACGATCGAGCAGATCGGTACTGCTGCAGTCATGTGGCCCAGAGTGAGGCCTCGGTGACCACATGTCACCACCTCGGGCGTGACCAGTCGGCGTCTCAAGGGGTGGAACGGGAGCCCGGATCACTTCGGGGGCGCGCGGCGCTGGGTTACGCTGGGTTCCATCATGCGCAACGGGCTGCTTCTTCTTAGCTGCCGCGTCGAGGGCCTGTAGTCCACTGGGGCCGGCTCCCTCGCCGCGGGGAACGAGCTGTGCGCGAATTCGGCGATCCAATGGCGGGTCGCGAGCGGCAGCCGAGGCCGGCCAGTCGGTGTTGATCCCTCCCGACCGCCCGCATCACGCATCCACAGGAAGCCGAGAGTCACCTCCATGACCGAGCAGAGCTCCGCCGCGTCCGTCCCCGCCGCTCGCGCCTTCGTCGACCGGCCCACCCCGATCACCGCCGCCTCCGTGCGCCAGCAGCCCTCCGGCATGCGGTACGGGCGCTACCTGCCGTTCGGCGCCGTCGACCTGCCGGACCGCACCTGGCCGGACGCCGTGATCACCAAGGCGCCGCGCTGGCTCTCGACCGACCTGCGGGACGGCAACCAGGCGCTGATCGACCCGATGTCCCCGGCCCGCAAGCGCAAGATGTTCGACCTGCTGGTCGCCATGGGCTACAAGGAGATCGAGGTCGGCTTCCCGTCCTCCGGCGCCACCGACCACGCCTTCGTACGGTCGCTGATCGAGGAGGGGGCGATCCCCGAGGACGTCACCATCTCGGTGCTGACGCAGGCCCGCGAGGAGCTGATCGAGAAGACCGTCGAGTCGCTGGTCGGCGCCCCGCGCGCGACCGTCCACCTGTACAACGCGACCGCGCCGCTGTTCCGCCGGGTGGTGTTCCGCAACGACAAGGCGGCCACCAAGGCGATCGCCACCGACGGCACCCGGCTGGTGATGGAGTACGCCGAGAAGCTGCTGGGCGAGGACACCGTCTTCGGCTACCAGTACTCGCCGGAGATCTTCGTCGACACCGAGCTGGACTTCGCGCTGGAGGTCTGCGAGGCGGTCATGGACGTCTGGCAGCCGGGCGAGGGCCGCGAGATCATCCTGAACCTGCCGGCCACTATCGAGCGGGCCACCCCGAACGTCCAGGCCGACCAGTTCGAGTGGATGTCGCGCAACCTGTCGCGCCGCGAGTTCGTCTGCCTGTCGGTGCACCCGCACAACGACCGCGGCACCGCCGTCGCCTCCGCCGAACTGGCCTACATGGCGGGCGCGGACCGCATCGAGGGGTGCCTGTTCGGGCAGGGCGAGCGGACCGGCAACGTCGACCTGGTGACGCTGGGGATGAACCTGTTCTCGCAGGGCATCGACCCGCAGATCGACTTCTCCGACATCGACGAGGTGCGCCGCACCGCCGAGTACTGCAACCAGATGGAGGTGCACCCGCGCCACCCGTACGCCGGCGACCTGGTGTACACCTCCTTCTCCGGCTCGCACCAGGACGCCATCAAGAAGGGCTTCGACGCCCTGGAGGCGGACGCGAAGGCGGCGGGCGTGCCGGTGGACGAGCACACCTGGGGCGTGCCGTACCTGCCGATCGACCCGAAGGACGTCGGCCGCACCTACGAGGCGGTCATCCGGGTCAACAGCCAGTCCGGCAAGGGCGGTGTCGCGTACGTCCTGAAGAACGACCACAAGCTGGACCTGCCGCGCCGGATGCAGATCGAGTTCTCCCGGATCATCCAGGCCAAGACCGACGCCGAGGGCGGCGAGGTCACCCCGGCGGAGATCTGGCGGGTCTTCGAGGACGAGTACCTGCCGACCACCGACAACAAGTGGGGCCGGCTGTCGCTGAGCGGCTCGCGCACCCTGACCACCGAGGACGGCCGGGACGCGCTGACCGCCGAGGCCGTGGTGGACGGCGCGCCGCTGTCCCTGACCGGTACCGGCAACGGCCCGGTCTCGGCCTTCGCGGACGCGCTGGCCCGGATCGGCTTCGACGTCCGCGTCCTGGACTACGCCGAGCACGCGCTGAGCGAGGGCGGCGACGCCCAGGCCGCCGCGTACGTCGAGTGCGCGGTGGACGGCAAGGTGCTGTGGGGCGTGGGCATCGACGGCAACACCGTGCTGGCCTCGCTGAAGGCGATGATCAGCGCCGTCAACCGGTCGCAGCGCGGGTAATTCGTACGGGTGGTAGGCGAAGGGCCGTTCCGCGGGACGGCCCTTCGCCGTGTGCGCCGTGCGCTGTGTCCTGCGCCACATTTTTTGGGATCGGAAGCCGTTCGAGGTACTGACACGTGCCGGTAACCATGGCAACATCGATCCACCGGAAGGCCGGGTCGGTGGGACGGCTCGGTGTCCGGTCGCGTGACCTGCCCATTGTCGAGCAGGCCGCCTGCCATGTCTGGGGAGTGGCGCCGTGACCAGGTTGTGGGGTGTTCGCCCGCGGTGGCGGACTGACGTTCTCGGTGACTTCTTCTGTCCGGGCTGCGGCGGGGACCGCAACTACCGCCGGCAGCACGGCCGGCGGTGGCTGCGGTTGCTGGGGACGCCGGTGCTCCCGCTCGGACCGGTGATCGGCAGCGTGCAGTGCACCGGCTGCCACGGCCGGTACGGCGTCGAGAGCCTCGAACAGCCGACCTGCGTACGCCTCGGCGCGATGCTGCGGGACGCCCAGTACACCATCGCACTGGCCCTGCTCGCGGCCGGTGGCACCGCCCACCGGGCGGCCCGCGACGCGGCCTGCACCGCGGTGCGCGAAGCCGGGTTCGAGGACTGCGGCGAGGCCCAGGTGCTGGCCGCGCTCGCCGCGCTCTCCGGGCTCGGCGGCGAACTCCACGACGCCCACGAACTGGGGGCACCTCCCAGCCGGGGGCTGGGGGAGGCGGGCGGTCTCGCCGTGGAACTGCACGCGGTGCTCGAACCGCTCACCCCGCACCTCGCCCACCAGGGCCGCGAACGGCTGCTGCTGCAGGGCGCGGCGATCGCGCTGGCCGACGGACGCTACCTGCCGCAGGAGCGCGAGGCGCTGGCCGCGGTCGGGCGCTGCCTGGACCTGCCGCAGGCGCGGGTCGGGGCGCTGCTGGAGGCGGCGACCCGCACGCCGTACAAGTAGTCGGCCCTCGGGCCCCCGTCGTCACCGCCACCCGTAGACCACCTCCGGAATCCCCCACAAAACGGGCCCTGGTCCCCCACCCCCGGCCCGCCGTGCCCCGCACCACAGTGGTCCGCCCCCACGGCCCCGGTGCGGGCCACACGGCTGCCCTGTGTCGGCCGAGCCGTCCGGGCCCGTCCGCGGCCTTCGGCAGCTGTTCGCGGCCGTCGGTGGCCGTCCGCGACTGTCGGTCGCTGGGGGAGAATGGACCGCATGAGTCTTTTCCGGGACGACGGCGTCGTGCTGCGGGCGCAGAAGCTCGGCGAGGCCGATCGGATCATCACCCTGCTGACCCGCCAGCACGGCAAGGTGCGGGCGGTGGCGCGCGGGGTACGGAAGACCAAGTCCAAGTTCGGCGCCCGCCTGGAGCCGTTCTCGCACGTGGACGTGCAGTTCTTCAGCCGGGGGAGTGAGCTGGTCGGCCGGGGGTTGCCGCTCTGCACCCAGGTGGAGACCATCGCGCCGTACGGCGGTTCGATCGTCACCGACTACGGCCGCTACACCGCGGGCACCGCGATGCTGGAGACGGCCGAGCGCTTCGCCGAGAACGAGGGCGAGCCCGCCGTCCAGCAGTACCTGCTGCTGGTGGGCGGACTGCGGACGCTGGCGGCGGGGCTGCACGAGTCGCACCTGGTGCTGGACGCCTTCCTGCTGCGCTCGCTCGCGGTGAACGGGTACGGCGCGAGCTTCACCGACTGCGCCAAGTGCGGCCTGGAGGGGCCGAACCGTTTCTTCTCGCTCCCTGCGGGCGGGGTGCTCTGCCCGGACTGCCGAGTGCCCGGATGTGCCGTACCCTCCCCTGAGACACTGGTACTGCTCGGGGCGCTGCTGTCAGGGGACTGGCAGACGGCCGACGCCTGCGAGCCGCGGTACTGGCGGGAGGGCAGCGGCCTGGTCGCGGCCTATCTGCAGTGGCACCTGGAGCGGGGCATCCGCTCGATGAGATACGTGGAGAAGTGAGCACATGGCAGCGCGACGGCTCTTCGGCGGCGGCAAGCAGCGGGCGTACGCGCCCCCGACCCCGCACCCCAGCGGTGCACAGCCCCCGAAGATCCCCGGCGAGCTGGTGCCCGAGCACGTCGCCATCGTGATGGACGGCAACGGCCGCTGGGCCAAGGAGCGCGGGCTGCCCCGCACCGAGGGCCACAAGGTCGGCGAGTCGGTGGTGCTGGACGTCCTCGCGGGCGCCATCGAGCTCGGGGTCAAGAACATCTCGCTGTACGCCTTCTCCACCGAGAACTGGAAGCGCTCGCCCGACGAGGTGAAGTTCCTGATGAACTTCAACCGGGACGTCATCGCCCGCCGCCGTGAGGAGATGGGCGCGATGGGCGTGCGGATCCGCTGGGCCGGCCGGATGCCGAAGCTGTGGAAGAGCGTCGTCCAGGAGCTGCAGGTCGCCGAGGAGCACACCAAGGACAACGACGCCGTCACGCTCTACATGTGCGTCAACTACGGCGGCCGGGCCGAGCTGGCGGACGCGGCGCAGGCGATCGCGCGGGACGTCGCGGCCGGGAAGCTGGACCCGAAGAAGGTCAACGAGAAGACCCTCTCCAAGTACATGTACCACCCGGACATGCCGGACGTGGACCTCTTCCTGCGCCCCAGCGGTGAGCAGCGCACCTCCAACTTCCTGCTCTGGCAGTCGGCTTACGCCGAGTTCGTGTTCCAGGACGTGCTCTGGCCGGACTTCGACCGCCGCGACCTGTGGCGCGCCTGCGAGCAGTACGCGCGGCGCGACCGGCGCTTCGGCGGGGCGATCCCCAACGAGCTGCCCGCGCCGCGGCCGGCCCACGGCTGACGCCCACCGCACGGCAACGGAAAGGACCCACCGGGCAGCTCCCGGTGGGTCCTTCCCGTTGCCGTGCCCTGGGGGCTCAGGCCTTCTTGGCGCACTCCGCGCAGGTGCCGAAGATCTCCAGCGTGTGCGCGATGTCGCTGAAGCTGTGCTCGGCGGCGACCGAGTTGGCCCAGCGCTCCACGGCGGGGCCCTCCACCTCGACGGTGGCACCGCAGTGCCGGCAGACCAGGTGGTGGTGGTGCCCGCTGCTGCACCGGCGGTAGACGGCCTCGCCGTCGGCGGTGCGCAGCACGTCCACCTCACCGGCGTCCGCGAGCGACTGCAGGGTGCGGTAGACCGTGGTCAGACCGACGGAGTCCCCGCGGTGCTTGAGCAGGTCGTGGAGCTCCTGCGCGCTGCGGAAGTCCGCGATCTCGTCCAGGGCCGCCGAGACGGCGGCACGCTGCCGGGTCGAGCGGGCGCGCGGCGACGGGCCTGCGGTGGTCACCGTGGGTCCTCCTGGGGTCGTGGGCGTCTCGCACATCATTGTGCCAGCCCGGCCCGCCGCTCTGGTGTGGTCACGTCGAGGAAGTCCGCTCGGGCGTCTGGGCAGGCAGTTGGACGTCGCAGACCTTCGGTCCGTGGTCGGTGTCGCCGCGGTGGCGGCGCCGGGCGAGCGGCGCGGCGAGCGCGCTGAACACCGCGAAGACCGCGATGGCGAGCAGCACGATGGCGGGGCCGGAGGGCACGTCGAGGTGGTAGGAGCCGGTGACGCCGGCCAGCGAGACCACCACGCCGAGCGCGATCGAGGCGGCCTGGGTCGCGGCGAAGGAGCGGGTGAGCTGCTGGGCGGCGACCACCGGGACCACCATCAGGGCGCTCACCAGCAGCAGTCCGACCACCCGCATGGCGACGGTGACGGTGACCGCGGCCATCACGGCGAGCAGCAGGTTGAGGGCGCGCACCGGCAGTCCGGTGACCCGGGCGAAGTCCTCGTCCTGGCAGATCGCGAAGAGCTGGCGGCGCAGGCCGACGGTGACCGCGATGACCACCGCGCCGAGCACCGCGATGGCGGCCAGGTCGCCGGGGGCGACGGTGAGGATCGAGCCCCACAGGTAGCTCTCCAGCGAGCCGGCGCCGGCCTCGGCGGAGAGCGAGACGAGCAGCTTGCCGCAGGCCATGCCGCCGTAGAAGAGCATCGCGAGGGCGATGTCGCCGCGCTGGTTGCCGCGGGAGCGGACCAGCTCCATGGTGACGGCGCCGAGCACGCAGACCAGCACGGCCATCCAGACCGGGCTGGTCTGGAAGATGAAGCCGAGGCCGACGCCGGTCATCGCGACGTGGCCCATGCCGTCGCCCATCAGGGCCTGGCGGCGCTGCACCAGGTAGATGCCGACGGCCGGGGCGGTGATCCCGACCAGGACGGCGGCGAGCAGGGCGCGCTGCATGAAGTCGTAGGACAGCATCTCGGTCATGCGAGCAGCCTCGGCGGGGTCAGGTCGGCGTGCGGGTGGACGTGGTCGTGGCCGGGCAGCGCGTGCAGTCCGGTGTTGGGCACGGGCGGGCCGTCGTGGGCGACGCAGCCGTCCCGCAGGACGACGGTGCGGTCGATCAGTGGCTCCAGCGGCCCGAGTTCGTGCAGCACGAGGAGGACGGCGGAGCCACGGGCGACCTCGGTGCGAAGGGTGTCGGCGAGCACCTGCTGGCTGGCGGCGTCCACGCCGGCCATCGGCTCGTCCATGATCAGCAGGTCGGGGGAGCCGACCAGGGCGCGGGCGATCAGCACCCGCTGCTGCTGGCCGCCGGACAGGTCGGCCACGCCGTCCCCGGCCCGCTCCAGCATGCCGACGGCGTCCAGCGCGCGGTCCACCGCGTCGCGGTCCTTGCGGCGGAACGGCAGCAGCCGGTGCTGCGGCAGCCGTCCGGTGGAGACCACCTCGCGCACGGTGGCCGGGACGCCGGAGGCGGCGGTGGTGCGCTGCGGGACGTACCCGATGCGGTGCCAGGCGCGGAACGAGCCGTACGGGGTGCCGAACAGCTCCAGGGTGCCGTGCTCCAGCGGGACGGAGCCGATCACGGTCTTGACGGTGGTCGACTTGCCGGAGCCGTTGGCGCCGAGCAGGGCGACGACCTCGCCGGGCCGGACGGTGAGGTCGACGCCGCGCAGCACCGGCCGGCCGCCGCGCGAGGCGACGGCGTCACGGAGGCGGACGGCCGGGGGTGTCGGGTGGGTCATGGTGTTCCGTCCCGTCAGCTGGTGGCGGCAGGGGTGGTGGCGTCCGGGGTGGCCGGGGCCGTGGCGTCCGCGGCGGAGGGGGAGCCGAGGGCGGCCCGGAGGTTGGCCAGGTTCTGCTTCATGACGGTGAGATAGTCGTCCTTGGACGGGTCCTTGACGCCTTCCAGCGGGTCCAGGACGGCGGTCTTGAGGCCGAGGTCCTTGGCGACGGTGTCGGCGAGCTTGGGGCTGACCAGGGTCTCGAAGAAGACCGTGGTGACGCCGTTGTCCTTGGCGGCCTTCTGCACGGCGGCGAGGCGGGCCGGGGTGGGCTCGGACTCCGGGTCGACGCCGTTGATGGCGACCTGGGTGAGGCCGTAGCGGTCGGCGAGGTAGCCGAAGGCGGCGTGGCTGGTGACGAAGGTCTTGGTCTTGGCGTCCTGCAGCCCGGTGCGGAACTCCTGGTCGAGCGCGGTGAGCCGGGTGACCAGCTCGTCGGTGTTCTTCCGGTAGTCCTCGGCGTGGGCCGGGTCGGCCTTGGCGAACTCGTCGCCGACGCTCTTGGCGATCGCCGCGTAGCGGGTCGGGTCGAGCCAGACGTGCGGGTCGCCGGCCGGGCCCTCGTGCTTGTGGCCGTTCCCCTCCTCGGCCCCCTCGTCGAGGTGGTGGTCGACCAGCGGGCCGGCGGCGGTGGCGTCGATCTTGTGCTTGCTCGACGACTGCGCGACGGCCTGGTCGACGGTGGGCTGCAGGCCCTTGAGGTAGACGATCGCGTCGGCCTTCTGGACGCTGCCGACCTGCTTGGCGGTGAGCTCCAGGTCGTGCGGCTCGACGCCGGCGGCGGTGAGATCGGTGACCGCGACGTGCTCCTTGCCGATCTGCCGGGCGAGGAACTCCATCGGGTAGAAGGACGCGACGACCTTCAGCTTGCCGTTGCCGCTGTCCGCGCTGCTGGTGCCACCGCAGGCGGAGAGGAAGAGGGAGGAGGCGAGGGCGGTGGCGGCGACGGCTATGGAGCGGCGGGTTCGGCGTCGAGGAAGTCCGATCATCATGACAATCATTCTCATCTCAGATGGAAATGATTGTCAACTCACTCGGACGGGTGAACGGCAGGTGTCGGTGGGTGGGGGCGGCCGGACGATACCGATTTGAATCACGTACCCATATGGCCGGTAACCTGAGGTATTCGGGTACGCGCAACCAGCCGTGCCCTGACCGTGCCGTACGTACTGAAGAGAGCACTGTGGCCGCCGACAAGATCGACACGATCGTCAGCCTGAGCAAGCGCCGTGGCTTCGTCTACCCCTGCAGCGAGATCTACGGCGGCACCCGTGCCGCCTGGGACTACGGGCCGCTGGGTGTCGAGCTCAAGGAGAACATCAAGCGCCAGTGGTGGCGCGCGATGGTCCAGGCCCGCGAGGACGTCGTCGGCCTCGACTCGTCGGTGATCCTGGCCCGCGAGGTCTGGGAGGCCTCCGGCCACGTCGCCACCTTCAACGACCCGCTGACCGAGTGCACGTCCTGCCACAAGCGCCACCGGGCCGACCACCTGGAGGAGAAGTACGAGGCCAAGCACGGCTTCCCGCCGCCGAACGGCCTCAAGGACGTCAACTGCCCCGACTGCGGCACCAAGGGCCAGTTCACCGAGCCCAAGGACTTCTCGGGCATGCTGAAGACCCACCTCGGTGTCACCGAGGAGGCGAGCGGCCTGGCGTACCTGCGCCCGGAGACCGCCCAGGGCATCTTCACCAACTTCAGTGCCGTCCAGACCACTTCGCGCAAGAAGCCGCCGTTCGGCATCGCCCAGACCGGCAAGAGCTTCCGCAACGAGATCACCCCCGGCAACTTCATCTTCCGGACCCGCGAGTTCGAGCAGATGGAGATGGAGTTCTTCGTCAAGCCGGGCGATGACGAGCAGTGGCACGAGTACTGGCTGCAGCAGCGCTGGGACTGGTACGTCGACCTCGGCCTGCGCACCGAGAACATGCGCTTCTTCGAGCACCCGAAGGAGAAGCTGTCCCACTACGCCAAGCGCACCGTGGACATCGAGTACCGCTTCAACTTCGGCGGCTCCGAGTTCTCCGAGCTGGAGGGTGTGGCCAACCGCACCGACTACGACCTGCGGGTGCACAGCGAGGCGTCCGGCCGGGACCTCAAGTACTTCGACCAGGAAAGCGGCGAGCGGTACTTCCCGTACGTCATCGAGCCGGCGGCCGGCCTCAACCGCGCCATGCTGGCCTTCCTGATCGACGCCTACTTCGAGGACGAGGCGCCGAACGCCAAGGGCGTCATGGAGAAGCGCGTCGGCATGCGGCTCGACCCGCGCCTGGCCCCGGTCAAGGTCGCCGTCCTGCCGCTGTCGCGCAACGCCGAGCTGTCCCCGAAGGCCCGCGGCCTGGCCGCCGACCTGCGCACCGCGTGGAACGTCGAGTTCGACGACGCCGGCGCCATCGGCAAGCGCTACCGCCGCCAGGACGAGATCGGCACGCCGTTCTGCGTCACCGTCGACTTCGACACCCTCGAGGACAACGCGGTGACCGTCCGCGACCGCGACACCATGTCGCAGGAGCGCGTGTCGCTGGACCAGGTCAAGGCGTACCTGGGTGCGCGCCTGATCGGCTGCTAGGTCGGGTCCTCCCGCTCGGGTGACCCCGGTCCGGGGAGCCCCCGTCCGCCCTGTTGGGGGTGGGCGGGGGCTCCTTGCCGTTTCGGGGGCCGGCTACTTCCGCCCCCAGCGGGAGCGGGGGGCCGCCGGCGGGGTGGTCGGCAGGCCGGCCGCGCGGAGGGCGGCGAGGGTGGTGCGGTGGCGGGGGCCGTCGGCGAGCAGCGCGCCCAGCAGCTGCCCGTACAGCTCCCGGCTGCCCGCGCCGTCCAACGCGGCTGCCAGGCGGGCGAGTTCGACGGGCGGGCGGAGTGCCACCAGTTCCTGCAGCAGGGCGGTGGCGAGCGCGGGCGGCAGCTCGGCGGCGAGGGCGGCGAGGTCCGCGGTGGAGCGGCCGGCGGCCTGGCGCAGCAGGGTCCGGACGTCGCCGCGGCGGCCGTGCTGCTGCAGGCAGGCGGCGAGGGAGGTCAGCTCCGGCGTCGGCGCCGAGCCCCACTCCCACAGGAGCGTCGCGCCGTCGGCGTTCTGCCCGGCCCGCTCCAGCGCCGAGAGCAGCCCCGGGACGGAAGCGGCCGGGTAGGCCCAGAAGGCGTGGAACAGTTCGGCGGCCTCCTCGGCCAGGCCCAGTTCGCGCAGCTCCGTCAGGACGGCGACGGCGTGTTCCGGGGCGAGCCGGGCGGTGCCGCGGGCGAGGTGGCGGGAGGCGCCCGTCGGGCCGTACCGAGCGAGCATGCCGGCCAGCAGCGCGGAGTCGGCGGGGGCGAGGTGGGCGGCGGCCTGGTCGAGCAGCTCCGCGGCCTCGGTGTGGGCGCCGGCGCGGTGGAGGGCGGTGACCCGCTCGGTGAGCGCGCCGATGTCGGGGCGGGCGGGGGGCGGCGGGGCCTCGTGCGGTGCGGGTGCGGGTGCGGGTGCGGGTGCGGGGGCCGGAGGCTGTCGGGGTTCCTGTTGCTGGTGTTGCTGGTGTTGCCGGGGCTGCGGGGGTTGCTGCTGCCGGTGTCTCAGGTGGATCTCCAAAGCCTCCAGCTGGTCGCTGAGTTGGAGGCAGCGGGCGCCCAGTCCCTCGCGGAGGGTGCGGGCCTGGGCGAGCTGCCGCAGCAGGTCGCCGTCCGGTCGCCGGCGCCCCGGGGCCGCCCGGATCGCCTCGTTCAGTCTCCGTTCACGCTGGCTCGCGTAGCGGCTCGCGCGGAGTAACTCGTCCAGCTCTGTGCGGAGTTCGGCGGCTTGTTGCTCGCCATCCAGCTGCTGGCCTGCGGGTTGTTCCGTCGGCCGCATGCGCATGATCGCCCCAACCTGTCCATCCAGACCCTGACTGCAGGACATCCTGGTGTCGGTATGTGGCGGGGGAGTTAAGAGCGCACGACCAGTCGTGCCCAAGTGGTGTCAGGGAGCGCGCAGAGGGCGGTCGCGGCAAGAAGTGCGCCGGTCGCGCTCCGGAGGAGGGGCGCCTCGTCGTAGGGGCCGGGGAGGAGGGCGGCGGAGGCCGGGACCGCCACCGTCCCGTCCGGCAGCGGGGCGACCGTCCTCATGTGGCGAGCCGCGCCCGCGCCTCCATCAGTGCGAACCCGAGGAGGTTCAGACCGCGCCACTCGGCGGGCTGCTGCGCCCGGATGTCGTCGGTCGTCAGCCCGATGCCCCAGATCCGGTCCACCGGGCTGGCCTCCACCAGCACCCGGCCGCCGGTGCCCAGCAGGTACGCGCGCAGCGACTCGTCCTGCCCGAACTTGGCGACGTTGCCCGCCACGACCAGCTCGAACCGCCCGGCCACCCAGGTCTCGTCGTCGAAGTCCCTGACCAGCCGCCCAAGCTTCTTGGCCTCGGCGGGCGTCCGCGCCGCCAGCACCTGCTCCTCGATGGCGCCGTCCCCGAACATCCGGGCCTTTCCGGCCATCATCCAGTGCTCGGCGGACGCGTACGTCACCCCGTCGACGGTGAACTCCCCGGGCCACCACTGGCTCAGGCACTCCTGCCGGGTGCCGCCGCCGCCCCTGCGGGCCGTGTGCCCCCAGAACATCACCCACTTCGGGTGCACCCCGTCGGCCATCAGGGCAGCCAGCTCCTCGCGGCTGCGGACGGCGGCAGGGTCCCCCACGCACATCTCGCTCATATCGTCATAGTGACACAAAGGGGTCGTCGCCCGCGAACCGTTTGACGGCGGCGTACCGCCCGCACGGCGATGGCCCGGCACCCGGGCGCAGCCCCCGCCCGGGCACCTGGGAAGATCCCCTCCGTCAGGCCGGCGGGGTCGGGCTGGTTGAGCCGGTCGGCCGGTAGTGCGTCTCGATCGGTGCCCGGGCCTCCTCGTGGAGGGCCGGGCCGTCCTGCGGCACCACCGGCCAGGCGCCCGACTCCGGGTTGAGGGCGACGAGTTGCTCCGTCGACAGCGCGTACACGACCCGGCCGATGCCGGACCGGACGATGCCGCCGTGGCACATCCCGCAGGGCTGGCAGCTGGTGTAGAGCGTGGTGCGGGCGGCCGTGTCCGGGTCGAGTTCGCGGGCGGCCCAGCGGGCGAGCTTGAGTTCCGGGTGGGCGGTGATGTCGTCGTCGCGCCGTACGGTGTTGTGGGCCTCGGCGAGGATCTCTCCGTCGGGGCCGGCCAGCAGGGAGCCGTACGGGGCGTCGCCCAGGGTGACGGCGTGGGCGGCGACGGCGACGGCGCGGCGCAGGAGGGTCTCGTCGGCTTCGGTGATCACGCGGTCGCTGCCTTCCAGTGGGTGGTGACGGTGGTGAGGTCCTGCCAGGCGGTCTGCGGGCGGCGGGTCTCCTCCGGGTCCCCCTGGTAGGGGTCGAGGACGACGGTCTGCGCTCCGAGCTGGCTCAACTGCCGTAGGTCGTCCAGGACTTGCTCCACGGTGCCGACTCCGGCCGGGCGCTCGGGATCCTTGACCGCCTCGGTGGTCAGCCGCAGGGCGATCCGGGGCGCGAAGCCCGGCATCGGGTGCTCGGCGAGCACCGCCCGCATCCGGTCCAGCGGCAGTCGCAGCGGGTGCCAGGCGTCGCCGTACCGGACCGTCCGGCGGAGCGCCGCGCCGCTGTGGCCGCCGACCCAGACCGGTACGGACCCGCCCTGCTCGCCCCAGGCGTCGCGCAGCGAGCCCAGGTACTCGTCGGTCAGCCGGCCGCGCGCGGTGAACGGCACGCCGAGCGCGTCGAACTCCCGGCGCGCCCAGCCGACCCCCACCCCGAGGACGAACCGGCCGCCGCTGAGCCGCTCGAGGGTGCCGGCCATGCGCGCCACCAGCAGCGGGTTGCGGTAGGGCAGGACGAGCACGGTCGTGCCCAGTCGCAGGCCGGTGGTGGTCCCGGCCAGCCAGGACAGCGTGGTGAACGGCTCGTAGAACGGCTCCGGGTACCGCTCGGCCACGTCCGGGGTGACCGCCACGTGGTCCGACACCATGAGGAGGTCGAAGCCGAGGCCCTCGGCGGTCCGCGCCCATTCGCGCAGCACGCCGGGGTCGGTCCCCGGGCCGAAGTTCGGTACGTTGACGCCAAGTTGCATGCTCCGAGGCTATCCCCGTGATCATGGGATGCGGAACGGAATCCTCCCGGTCCTGGCCGCTCGCAGCCGTGGTTCTCCCGGTAGATTCGCCGCATGGCCGTGAATCTTGACGATACCGACTGGGCGATCATCGAGCAGCTGCAGCGCGAGGCCCGGATCTCCCTCAGCGAGCTGGGACGGCGGGTGAGCCTCAGCCCGTCCGCCACCACCGAACGCGTCCGGAACCTGGAGTCGCTGGGCGTCATCACCGGCTACCACGCCTCGGTGGACCTGGCGCAGGTCGGCTACCCCGTCCTCGCCGTCGTCCGGCTGAAGTACCCGGGCAACCGGCACGAGCCGCTGCGCCGCCTGCTCGCCGAGCGGCGCGAGCTCCTGGAGTGCCTGCGCACCACCGGCGACGACTGCTACACCCTGAAGGTCGCGGCGACCTCCATGGAGCACCTGGAGACCCTGGTCGACGAGCTGGCCGGCTTCGGCAGCACCACCACGAGCGTCGTCTACAGCCGGACACTGCCCCTGCGCGGCCCCGCCCGGCCCTGACCGGCAGGGGCGAACGCCCCCGGCCGGATGGCCCGTCGGATGTCAGGAGCGGTACCGGTGCACCTCGTCGGTCACCAGGCCGGGGCCGTTGTGGACGGACTGGCTCGAATAGGTCGTCCGCATGGACGCGGCCTGGGCGGTCCGCTGCTGCTCGATCAGCGCCCCTTCCCCGTCGTCCGAGTGGAGCCGCCGCGCCCGTTCCCGGAGCACCAGGTGCAGGGTGATGCCGACGACCGCGGCGACGAGAGCGAGCAGGAACACCAGGACGAGCGTCATGGAGCCATCATTCCCTCCCCGCCCGTGAAGGAGTCCGACGTGTCACGGAACGCAGATCGGAACACGGACCGGAACGCGGATCGGAACGTTGGTCGGAACGCGCACCGTACGGACGTCCGCACGGTGCACGCGGCGCTTCTGCACCGCCTGCTGCCCGACGACGATCCGGCGGGCCTCGCCGTACGCCAGGGGCAGTTCCACCACGTGGTCCTGGGTGCGGAACGGGTGGTGTGCCTGCCCCGGACGCCGGCGGCGGCCGACCGGCTGCCCGCGCGGGCAGCCGCGCTGGGCGCGCTCGCGGGGCTGGACCTGGGCTTCCGTACGCCCGAGCCGCTGCTCCGCGGCCGTGGGGAGCGCGGCGAGGTGCCGTTCCTCGTGCTGAGCCGCGTCCCTGGCGAGCCGCTCGCGGCGGGCGCGCTCGGCGATGCCCGGGTGGCCGAGGCCGTGGCGGCCCAGTACGCCGCCCTGCTGGCCGGGTTGGCCCGGGCGGGCGGTGATGCGGCGGTCCGGGCCGTGCTGGCGCCGGCGCCGGAGGGGCGGTGGCGGCGGAGGGGCGGTGGCGGCGGCTCGCGGCGGCGGTGCGGGCGGAGCTGTTCGCCCTCATGTCGGAGGGCGGACGGCAGCGGGCCGGGCGGGAGCTCGCGGCGGTCGAGGGCCTGCCGCACCTCACCGGCGCGGTGGTGCACGGCGACCTCGGCCCGGAGAACGTCCTGGGGAGTGGGACGGCGAACTGCCGTACCTCGCCGGGGTGCTCGACTGGGACGACGTCTCACTCGCCGATCCCGCCGAGGACCTCGCCGCCGTGGGCGTCGGGCACGGCGGCGACCTGCTGGAGCGGGTGCTCGCCCTGGGCGGGTCGGCGGGCGCGGGGCTGGGCGCTCGGATCGCCGCGATCCGGGGGACGTTCGCGCTGCAGCAGGCCCTCCACGCCCGCCGCGACGGGGACGCGGAGGAACTGGCGGACGGCCTGGCCGGGTACCGCTGACCGCCGGCGCCCCACGGTCGGGGGCCGGCCGGGACGTCGGACCTTCAGGCGCCGGCCAGTTCGGCGTTCGCGCGCTCGGTGACCAGGGTCAGCACCCGGCCCGCGACGGCGAGGTCCTCGGTCGGGATGCCGGCGTAGAGGCGCGCGGTGATCTCGGCGCTCTCGGCGGTGGTGCGCTCGTACAGCTCGCGTCCGGCGTCGGTGAGCCGCAGCAGGCCCACCTCCACCGGGTCCTCCTCCAGCAGCCGTGCGGTGGTCAGTTCCTCGACCACGCCGTGCACGACGGACTCCTCGACCTTCAGCGAGCCGGTGACGTCGCGGACGAGCGCGTCCGGGGCGATCGAACCGCCCTCGACCACGACGACCCGGAGCGTCACGCTCTGCCGGAACGTGATGCCGTGGCGGTCCAGTACGCCCTCCAGAAGGGCGCGGGCCGCGTTGTGCGCCAGGGCGACGACCCGGCCGTTCACGGTTGCGGTGGTGGTCATGGTTGCTCCTCGTCGTTCTCGGTGGGCGGATCAAGAGGTGCGTCGAGCAGGGCGGCCAGTTCGCTCGTGAACTGCCGTGTGCGCGGGCTGTCCTGGCCGCCGAGCGGCTCCAGCAGCCGGTCCAGGAGGCCCTGGACCACCGTGATCGCTCGGCGGGTGACGTCCTCCCCCTGCTCGGTGAGCGACAGCTGCATGGCGCGCGGGTCGTCCGGGTCCCGGGTGCGGGCGACGAGCCCGCCGGCCTCCAGGGCTCGGGCGAGCTTGGAGACGTACAGTGCCTCCAGCCCCGTGCGGTCGGCGAGCCGGCGCTGGCTGGGCCGCAGCCCGGAGCGCGCCATGCCGTACAGCGACGCCAGCACCACGTACTGCGCGTGGGTCAGGCCCAGCGGTGCGACCGCCCGGTCGACGGCCACCCGCCACTTCATCGACAGGCGCCAGACCAGGTACCCCGCCGTTGCGCCCTCAGCTGTTGAACTCACGCTGGATACAGTACATGGCTACTATGTCCATGGCTACTATTTTCCGGCGCCCGACGGTGATCAGGGAGGGCAGTACGCGGCAGAGGCCGTCCGGATAGCCTGCAGCCATGCCGGATCCCTCTCCGCTCGCGCCCCCCACCCGCTTCGACGGCGATCCCGACCGTGTCGCGCTCGTCGTCCCGGGCAGCGGGTACACGCCCGCCCGGCCGCTGCTCCACTTCGCCGGCTCCGTACTCCTCCGGCACGGCTGGACGGTCCAGGAGCTGTGGTGGCAAGTCCCGGACGAATTCCCCGCGTTCGCACCGGAGGACAGGATCGCCTGGGTCGAGCGGCAGGTCGCCGAGGCCGTCGACGCCGAGCGCGGCGCCTGCCGCCTGCTCGTCGGCAAGTCCCTGGCCTCCCTCGCCTGCGGCGTCGCCGCCGACCGCAACCTCGCGGCAGCCTGGCTGACCCCCGTCCTGACCACCGAGCCGGTCGCTCGCGCCCTCCACCGCACCCGGGCCCCGACCCTCCTCGTCGGCGGCAGTGCCGACCGGATGTGGGACCGCCGGATCGCCGAATCGACCGGACACGAGGTCCTGGAAGTGCCCGCTGCGGACCACGGCCTGGAACTGCCGGACGACCCGCTGGGCTCGATCGACGTCCTGCGCCAGGCCACCGCCCGCCTGGACCGTTTCGTCGCCGCCCTGGGCGCGGGACGGTAGCCGTGCCGAACCGGTGGGCCGGAACGCCGACGGCCCCGCGATCGACGTGCGATCGCGGGGCCGTCCGCCGCCGCCCGAGGGCCCGCGGGCCCTGCGGGTTCAGCCGATGGACCGGGGGAGACGGGTGGTCAGGTAGAGGATGGTGAACGAGCCGAGGAGCTGGATGCCCAGGCAGAGGGCGAGCGTGCGGCCCATGCCGAGGCTGGGGGAGAGCGACAGGTACAGGGTGCCGAGGGTGGCGACGCCGAGGGCGAGGCTGGACTGCTGGCCGGTGGCCAGGACGCCGCTGCCGACGCCGGCCCGGGCGGCGGGAACCTTGGAGAGGACGACCCGGAACAGCGGGGTACCGATCAGGCCCTGCCCGATGCCCGCGAGGGCGACGCCCGGGGCCATCCGCAGCGGGGAGAAGTGCGACCAGTCGGCGAGGACGGTCAGGGCGAGGGTGGCGAGGCCGGTGGCCTGGATGACGGCGCCGGCGCTGAGCACCCGGCTGCCCCAGCGGCCGATCAGGCGCGGGCCGGCGAGCGAGGCGCTGAAGTAGCCGACCGCCATCGGGACGAGCGCCCACCCGGCCGCGACCGGTCCGAGCTGCAGGCCCTGCTGGAGGGCGACCGCGATGACGAACATGAAGCCGCCGAAGCCCGCGAAGTAGGGGAGCGCGATGCCGAGCCCGCGCCGCATCTCGGGGATGCGCAGCAGGGTCGGCGGCACCAGCGGGGTGTCCCCGCGCCGCTCGGCGCGGCGCTCGACCAGGGCGAAGGCGGCGGCCAGGACGGGGAACAGCGCGAGCAGCACCCACGACCAGAGCGGCCAGCCGGCGGCCCGGCCCTCCATCAGCGGGATGAGCAGGACGAGCAGGGTGCCGGTGAGCAGGACGGTGCCGGGCACGTCGACCCGGGCGGCCCGGGCGGCCTTGCTCTCCGGGACGTAGCGGACCGCGAGCAGGACGGCGAGCAGTGCGAAGGGCACGTTCAGCAGGAACACCGAGCGCCAGCCGGTGCCGAACAGGTCGGCGGCGACCAGCATCCCGCCGAGCACCTGCCCGATGACCACCGAGATCCCGCCGACCGCGCCGTACACGCTGAGCGCACGGCCGCGCCGGGCGCCTTCGGTGGCGGCGGTGATGGTGCCGAGCACCTGCGGGATCAGCAGCGCGGCCGAGGCGCCCTGGGCGGCCCGGGCTGCGACCAGGGACCACGCGTCGGGGGCTAGGCCGCAGGCCAGCGAGGTGAGGGCGAAGGCGAGGGCGCCGACGACGAAGAGCCGGCGGCGGCCGAAGATGTCGCCGAGGCGCCCGCCGAGGACGAGCAGCACGGCGAAGGCGATGCCGTAGCCGGCGGCGACCAGTTCGAGGACGGCGGGCCCGGCGGCCAGGTCCTTGTCGATGGTGGGCAGGGCGACGTTGACGATGAAGAAGTCGAGCATCGGCAGGAAGGCCCCGAGCAGGACGGTGACCAGCCCGGCGGTGCCGAGGGCGGGGTTTGCGGAGGCGGGGGCTCCGGGGGCCGCGGTGCCGGGGGTGGTGGCGGTGCGCTTCGGGGCGGGGGCGACGGCGAGTTGTTGGGTCACGGGTCATACGATCCGCCGCTCCGTACCCTGGTACCAGAGTGTGGTTATCCAGGTATAAGAAGTACCTGGCAACAGGTCGGCGGCTGCCGCATGCTGGGGAGCATGAGCCTCACGACCCCTGCCGCACAAGCCCGTACGGCCCCCGCCTCGTCCGCGGCCACCAGGCCGCGCCCGCTCGGCCCGGTCGGCGCCGGCGACGCCCGACGGCACGAGCTGGCCGCGTTCCTGCGCAGCCGCCGCGAGCGGATCGCGCCCGAGCAAGTGGGCCTGCCGATGACCGGCCGCCGTCGGACGCCGGGGCTGCGCCGGGAGGAGGTCGCGCAGCTCGCCGCGGTCGGGGTGACCTGGTACACGTGGCTGGAGCAGGGGCGGGACATCCAGGTGTCCACCCAGGTGCTGGACGCGGTGGCCCGGGCACTGCTGCTGGACCCGAGCGAGCGCGCGCACCTGTTCACCCTGGCCGCCGCGGACGACCCGGCGCCGGTGACGGAGTGTCCGTCCGTGACGCCGAGCGTGCGGCTGGTGCTGGATCAGCTGGCGCCGTACCCCGCCCTGGCGGTCAACACCCGCTACGACGTGCTGGCGTACAACGCGCAGTACACCGGGATCGTCGGCGACCTCGCCGCCCTGCCGCCGGAGGACCGCAACCTGATGTGGATGGCGTTCACGCCCTCGCGGTTCCGCGACGTACTGATCGACTACCGCACCGAGCGGCTCGGCATGGTGGCCCGGTTCCGCTCGGCGATGGCCGACCACAGCTCGGAGCCGGCCTGGAAGGCGCTGCTGGCCCGGCTGCTCAAGGCCTCGCCGGACTTCGCGGAGGTCTGGCAGCGGCACGACGTGATGCGGCCGAGCAACGGCATCAAGCGCTTCCGGGTGCCCGACGTCGGACTGCTCAGCTGCGAGTACACCAACTTCTGGCTCGGCCCCCGGCTCGGCACCCGGATCATCACCTACACCCCGCTGGACGACCGGACCCGTGCGCTGATGGACCTGCTCCCCACCGAGGCCTGACGTCAGGCCCGGGCTGCCGCGTCCCGCCCGAGCAGCAGGCAGACCACCGCGAGCGGCAGCTCTATGCAGCCCGCCATCACCAGCGCCGCGAGCACCGCGTGCCCCGGCCCGGCGCAGGCGATGTCGGCCAGCGCGTCCCCGGTGAGCAGCAGGGCCACCGCGGCGCCCGCCCACAGCGCGGCGGGGCTGCGCCGGCGCAGCAGCGCCGCCAGCGAGAGCAGGGCGGAGAACTCCAGCAGGTCGAGCACGACCCACGCGGTCTCGTGGCAGACGGCGAGGACCGTCAGCCAGGGCAGCAGCGCGACGGCGGCCATGGCGGGCACCCGGGCGAAGCGCTCGGGCAGGACGAACGAGGGTGCGGACGGGACGGACCGGGAGGAGAGGACGGCGGTGCTCATGCCGCACCCCCGACCCGGGGTGCCGGGACCCGCTGCAGCGGCAGCCGCTCGGTGGGCCCGCCCGCCGGGTGCTCGACCAGCACCGCGTCGAACGGCCCCTCGGCCCAGGCGAGCCAGAACCGACCGGCGACGGTGACCACCTCGGCCGCGACGCCGGACCGGGCCGCCCGGAACGGCCGGAACGCCCGCTGCCGCGCGAACAGCACCGAGGGCGCCGCGCCGTCCCCCGCCAGCCGGCCCCAGGCGAGCACGTGCCAGGCCCGCCCGCCGGACGGGCTGCGCCGCGCCCCGCGCAGCAGCTGAGGGGTGAGCCGGGCGGCGACCAGGACGTCGGCCAACTCGCCGTGCTGGTACAGCTCCAGCGCGGCCCGGCGGCGGCCGGACCCGACGCTGCGGACCGACCAGGGCCCGGTGCCGACCGGCAGCGCGCCGACCGGAAGCGACCCGACCGGCAGCGCCCCCGCCGGCTCCGACGCCGGGAGGAGCGCGCCCCCGGGAACACCCCCGTGGTTCCCGGGGACGGGCCGCCCGTGCGGCGGAGTGGCGGAGTGCGATGCGGTGCTCGTCATGTCCCCAAGCCTTCCGCCGTGCACCCCCTCCTGTCGGTGGTGCCCCGCACCGAATCGGGGGTGTACCTAGCTACACCCCCTCCCGGCACCCCCCTTCATGGCGGCCGGTGATCATCGGGCAATACGCTGTCCGCCATGCCCTCCACCACGTTGCGCCGAGCGCTCGTCAGGAGCCTCCGGCGCCGACCGTGGTCGCCCGAGGTCTGGCGGGACACCCGCCTGATAGCCGCCGGAATCCCGCCGGCCCTGCCGGTCTGGCTGGCCGTCACCGAGTCCAAGGTGCTCTTCCCGGTGCTCGCCGCCGCCCTGCTCTGCACCCGCCCGCTGACCGCCCTCCAGCGCGGTCGGCTGCGCGCCCTGCACGGGGTGGAGATCCCGCCGCCGCGGCCGCTCACCGGCTACCGGAGGCTGCTGCTGGGAATGACCTGGCGTCAGGTCCTCCACCACCTGGTGGTCGGCCCGCTGCTGGCGGCGGGCGCGCTGGTGGTGCTGTACGCCTGGGGGGCCGGCCTGGCGCTGGCCACCCTGTACGGCTGGATCTGGCTGATGCCCCCCGGCACCGCGCTGCGCTCGGACCTGGCCGGGCTGGACGTCGGGGTCACGGCCGCCGGGGTGCTGCTGCTGGCGGCGATGCCCTGGGCGGTGGCGCTGACGGCCCGTCTGGAGGTGTGGGCGGCGCAGCGGCTGCTCGGCCCGGACCGGGCGGAGGCCCTGGAGCGGCGGGTCGAGGAGATCGCCGAGAGCCGGGCCGGGCTGGTCGACGCGGTGGACGCCGAGCGCCGGCGGATCGAGCGCGACCTGCACGACGGCGCCCAGCAGCGCCTCACCTCCCTGGCGATGAACCTGGGCCTGGCCCGGCGCACCCTCAAGGACCTCCCGCCCGAGGTCATGCAGGTGATCGTGGAAGCGCACGAGGAGGCCCAGGCGGCCATCGACGAGCTGCGCGACCTGGTCCGCGGCCTGCACCCGGCCGTCCTGGAGGACCGCGGCCTGGACGCGGCGCTGTCCGGCATCGCCGCCCGGGCCCCGCTGCCGGTGCGCCTGGAGGTGGACCTCTCCGAGCCGGTCGCCCCGACCGTCGAGGCGGTCGCCTACTTCACCGTCTCCGAGGCGCTCACCAACGTGGCCAAGCACGCCCGCGCGAAGCAGGTCGACCTCTCGGTGCGGACGGCCGGCGGCCGGCTGCGCCTGGTCGTCAGCGACGACGGCGTGGGCGGCGCGGACGCCTCGCGCGGCACTGGGCTCACCGGTCTGCGCAAGCGCGCCGCCTCGGTCGACGGCACGCTGTCCGTTCTCAGCCCCCTCGGGGGCCCCACCACCATCACCGTGGAGTTGCCGTGCGCGCTGTGATCGCCGAGGACTCGGTCCTGCTGAGGGTCGGCCTGGTCAAGGTCCTGGAGGCGGTGGGCTTCGAGGTCGTGGCCGCCGTCGGGGACGCCACCGAACTGCTGGCCGCCGTCGAGGAGCACCGCCCCAAGGTGGTGGTCGCGGACGTCCGGATGCCCCCGGGCTTCCACGACGAGGGCGTCAAGGCCGCGATGGTGATCCGGCAGCAGTGGCCGGAGGTCGCCGTGCTGCTGCTGTCCCAGTTCGTGGAGGAGCGCTACGCCGCCGACCTGCTGGCCACCAACACCAGCGGGGTCGGCTACCTGCTCAAGCAGCGGGTGGCCAATGTGGACGACTTCGTGGAGGCGCTGCAGCGGGTCGCCGAGGGCGGCACCGCGCTGGACCCGGAGGTGGTCGCCCAGCTGCTGGTGCGCCGCCACCGGGACCCGCTGGAGAAGCTGACCCCGCGCGAGCGCGACGTGCTCGGCCTGATGGCGGAGGGCCGCTCCAACGCCGCGATCGCCGGCTCGCTGGTGGTCAGCGACAGCGCGGTGGCCAAGCACATCAACTCGATCTTCACCAAGCTCGACCTGCCGCCGGCCGAGGACAGCCACCGACGGGTGATGGCGGTGCTGCGGTTCCTGGAGGTCGGGTGACCGTGGGCGGGGTGAAGGCCTGGCGGATCACCGGGACGATCGCGACCGTGCTGGTCGTCCTCGGCGCGGGACTGCAGACCTGGTCGGTCGTGGCGAAGCAGCAGACCACCGCCATCTGGTCGCACGACGGCCCGATCCACCGGCTGCGGCTGGAGACCGGCAACGCCGCGGTCACGGTGCGGGCCGGCCGGGAGGGCCATGTGGTGGTCCACCAGCGGCTGGACTGGATGATCCGCAAGCCGCTGGTGTCGACCGTCCCCGACGGCGACCTGCTCACCATCGGTGTGCAGTGCCGGCAGGTCCTGCCGGTCGCGGACTTCGGCTGCGGCGCCGAGCTGGAGGTGGACGTGCCGGCCGAGACCGAGGTCTCGGGGTCGGTGGGCTCCGGCTCGGTCCGGGTGGAGGGGCTGAGCGGGAACGTCGACATGCGGCTCACCTCCGGCCAGCTGCTGCTCGCCGACACCTCCGGGGACGTGTCCGTGCGCGCCACCTCCGGGCTGGTCCGGGGCACCAACCTGAGCGCCCGGCGGGTGGACGCGCAGACCACCTCGGGCGCGATGGAGCTGAACTTCGCCCGGGCCCCGCAGCGGGTGGACACCAGGGCCACGTCCGGCTCGGTGACGATGACCGTGCCGAAGGACAGCCGCTACGCCTTCTCCAACGAGGTCGGCTCCGGCACCGGCCAGATCGACCCGGGGCTGGCGGACTCCGACAGCCCGAACCGCATCCACGCCGTGGTCATCTCGGGGTCGGTCACCATCGGCCCGTCCTGAGGCGTGTCCCGGGGTCCGTCCGGCGCCGGGCGGGCCGCTCACCCGGGTGGGGGACAATGGAGAGTCCCGTCCCCCTACCCGAGGTCAGCCGCGCATGACAGCCACGCCCGCACCCACCGCGCCCGACACCGAGTTCGCGCCGCTCGACATCGGCCCGATCCAGGTGTGGCCGCCCGTCGTGCTGGCGCCGATGGCCGGCATCACCAACGCGCCCTTCCGCACCCTGTGCCGCGAGCAGAGCGGCGGCAAGGGGTTGTACGTCTCGGAGATGATCACCACCCGGGCGCTGGTCGAGCGCAACGCCAAGACCATGCAGCTGATCAAGTTCGACCCGAGCGAGAAGCCGCGCTCGATCCAGCTGTACGGCGTGGACCCGGTGACCGTCGGCAAGGCCGCCCGGATGATCTCGGACGAGGGCCTGGCCGACCACATCGACCTGAACTTCGGCTGCCCCGTCCCGAAGGTGACCCGCAAGGGCGGCGGCTCGGCGCTGCCGTACAAGCGCAACCTGCTGCGCGAGATCCTGCGCGAGGCCGTCGCCAACGCGGGCGACCTCCCGGTGACCATGAAGATGCGCAAGGGCATCGACGACGACCACCTCACCTACCTGGACGCCGGCCGGATCGGCGCCGAGGAGGGCGTGGCGGCGATCGCCCTGCACGGGCGCACCGCCGCCCAGCACTACGGCGGGACGGCCGACTGGTCGGCGATCGCCCGGCTGCGCGAGTCCGTCCCGGCGCACATCCCGGTGCTGGGCAACGGGGACATCTGGTCGGCGGACGACGCGCTGCGGATGATGCGCGAGACCGGCTGCGACGGTGTGGTGGTGGGCCGCGGCTGCCTCGGCCGGCCGTGGCTGTTCAAGGACCTGGTCGCGATCTTCGAGGGCGACGTCGACTACGCCCGACCCGACTTCGGCTACGTGGCGCGGGCGATGGTGCGCCACGCCCAGCTGCTCGGCGAGTGGATCGGGGACGAGGCGCGCGGTGTGATCGACTTCCGCAAGCACGTCGCCTGGTACACCAAGGGCTTCTCGGTCGGCTCCGAGCTGCGGGTGCGGCTCGCCAACTCCTCCTCGCTGGCCGAGCTGGCCGAAACCCTCTCCGAGGTGGAGCAGTCGCAGGGCTGGCCGGCCGGCGCGGACGGCCCGCGCGGGCGGACCAGCGGCAACAACCGGGTGGTCCTGCCCGAGGGCTGGTTGGACGATCCGTACGACTGCGCCCGACCGGGTGAGGATGCCGAATCGGACACCTCCGGCGGATGATCTGTACGGACCGGCAAAGTGGGCCCCTTCGGCTCGACTGCCACTAGGTCCCAGCCCTCTTGTCCATTCTGGACAGGAGGGCTCCTTTTCGGCATTCGGATGTCACGGAACGAGCACGTTTCTGGACGCTGTGCGACGATCGTCGGAGGTGGTCTACGTTCGACCGGCGAGACGCGCTGGTGACCCTTGCCACACGCCGTCGGGGCTGACGCGGGGTCAGTGGACGAAATGGACAGGTCGGCGGTGAATCGCTTCCCGAAGCCGGTCGACCGGGGATCGGGCGATCCGGGTGCAGGAAATCAAGCCGGGGCAACGCGACCGACCCACAGTCGCTACCCAGCGTCCGAATCATGCGATCTTCCGGTTTCGTTGCGTTCAAGACTTGAACGCTTCCTCGCGTCAGGCGGACGATTTCACCAACAGAGGTGAACGCCTTTATGTGCTTTCGATCTAGCGGGTTACCCCTCGGTACCAGCCTCGGGTGGCCTATTCAGGGCAGAGAAGTGCCTTCGAAATGGGTATGTTCTCCGGCGTCAGGGCAACCGCGTACGAGGAGACCGACCCGTGCCGTCCCAGCAGAAGTTTGTTTACTCCTTCACCGAAGGAAACAAGGACCTCAAGGATCTTCTTGGCGGCAAGGGCGCGAACCTGGCCGAGATGACCAACCTGGGACTCCCCGTCCCTCCCGGGTTCACCATCACCACCGAGGCCTGCAAGGTCTTCCTGGAGACCGGTAGCGAGCCCACCTCCCTCCACGAGGAGATCAGCGCCCACCTGGACGCCCTCGAGCAGGAGATGGGCAAGAAGCTCGGCCAGGCCGACAACCCCCTCCTGGTCTCGGTGCGGTCCGGTGCGAAGTTCTCCATGCCCGGCATGATGGACACGGTCCTCAACATCGGCCTCTCCGACGCCTCGGTGACCGGCCTCGCCGCGCAGTCCGGCAACGAGCGCTTCGCCTGGGACTCCTACCGCCGCCTGGTCCAGATGTTCGGCAAGACCGTGCTGGGCGTCGACGGCGAGCTGTTCGAGGAGGCCCTGGACGAGGCCAAGCACGCCAAGGGCACCGCCAACGACCTGGACCTGGACGCTTCCGACCTCCGGGAACTCGTCGAGGTGTTCAAGGGCATCGTCGAGCGCGAGACCGGCCGGGCCTTCCCGCAGGACCCGCGCGAGCAGATGGACCTCGCCATCCACGCGGTCTTCCACTCCTGGAACGGCGACCGCGCCCGGCTGTACCGCCGCCAGGAGCGCATCCCGAACGACCTCGGCACCGCGGTCAACGTCTGCACCATGGTGTTCGGCAACCTCGGCGAGGACTCCGGCACCGGCGTCGCCTTCACCCGCGACCCCTCCACCGGTGCGCAGGGCGTCTACGGCGACTACCTGTCCAACGCCCAGGGCGAGGACGTCGTCGCCGGCATCCGCAACACCCTGCCGCTGTCCGAGCTGGAGACGCTCGACAAGAAGTCGTACGACGAGCTGATGGCGATCATGCAGAAGCTCGAGAACCACTACCGCGACCTCTGCGACATCGAGTTCACCATCGAGCGCGGCAAGCTCTGGATGCTGCAGACCCGCGTCGGCAAGCGCACCGCCGCCGCCGCCTTCCGGATCGCCGTCCAGCTGGTCGACCAGGGCCTGATCGACCTGGACGAGGCCCTGATGCGCGTCACCGGCGGCCAGCTCTCCCAGCTGATGTTCCCGCGCTTCGCCCCCGACGCCGAGTCGAAGCAGATCGCCCGGGGCCTCGCCGCCTCGCCCGGCGCTGCGATCGGCAAGATCGTCTTCGACTCGTACACCGCGGTGAAGTGGTCGCGCTCCGGCGAGAAGGTCATCCTGGTCCGCCGTGAGACCAACCCGGACGACCTGGACGGCATGATCGCCGCCGAGGGCATCCTCACCTCGCGCGGCGGCAAGACCTCGCACGCCGCCGTCGTCGCCCGCGGCATGGGCAAGACCTGTGTCTGTGGCGCCGAGGAGCTGGAGGTCGACACCAAGCGCCGCCGGATGACCACCGCCGACGGCCTGGTGCTGGAGGAGGGCGACGTCGTCTCGATCGACGGCGCGACCGGCAAGGTCTACCTCGGCGAGGTACCCGTGCTCCCCTCCGCCGTGGTGGAGTACTTCGAGGGCACCCTGCACGCTGGCGCCGACGTCCAGGGCGGCCTGGTCCAGGCCGTGCACCGGCTGATGTCGCACGCCGACGGCCGCCGCCGGCTCGCCGTGCGCGCCAACGCCGACAACGCCGAGGACGGCGGGCGCGCCCGCCGCTACGGCGCCCAGGGCATCGGCCTGTGCCGCACCGAGCACATGTTCCTCGGCGAGGAGCGCCGCAAGGAGGTCGAGCACCTGATCCTCGCGGACAACGACAAGGACCGCGAGCTCGCCCTCTCCACCCTGCTGCCGCTGCAGAAGGGCGACTTCCTGGAGCTCTTCCAGGCGATGGACGGGCTGCCGGTCACCGTCCGCCTGCTCGACCCGCCGCTGCACGAGTTCCTGCCGGACATCACCGAGCTGTCGGTGCGCGTCGCCCTCGCCGAGGCCCGCAAGGACCCGAACGAGAACGACCTGCGCCTGCTCCAGGCGGTGCACAAGCTGCACGAGCAGAACCCGATGCTCGGCCTGCGCGGCGTGCGCCTCGGCCTGGTCATCCCCGGCCTGTTCGGCATGCAGGTCCGGGCCATCGCCGAGGCCGCCGCCGAGCGCAAGCTGGCCGGCGGGGACCCGCGCCCCGAGGTGATGATCCCGCTGGTCGGCACCGTCCAGGAGCTGGAGCTGGTCCGCGACGAGTGCGAGCGCGTGCTCGCCGAGGTCGCCCAGTCCACCGGCGTCCGGCTGGACATCAAGCTCGGCACCATGATCGAGCTGCCGCGCGCCGCGGTGACCGCCGGGCAGATCGCCGAGGCCGCCGAGTTCTTCTCCTTCGGCACCAACGACCTGACCCAGACGGTCTGGGGCTTCTCCCGGGACGACGTGGAGGCCTCGTTCTTCACCGCCTACCTGGAGAAGGGCATCTTCGGGGTCTCCCCCTTCGAGACCATCGACCGCGACGGCGTCGGCTCGCTCGTCAAGCACGCCGTCGAGGCCGGCCGGGCCACCCGCCCCGACCTCAAGCTCGGCGTCTGCGGCGAGCACGGCGGCGACCCGGACTCGGTCCACTTCTTCCACGAGGTGGGGCTGGACTACGTCTCCTGCTCCCCCTTCCGGATCCCGGTGGCGCGCCTGGAGGCAGGCCGCGCCGCCATCGAGTCGGCGGGCAGCGACTCGCGCTGAGTGAGGGAAGGCATCCCCTCCTCACGCGGGACGACTGACCGCTCTCCCTCCCACCGGGAGGGCGTACACCGGAGCTCGGCGCAGGAGAACCGGCGTACGTAACACGGCCGGGCGGGAACGGACAACGGCGTCCGTTCCCGCCCGGCCGTACGTCTTCCCCCGGCGGCGCGTCCTCCCCGGACGCACGTCCTCCCACGGCCGTGCGTCTTCCCGGCCATGTGTCCGCGCAGGGGCGGGTGTGGCGCCGGCCACGTGTGTAGCTCGCCGGGCCGGGCCCGGCGGCCTGCCAAGCTGGGCCGCATGACCAGTCGCAGAAACCCGCTCGTCCTCGTGGCCGTGCTGATCCTGGCGGTCCTGGCCGGCGTCGGGTACCTCCTCGCCGACCGGGGGAGCAGCCACCCCAAGGCCGCCGCGAGCCCCACGGCGACCACCGCGGGTGCCCGGACGTCCGGGTCGTCGGCGCCCAAGCCCTCGGCGCCCAAGCCGTCCCCGCCGCCCGGCGGCGCTCCCTCCGCGGCCGGCACCTGGGTCCCCGCCGACCCCGCGCTGGCCGACGTCTGCCGCACCAAGCTCCCCAGCCAGGCCCAGGACACCCTCGGACTGATCGCCAAGGGCGGGCCCTACCCCTACAACCGCGACGGCATCGTCTTCGAGAACCGCGAGAGCCGCCTGCCCAAGAAGGCCGACGGCTACTACCACGAGTACACCGTCGTCACCCCGGGCTCCAACGACCGCGGCACCCGCCGCGTGGTCACCGGCGACTCCGGCGAGCAGTACTGGTCCGCGGACCACTACGCGACGTTCCAGGAGATCGACCCCCGCTGCTGAGCCTCCCCCCGGCAGCTCACCCCGCACCTCACCCCGCACCTCACCTCGCCCGGCGCCAGGTGACCCGGGCGTGCGGGCCGTGCGGGCCGGTGGTGACCAGGGCGGTCAGCTCGTGCAGCACCGGCGCCGGGTCGCGGCGGAGCTGGCCCGGGGTGGTGCGGACCACCGGCAGGCCGGCGGCGGTGAGCCGGTTGGCGCGGACCAGGCCGCGCTCGTGGTCGGCCGGGCGCAGGTGCCAGGCGCGGGAGTCGATCTCCAGGGCCACGCAGGCGTGCGGCCAGTAGGCGTCCGGTACGGCGAGGAAGCGCCCGTCCAGGAAGAGCACCGGATTCCACAGCGGTTCGGGCAGGCCCGCGTGCGCCAGCAGCTCGCGGGCCTCGCCCTCGACCACCGAGCGCACCCCGGCGGTCAGCTCCTCCACCACCCGGGCCACCTGCGGCAGCCCGAGGGCGCCCGGCCGGGCCAGCAACTGGTCCAGCAGTTCACCGAGTTCGCAGTGCCGGCGCTGGACGGCCTCCGCGCACAGCGCCCGGAACAGGCGCGGTGCCGTCTCCCGCGTCGCGAGGTCCGCCAGCGCCCGGGCGACCGTGGCGCTCCACAGCCCGTCGTCCCGCTCGAAGCCGCCCGGCATCGCCCCGCTCGCCCGGTGGACCCGGACGAACTCCCGGTCGGTGACCCGCCGTTGATGCGGGATCAGGACGTCGACCGCGCCGAGGTCGGCCGGGTGCCCGGCGCTCGGCAGCCCGGCGTCGGCCAGCACCGCGAAGCCGGTCAGCAGCACTTCCCCGGCCCGCGGCTCGCGCCCCTTCGGAGTCGCGTAGGCCAGGGCGGCCCGGAGTTTCTGGTGGACCGTCAGTCTCCCGCTCTGCAGGCAGATCACCCTGGGCAGCACCTGCTGCCAGGGCCCGCCCGGGCGCAGCCGGTGGGCGATGGTGCCGGAGGGCACCCCGAGTCGGCGCAGCTGCGCCCGGGTGGCGATGTGCTGCTGGTCGGCGCCGAGCAGGGCGACCGGGTCGAGCGGGTTCGCGCGGGTCATGCCGGGGTGCTGCCCGCCCGGATCGGAGGTATGCGAAACATCCCCCGTCGGTGGCGTCCCGGCAATCGTGTTGACGAAGCCGCGGCCGAGTCGACGAGCCGGTGACCGGATGGGCGACTCCACCCACCGCCCGGACGCGGTGTAACCGGCGGGCGGTGAGCGGTCCTCCCTCAGGCCGTGATCATCAGCTGCCCGGCACCGCTGCCGCCGTGTCTAAGGCACTCCTGGTTGATCGCCGGATCCGGGGCGCTCGGCGAGGTGGCGGCGGCGATCCGCAGCTCGATGATGTCCCGGACGGCCGGCCACTCGGAGTCCAGGATCGAGTAGAACGCCGTGGACCGCACCACGCCGTCCAGTCCGCGCGAGTGGGCCCGGCGCACGCCCTCGGCGGTCGCGCCGAGCCGCTCGATCGCGGCGCGCGAGCGCATGTTGCGGGCGTCCGCGCGCAGCGAGATCCGCTGCACGCCCCAGGTCTCGAAGGCGTGGCGCAGCATCAGCAGCTTCGCCTCGGTGTTGATGCCGGTGCCCTGGGCGCGCGGCGAGAGCCAGGTGTTGCCGATCTCGGCGGCGTCCGGGACGGCCGTCGCCGGATCGCCGAACGGCACGCCGGGCACCGGCGGCCACACCATCGGGCCCTGCCAGTAGTCCAGTTCCAGGAATCGGGTGGAGCCCACCACCCGGCCGTCGGCGACGTTCACCGTCGCGAACGGCAGGGACCGCCCCGCGGCCTGGTCGGCGAGGGCACGCGCGATGTAGTCGCGGGCCGCTTCCAGGCCGTGCGGGACGGGGGTGAAGGCGTAGGTCGTACGGTCCTCGGCGCCGGCCTCGGCGATGGCCTCGGCGTGGTGCGCGGCGAGGGGCTCCAGCCGCACGGTGCGGCCGGTGAGGATGACAGGTACGGGCACGGAACCTTCGGTCCTTCATCGGTCGTAGGGTGCCTCCCGCGCCGGGGTGCGGCGCGGGCTGCGGTGGACTGTTTCGCCCCGGCCCGTGACCGTCCGCCGGGTAGCCGTGCACGCCGGAGGATCCGGTCGGGCGGGGCGTCGGCGGCGGCCCGGAACGGGCGGCGCGGGTGCCGGAACGGACACGGGTCCTCGGACCGGTCCGGCGGGAAGAGCGAGGGGACAGTGTGCGTCCGCGAAATGGCCGAGAAGGGAACGAGAGCGCGAAGGGAAGCAGGCGGCCAGGTGAAGGCAAGATGCGTCTGGGTGACTGGCCGAGCACCGGACCGGGACGTGGCCGACGGCGTTACTGGACGACGTGACGACGACGCGACGATGCGAGGCAGCGAGAGGACGATACCCGCCAGAAGGCGGTGCGTCACTTCGCGGCGCGCGAATGGGCGCGCGGGCCGCTCCGGAGGGTCTCCCGGCGGGCCCTCGCGGACCCGTGACCAGGGACTCTTCCTTCGGGTGCGATCATGGTCCGGAGCGGTCGGCCGAGGGTGTCGGAGGAGTCCTCCGGCGTGGCGGGAATTCCGTCGTCGCCCGGCGCGCTGGAGAGGACGAGAAGCCGGTCGGCCGGGACGAGCAGAGAACGGGGTTGGGTGCGCGGTGCGTGACTTCCAGGCGTTGTACGAGCTGGATCAGCAGGGCGTGGCCGCGGTGGCCGCGGCCACCGCGCGGTTGCGCGACACCGGCGCCGGCCTGGTGCTGCTCCAGCACTTCGAGGGCTTCATGGACGCCGGTGAGGCCGGCGGCCAGGTGGTGGCGCACCTGCTGGAGACGGGTTCGCCGCAGGTGGTGGCCCGCTTCGACCACGACCGGCTGGTGGACTACCGGGCCCGCCGCCCGGCGATGGTCTTCGACCACGACCACTGGACGTCCTACGACCCGCCGGAGATCCTGCTCCAGCTCGTCCACGACGCCGCCGGTGCGCCGTTCCTGCTGCTCAGCGGCCCCGAGCCGGACGTCGAGTGGGAGCGCTTCGCGCGAGCCGTCCGTGAGCTGGTGGAGCGCTTCGGGGTGCGGCTGTCGATCGACTTCCACGGCATCCCGATGGGCGTTCCGCACACCCGCCCGGTCGGGCTGACGCCGCACGGCAACCGGCTCGACCTCGCACCCGGGTACCCGCAGTGGTTCGAGCAGGCGCAGGTCCCGGGCAGTGCCCAGGCGCTGCTGGAGTACCGCCTGGCCGAGGCCGGGCACGACGTCCTGGGCTTCGCCGTGCACGTGCCGCACTACGTGGCGCGCTCGGCCTACCCGGCGGCGGCCGTGCTGGTCCTGGAGGCGGTGCAGTCCGCCACCGGGCTGGTGCTGCCCGGCACCCGGCTGCGCGAGCGGGTCGGCGAGGTCTACGCCGACATCGAGGAGCAGCTGACGCACGGGGACGGCGAGTTGCGCTCGGCGATCCGCGGCATGGAGGGCCAGTACGACGCGGTGGCCGGCGCCGAGGACCGGGAGAGCCTGCTGGCCGAGCCGGTGGACCTGCCGTCGGCGGACGAACTGGGACGGCGCTTCGAGCAGTTCCTGGCCGAGCACGAGCGCGGCGCGGAGTAGGGCGTGTCCTGACCCGGGGCGCCCGCCCGCGCGAAGGATTTCGCGCGAGCCGGGAGTCATCACCGGCGTCCGTACGTTGGAGCCTGAGGTGCCCGGGGGACGGGCTGCCGTGAGGAGCCGACCGTGACTCGTCGCACCCCGGGGGGGATGCCATGTTCAGGACCACACGCCCGACCGTCGCCGTGACGGCCGGGCTGGCCGCACTGCTGCTGGCCGGATGCACCGGCGGCAGCGGTTCGGACAGCCAGGGCAAGGGCTTCGCGGGCGCGGTGCCCGGCCGCGAGCAGGCCACCGCGACCCCGTCGCCGACACCGCCTCCCACCGGCCCCTACGTCGCGCTCGGCGACTCGTACACGGCCGGCATGAAGATCCCCCCGCAGAGCGGCGAGCCGCGCGGCTGCTCCCGCTCCGAGGTCAACTACCCGTCCCTGGTGGCCAAGGGGCTCGGGGTGGCCGCCGGGCAGTTCCGCGACGTCAGCTGCACCGGTGCGACCACCGTGGACCTGACCTCGCCGCAGAAGACCGGCGAGGGCACCAACCCGGCCCAGCTGGACGCGCTGGGCCCGGACACCCGGCTGGTCACCCTCGGGATCGGCGGCAACGACGCCGGTTTCACGCAGGTCGTGATCGAGTGCGCCAAGGCGAGCGTGCTGGACGCGGTGAAGAGCGTGGTCAAGGAGACCCGTGGCGCCTCGCCCTGCCGTGACCACTACTCCTCCGGCGACGGCACCGACGAGGTCCAGCGCAAGGTGGACACGGCCGGCGACCGGCTGGGCCAGGTCCTCCAGGACATCAAGCGGCGCTCCCCGCAGGCCCGGGTGTACGTGATCGGCTACCCGACGTTGCTCCCGGCCGACCCGTCGAGCTGCGTGCAGCTGCTCGAGGAGACCATGACCGTCTCCGACCTGGGCTTCCTCTCGGAGAAGCAGCAGCAGCTCAACGACATGCTGAAGAAGCGCGCGCAGACCGCGGGCGCGGTGTTCGTCGACACCGCCGGGCCCTCGGCCGGGCACGACATGTGCGCGGGGGAGGACCAGCGCTGGATCGAGCCGCCGTTCCCGGCCCACGGACTGGCGCCGATCCACCCCAACGCCAAGGGGCAGGAGGCGGTCGCCGGCGTCGTGCTGAAGGCGCTCCGGGGCTGACCCGCACGGCCGGCCGGGGCGGGCACCTGCGCGCCGCGCAGCGTTCACGCCCCGGCCCGCGCCCCTTCGCGCGCGGCACCCCCCTGGTGTCAGGGGCGCGGCGTACCGTGAGTGGCATATGGATGACACCGCGCACCGCCTCGCAGCCCCGATCCCGTACGACCACACCGCCGAGGCCCGCTGGGTCCCCGAACCGGACAAGCGCCCGGGCCGTACGGCGTTCCAGCGCGACCGTGCCCGGGTGTTGCACTCGGCGGCGCTGCGCAGGCTGGCCGGCACCACCCAGGTGGTCGCCCCGATGCGCAGCGACTTCCCGCGCACCCGGCTCACCCACTCCCTCGAATGCGCCCAGGTCGGGCGGGAGTTGGGCGCCGCCCTGGGCTGCGACCCGGACCTCGTGGAGACCGCCTGCCTGGCCCACGACATCGGCCACCCGCCCTTCGGCCACACCGGCGAGGAGGCCCTCGACCAGGCCGCCGAGGACTGCGGCGGCTTCGAGGGCAACGCCCAGTCGCTGCGCATCCTGACCAGGCTCGAACCCAAGCGCTTCGCCCCCGAGGAGGACCCGTCGACCCGGCTCGCCCCCTGGCCGGGCCGCAGCGTCGGCCTCAACCTGACCCGCGCCGCCCTCGACGCCGCCACCAAGTACCCGTGGACGAAGGGCGCCCACCCCACCGACCCGGCCTCCCACAAGTACGGCGTCTACGCCGACGACCTGCCGGTCTTCCGCTGGCTGCGGGCCGGCTCCCCGGCCGGGCGCAAGTGCTTCGAGGCCACCGTGATGGACTGGTCCGACGACGTGGCCTACTCCACCCACGACGTCGAGGACGGCCTCCAGGCCGGACACATCGACCCGGCCGCGCTGCGCGCCCCGAGCGAGCGCGCCGAGCTCTTCAAGGTCGCCCAGCGCTACGCCTCCGACGCCGAGCCGGAGGAGCTGGCCGCCGCCCTGGACCGGCTGCTCGCCCAGGACTGGTGGCCCTGCTCGTACGACGGCACCGCGCGCGCCCGGGCCGGGCTCAAGGACCTCACCAGCCAGCTGATCGGCCGCTTCTGCCTGGCCGCCGAGCAGGCCACCCGTGCCCGCTACGGCCCCGGCCGGCTCACCCGCTACGCCGCCGAGCTGGTGGTGCCGCGGGACGTCCGGCTGGAATGCGCGGTGCTCAAGGCGGTCGCCGTCCGCTTCGTCATGCAGCGCGACGAGCAGGCCCAGCTGCGGGCCCGCCAGCGGATCGTGATCGCCGAGCTGGCGTACGTGCTCACCCAGCGCGCCCCCGAGGGGCTGGACCCGGTGTTCGCCGCCATGTACCGCGAGGCGGACGACGACCGCGCCGCGCTGCGCACGGTCATCGACCAGATCGCCACCCTGACCGACGCCTCGGCACTGGCCCTGCACGCCAAGCTCGTCGGCGCCGCCTGGGCGTGACGCCGCGGCCCCGGCCCGCGGCCCCGGCTCGAAACCCCGGCCACCCCAGTAGACTTCCGGGGTGGCCGGGCGGATCAGGGACGAAGACGTACAGGCGGTGCGCAGCGCACTGCCGATCGACGCGGTGGTCGGCGACTACGTACAGCTGACCAACGGTGGCGGTGGCGAGTACAAGGGCGTCTGCCCCTTCCACGACGAGAAGTCCGCCTCCTTCTACGTGAACCCCGCCAAGGGCGTCTTCCACTGCTTCGGCTGCCAGGAGAACGGCGACACCATCGCCTTCCTGATGAAGATCGAGCACTTCACCTTCGCCGAGGCCGTCGAGCGGATGGCCGCCCAGGCGGGCATCACCCTGCGCTACGAGGAGGGCGGCTACAGCCCCCGCCACCAGCAGGGCGAGCGCACCCGCCTGGTCGAGGCGCACAAGGTGGCCGCCGCCTACTACCAGGAGCAGCTGGCCTCGCCGGAGGCGGAGATCGGCCGCCGCTTCCTGGCCGAGCGCGGCTTCGACGAGGAGGCGGCGAAGGCCTTCGGCGTCGGCTACGCCCCGGCGGGCTGGGAGCACCTGGTCCGCTACCTGCGCGGCAAGGGCTTCACCGACAAGGAGATCCTCCTCGGCGGCCTGGCCTCGCAGGGCCAGCGCGGCGGCCTGATCGACCGCTTCCGGGGCCGGCTGGTCTGGCCGATCCGGGACATCGCGGGCGAGGTGGTCGGCTTCGGCGCCCGCCGCCTGCGCGAGGACGACAACGGCCCGAAGTACCTGAACACCCCCGAGACGCCGATCTACAAGAAGTCCCACGTGCTGTACGGCATCGACCTGGCGAAGAAGGAGATCGCCAAGTCGGGCCGGGCGGTGGTGGTCGAGGGCTACACCGACGTGATGGCCTGCCACCTGGCCGGGGTCACCTCGGCGGTGGCCACCTGCGGCACCGCCTTCGCCGAGGACCACATCAAGATCATCCGCCGGCTGCTGATGGACACCTCCCAGTACCGGGGCGAGACGGTTTTCACCTTCGACGGCGACGCGGCCGGCCAGAAGGCGGCCCTGCGCGCCTTCGAGGACGACCAGAAGTTCGCCGCCAAGACCTCCATCGCGGTCAGTCCGGGCGGCATGGACCCGTGCGACCTGCGCCTGGCGCAGGGCGACGAGGCGGTCAAGCAGCTGATCGACAACCCCGTCCCGCTGTTCGAGTTCGCGCTGACCTCGGTGGTGGCCCGGCACCGGGTGGACACCCCGGAGGGGCGCTCGGCGGCGCTGGAGGAGGCGGCCCCGATCGTCGCCAAGATCAAGGACCGCTCGATCCAGCACGAGTACGCCGTCCGGCTGGCCGGCATGCTCGGCATCCTGGACGAGCCCTTCGTCGTGCGCCGGGTCTCCCAGCTGGCCCGCTGGGACCGCGAGCGCCAGCAGAACCCGCGCGGCGCGGCCGCCCAGCGCCGTCCCGAGCCGGTGCAGCCGCAGCGCCCCGCGCAGCCGGTCTTCCGGCTCAACCCGCGCGACCCGGCCCAGTTCGTCGAGCGCGAGCTGCTCAAGCTGGCGCTGCAGCACCCGGACCTGGTCAGCCCGGCCTTCGACCACTACGGCGACGACGAGTTCCCCACCCCGCCGTACACCGCCGTCCGGCAGGCCATCGCCAAGGCCGGCGGCGCCGCGTACGGGGCGACCCTGCCCGACTTCACCAGCGCGGTGCGCGAGGCCTCCCCGGACGACCGGGTGCGCTCGCTGGTCACCGAGCTGACCGTCGAGCCGGTCCGCTCGCGCCGCAAGGCGGACGCGGTCTACGCGGGGGAGTTCCTGGTCAAGCTGCGCCTGCTGGCCGTCGACCGCCGGATCGACGAGGTCCGCGGCTACCTCCAGCGCCTCGGCCACCGGGCCGAGGCCGAGCAGCTGCACGCGGTGCAGACCGAGCTGTGGCAGCTCCAGCAGTACGGGCAGCAGCTGCGCAGCCGGGGCGCCGCGGCGCTGTAGTCGCCGCCGTTCCGAAAACTCGCTGCACAGAAAGTCGGCGCACGAGTCTCGGCCACGGAGTGTGGCGTACCGCACACTGGAGGGCGTCCCACCTCCGTACAGCGCGGGTCCGCCAGAGTCGCGCCCGCCCCGAGGGGATGCCCGTGGAGCAAGGCCTCGCCGCAGCGACCACCACCAGTACGAGAGCGAACCCCGCCCGACCGGCCGGGGACCAGGAGACCGACCACGGTCGGGCTGGCGCCGCGCCCCCGGGCGGCGCGCGGGTCCCCGCCCAGGGTCTGCCGGAGGGCCACCCGGACAGCCCGGAGCCCGAGCCCGACGCCGCCGAGCCCGACCCCGCCGGGCCCGATGCCGTCGGGCGCGATGCCGACGCCGATGCCGGGACCGACCCGGCGGAGGAGCACCACGAGCCGGGCGACAGCACCGGCCCGGCCGCCGACCTGCTGCGCCAGTACCTGCGCGAGATCGGTCGGATCCGCCTGCTCACCGCCGCCGAGGAGGTCGAGCTGGCCCGCCGGGTCGAGGCCGGCCTGTTCGCCGAGGAGCGCCTCGACGGGCAACCGCCGCCCCCCGACCCGCTGGCCGGAGAGCTGGACACCCTGGTGGTGCGGGGGCGGATCGCCAAGCGCCGGCTGATCGAGGCCAACCTGCGCCTCGTCGTCTCCGTCGCCAAGCGCTACGTCGGCCGCGGACTGACCCTGCTCGACCTGATCCAGGAGGGCAACCTGGGCCTGATCCGGGCGGTGGAGAAGTTCGACTACACCCGCGGCTACAAGTTCTCCACGTACGCGACCTGGTGGATCCGCCAGTCGATGAGCCGGGCACTGGCCGACCAGGCCCGGACGATCCGGGTGCCGGTCCACGTAGTCGAGCTGATCAACCGGGTGGTCCGGGTCCAGCGGGGACTGCTGCAGCAGCGCGGACTGGAGCCGACGGCGGCCGAGATCGCCGCCGCCCTCGAACTGACCGAGGAGCGGGTGCGGGAGCTGCTGCGACTGGCCCAGGAGCCGATCTCGCTGCACACCCCGGTCGGTGAGGAGGACGACGTGGCGCTCGGCGACCTGATCGAGGACGCCGACGCCGCCTCGCCCGCCGAGTCCGCGACCTTCCTGCTGCTGCGCCGGCACCTCGACGCGGTGCTGGCCACCCTGGGCGAGCGGGAGCGGCAGGTCGTCCAGCTCCGCTACGGGTTGGACGACGGCCGCCCGCGCACGCTGGAGGAGATCGGCGCGGTGTTCGGTGTGACGCGGGAGCGGATCCGCCAGATCGAGTCGAAGACGCTGGTCAAGCTCCGCGACCACGCCTTCGCCGAACAGCTGCGCGGCTACCTCGACTAGGCCGGTGTCGGCGAGTCGGTGGGAGCGGCCGCTGCCGGGGATGTGGACGCGCCCGCTCCGGTGCCCGGCGGTGGCGAGGCGGGGCCGACCGGGATCGGGGTGGAGGCCACCACCGAGGCCAGATCGGAGAGCTCCGTGGTGCAGCGGTCCCCGGCCGGCTGGTGGCCGCAGACGTGGAAGGAGATCGTCGGGTCCGCCGCGTTCAGCATGCTCGAGTAGTTGTCGTAGCCGTAGTGGATGAGGCCCTGCTCGCTGTCGCCGGTGCTGTCGATGATCGTCGCGAAGTCGCCCGGCTCGCCCTCGGTGATCGCCGCCCAGGCGGCCTGGCACTTCTGGCTGTACCGGAGGTAGATGACCACCTTGCCGATGACGTCGGTGTGCAGGGTCCGCGCGTCCCTGCCGCAGCCGGTGCTCTTGGGGTCCTGGTGGTCGCAGCCGATGGCCTGGCAGGTGGGAGCAGCGGGAATGGGCTTGGCAGTGACGCTGGTGGCTGCCGGGGACGCGGTCGGGAGCGGTTCGGCGACCGCCGTCGGCTGCCCGTCGTGCCGGGTGGCGCGCAGACCGGCCAGCACCAGCAGGACTGCCAGCACCGCGGCGCCCGTCAGCAGCGCCGCCGGACGCCGCCACCAGGTGACGGGGGCGGGCTGCGCCGCCGGACCGGTCACCGACGCCGCGTCCGGCTCCTCGGTGGCTGGCTCGTCGGGCGCCGGCTCACCCGCCGCGTCGGCGGGCTCCTGCGCCGATGGCCCGGCCGGCTCCTCCGGCGCCGCCACCGCCCGCTCCCACAGCGCGCGCAGCGCGGTCCCGTCGCAGTCGACCGCCCCGATCAGGGCGTCCAGCGCCTGCTCGGTGACGACCCGCTTGCCGTTCAGCCAGCGCTCCCAGGAGGCCCGGCTGTAGTGCGTGCGGGCCGCGAGCTCGGACAGCGAGAGCCCGGCGGCATCCTTGATGGACCGGAGCTCCTCTGCCAGGCGTCTGGCAGGCTCGGACAGCTCCTCGGGCAGGTTCTTCCAGGCGGAACCCATGCGGCCTTCCAAAGGTGAGGGGCGGAACGGGGGCGGGGACGGTCGGAACGGGCTCCGGCCGGGCCGTTCGGGTGTCTCCGCGTCTCCAACTTCATCGGCCTCGGCGTCTCAATCCCCTGGTCATGGCGGTGAGACGGACGGAAGTGTCTCACAAGCCCCGGTGACGCTCGAACAACCATGTGGCCGTCGTGCAGAGTTCTCTGGTCGGCGCGGTCAGCCGCCCGGCGGTTTCGTTCGGATACCGGACGGTCACGCGCCGTTCGTCCGAATTCCGTCCCGGCTCCCCCCACGGAGCCGGGGCAGCCTCGCGGGGGGAGGCTGCCCCGGTTGGTTCCGGGACATCCGGCGGGAGGGTGCTTCACTGCACCCTCCCGCCGTGACGCTTTCCCAGTGGTCCCGCCTCTTCAGTGATCCCGCCTCTTCAGTGGTGCCGCCCTCTCAGTCGTGCCGCCCTCTCAGTGGTGGAAGGCGGTCCGGGCCGGCACCCCGAGCTCCTTGAGCGGGAGGGGCTGGCGCCGCAGCTCCGGCAGCAGCCGGTTGAGGTCGGCGAGCAGCAGGTCGGCGAGGTCCCGGGAGAAGCCGTTGCGGCAGACCACCCGGAGCACCGACAGGTCCTCCCGGTTCGCCGGGAAGGTGTACGCGGGCACCTGCCAGCCGCGCTCGCGCAGCCGCCGCGAGACGTCGAACACGTCGAACGGCGCGCCGTCGGTGGTGGTGAAGGCGAACACCGGCAGCTCGTCGCCGCGCGTCAGCAGCCGGAATCCGTCCAGCTTCCCGATCTCCCCGGACAGGTAGGTGGCGACCTCGCGGCAGGCGCCCTGGACGGCCCGGAATCCGTCCCGGCCGAGCCGCAGGAAGACGTAGTACTGGGCGATCACCTCCGCACCGGGCCGGGAGAAGTTGAGCGCGAAGGTCGGCATCTCGCCGCCGAGGTAGTTGACCCGGAAGACCAGTTCCTCCGGCAGGGCCTCCTGGTCGCGCCACAGCGCCCAGCCGACGCCCGGGTAGACCAGGCCGAACTTGTGCCCGGAGGTGTTGATCGAGGCCACCCGGGGCAGCCGGAAGTCCCAGACCAGCTCGGGGTCCAGGAAGGGCGCCACCATGCCGCCGGAGGCGCCGTCCACGTGTACCGGGATGTCGAGGCCGGTGCGCTGCCGGAGCTCGTCCAGGGCCGCGCAGATCTCCGCGATCGGCTCGTACGAACCGTCGAAGGTGGAGCCGAGGACGCCGACTACGCCGATGGTGTTCTCGTCGCACAGGGCGACCGCCTGCTCGGCGTCGAGGTGGTAGCGCTCGCCGTCCATCGGCGCGGTGCGTGCCTCGACCTCCCAGAAGGCGCAGAACTTCTCCCAGCAGACCTGTACGTTGACGCCCATCACCAGGTTGGGGCGGGCCCCGGCCGCGTAGCGCTCGGGGTTGCGGCGCATCCAGCGGCGCTTGAGCGCCATGCCGGCCAGCATGCAGGCCTCGCTGGAGCCGGTGGTGGAGCAGCCGACCACCCCGGCCGGGTCGGGTGCGTGCCAGAGGTCGGCGAGGATCGCCACGCAGCGCCGCTCCAGTTCGGCGGTCTGCGGGTACTCGTCCTTGTCGATCATGTTCTTGTCCAGGCACTCGGTCATCAGCCGGGTGGCCTGCACCTCCATCGAGGTGGTGACGAAGGTCGCCAGGTTGAGCCTGGCGTTGCCGTCCAGCATCAGCTCGTCGTGGATCAGCTGGTACGCCGTGTCGGCCGGGACGGGGCCGTCGGCCAGCCGGTGCATCGGCGGAGCCAGCTCCATCGCGCCCAGCGGGTCGGCCGTGCCCACGAACGGATTGATGCTCAGCCGGCGGTCGTCGCCGGCGCCCTCGTGCAGAGCCATGGAACGTCCTTCACCTCGGGACGGTGTCCCGTCCCACGCTGCCACCGGGCACCGGGTGACGCATCTTCACCCACCGAGCCCTCGAGCCGGCACCGGGCCGTCAGACGGCGGTCTCCGGGTGGATCTGGTCCCGGGCGGCCCGGAACTGCCGGCGCACCGCCGAGCCGATCGCCAGGTCGTGTTCCCCGTCGGGTTCGACGGTCTCGGCGTCCGGCAGCTCCCACTCCGGCGGCTCCGGGGTGCCCGCCAGCGCCCAGGCGGCCTGCCGGGCCGCCCCACGGGCGGCGTGCGCGCCCGGCGGCGGCACCACGACCGGGACGCCGAACAGCATCGGGGCGGCGTGCCGGACGGCGGGCAGCCGCCCGGCGGTGCCGAGCAGGAACACCCGCTTGATCCCGACGCCCTGGGCGCGCAGCACGTCCAGCGCGTCGGCGATGTTGCAGAGCATGCCCTCGACGGCGGCCCGGGCCAGGTGCTGAGGGGTCATCGCCTCGGCGCGCAGGCCGGTCAGGGTACCGGCCGCGTGCGGCAGCGCGGGGGTGCGCTCGCCGTCCAGGTAGGGCAGCAGCACCAGCCCGTACGCGCCGGGGGAGGAGTGCAGGGCGAGGTCGCTCAGGCCCTCCAGGTCCTGGCCGAGCAGCGCGGCGGTGGAGCGCAGCACCTGGGCGGCGTTGAGGGTGGCGACCATCGGCAGGTGGCGGCCGGTGGCGTCGGCGAAGGAGGAGACCAGGCCGGAGGCGTCCACCACGGCCTCCTCGTGCACCGCGAAGATCGTCCCGGCGCTGCCGAGCGAGACCACCGCGTCACCCGGGCGCAGGCCCAGCCCCAGCGCGGCGGCCATGTTGTCGCCGGTGCCGGCCGAGATCAGCAGGCCCTCGGGGGTGTGCCCGGCGGGCTCGGCGGGGCCGAGGACGTGGGGCAGCTTGAGTTCGTGCCCGAGCGCCAGCTCGACCAGGTCCTGGCGGTACTCGCCGGTCATCGGCGACCAGTAGCCGGTGCCGGAGGCGTCGCCGCGGTCGGTGGTGCGGCGCTTGGGGTGGCCGAGCAGCTGCCAGACCAGCCAGTCGTGCGGCAGCAGCACCTCGGCGACCCGCCGGGCGTTGGCCGGCTCGAACTCGGCCAGCCAGCGCAGCTTGGCGATGGTGTACGTCGGGGCGGGGACGGCGCCGATCGCGGCGGTCCAGGCGGCCGGGCCGCCGAGGGCGTCCAGCAGCTTGGCGGCGGCGCCGCTGGAGCGCGGGTCGTTCCACAGGATCGCGGGCCGGACCTGCACCCCGCCCGCGTCCAGGCCGATCATGCCGTGCTGCTGGGCGCTGACGCCGATCGCCCGGACGCCCTCCAGCAGGCCTCCTGCGGCGGCCTCGCCGAGCGAGTGCAGCCACATCTGCGGGTCGGCCTCGCCGGGGCGCAGGTCCTGGTCCTCGGGGACGGGATGCGGTGCCTTGCCGGAGCGCAGGACGGCGCCGGTTTCCGTGTCGCACGCGACGATCCGGGTACGGCTGGTCGAGCTGTCTATCCCCGCGACGATGGCCATGTCGAGATCATGCCTCAGCCCGGCCCGGGACGCGTCCGGGCCGGGTGAGCCGTTGCCCGTTCGGAACCCTCGGTCGGGCTCCGCTTTCCCTTGGCGTCACCGCCCCGTCACGGGCGGAAGGTACCCCAGCTGTCGTCCTCCGCGGGCCGGGCCCGGTTGAAGTACGGCACCCGGTCGGTGACGGCCGGCGGCAGCCGGTCGCCGACCCGGTCCGCGACCGCGCCGGCGGCCTTCCCGGCCACCGCGCCGGCCTGCTGCCGGGCCCGGCCGGCCGCGCCCTGCACCGCGGGGTTCCGGGCGATCTGCCGGGTGACCTTGGCGATCTGTTCGTAGCGACCGCGCCCGGCCCGCGAGCCCAGCACGTAGCCGGCCGCGAAGCCCGCGGCCAACGACAGCTTCCACATGATCGGATCCACCCTCTCCTGGCGGCCTTCTGCCGCATTGCCCTACCCGTCCGTCGGGACGGCGAACCGTCCGCGCCCCCAGCATCCCCGGGGTCGGCGGCGGGCGCGCGCGGGGCGCGCCGGGCGGCGGCCCCGGGGCGACCGGGGAAAGCGATTGGCGGACCACCCCCCCGAGTGCGCTAATGTATGTCCCGCAGCGAGCGCCGCGGAGCCCGGGAAACCGGGGGTCGGGGCGGAAGCCGATCCCCCATAGCTCAATTGGCAGAGCAGCCGACTGTTAATCGGCAGGTTATTGGTTCGAGTCCAATTGGGGGAGCTCGGGACGAGGCCCTTCGGGGGTCCTCTTCCCGTCCGTGGTGAGGAAGTCCAGTACCGCGATCCCGCATAGCTCAATTGGCAGAGCAGCCGGCTGTTAACCGGCAGGTTATTGGTTCGAGTCCAATTGCGGGAGCTGCACCGGGTCCGCCCGGTGACTGTTCAGAGCGAAGGCCCCCCGGTCGACCGGGGGGCCTTCGTGTTGTCGCCGCAGGGTGTCGCGTACGTCACGTCGTGACACTGCCCGGAATCAGGTGGTCGCCTTCCGGTAGAGGTCGGCCACCCGCTGGTCGAAGGTGACGCTGTACGAGGTGCTCGGGGTGTCCCCGCCCTCCTGGTAGCCGCCGATCACGCCGATCACCGAGCCCTTCTCGGTCACCCACGGGCTGCCGCTGGTGCCGTCGGTGTAGCCGCCGCAGTCGAAGCGCTCCTGGGTGGCGCTCTGCGAACGGGTCCGGACCGAGCAGGTGATCGGCTCGTCGCTCTCGTTCGGGTAGCCGGTCACCGAGACCGACAGCCCGAAGCCCTGCCCGGTGCCGATCGGGTTGCCGCCGACCGCGTCTTCGACCTGCCGGCCGTCGACCGGGCCCACCGTGACGAAGGCCACGTCGTACTCGGGGTCGTCGCCGGCCGCCCAGCGCGGGTCGACGGTGACCGACTGCACCGGCCAAGTCCCGTACGGGGTCGACCCGTTGCGGTAGCCCGGGGTGAACACCAGGCCGTCCAGCCGCCCGATCCGGCGGCTCTGAACGCAGTGTGCCGCGGTCACCAGCAGGTTGTGCCGGGGGCTCTGCACGACGCTCGCGGTGCAGGCCCGGGGGCCCTGCGCGGTGCGGATGGAGAGCGTGCCGATGCGGTCCCGGGCGGCGCTCCGCTGCGCGACCTCGGCGGTCGGCGCCCCGTCCTGCCCGCCGCAGGCGGTGCCGACGGCGAGCAGCAGGGCCGCCAGCGCGGCCGTACGTGCCGTGCGTGCGGTGCGCGCGGGCCGTACCGGGCGGGGGGCCATCGGGGCTCCGTCTCGTTCCTCGGGGCGGGCACCGGGACGGTGCGTTCCGCCGTTCGTGAGGAAGATCTACCAGGCCGTGCCGGGCGGCGCCACCGCCGGATGCCCGCACCGGGCCTGCCCGGCCCCGGTCAGCCGGTGGCGCGGTCGTACAGCGCCTGGACGCGGTCGCCGAAGTAGCTGCTGTACGAGGTGCCCGGGGTGTCGCCGCCCTCCTGGTAGCCGCCGATCACACCGACCACGGTGCCGGTCCTGGTGGCCGGGTCGAAGTCGGTGACCCAGGGGCTGCCGCTGGTGCCGCCGGTGTAGTCGGGGCAGTCGATCCGCAGCTGGGTGGGGCTCTGCTCGGAGGTGGTGTTGGAGCAGGTGATCGGGACCTCGCTGCTGCCGGGGTAGCCGGTGACCTTCACCGGTAGCCGGTAGCCGCGGTTGACGCCCAGTCGGTTGGCGCCGAGCACCTGCTGCACCTGCTGTCCGTTCTGGGCCTGGACGACCGCGAAGGCGACGTCCATGTCCGGGTCGGCGTGGTCCTTCCAGCCGTCGTCCACGGTGACCGCCAGCAGCGGCCAGACGCCGCTGGGGGTGTCGCCGTCCCGGTAGCCGGGGACGAAGACCAGGTCGCTGCGTTGACCGAGCTTCGGGTCCCAGACGCAGTGGGCGGCGGTGACGATGAGGTTGAGCCCGGCGCTGTCGACCACGCTGGCGGTGCAGAAGTGGTCGCCGTCGGCGTTGCGGGTGAACACCGCGCCGACCAGGCCGTTGAGCACGGTGGGTTTGGCGGTGCGGGTGACCCCGGTGCGCCGGCCGACCGCGCCTTTGAGTCGCTGCCGGTTCCAGCCGTGGCTGTCCCCCGAAGCGGCCGTGGCCGGCGCCGAGGTGACCGTGGGCACGCCCCCGCCGGGCCGTGCCGAGGTGGTGCACCCCGCCGCGGCCAGCACCACCGCGAGCACCCCCGCCGCCGCCCCGCTCCAGGGGCCCGTCCCCGCCCTACGTATCGTCATCCGCCCAGGCTGCCCCGGACGGGCGCCCCGTCGCCACCCGGGCTGCGCCGCCGGGAGGGGCGCGTCCGTCGCGCACCCAGGTGCGCCCCCGGCGCGCACCACGGGTGATCGACCGGCTATGCTGCCCGGGACGGCCTCGTCAGGGGCCGTCTGCTGCTGCCGTGGCCGACGACCGGCGCGCGCGGCGAACCGGGGCGGTAGCTCAGCCGGTTAGAGCAGGGGACTCATAATCCCTTGGTCGTGGGTTCGAGTCCCACCCGCCCCACCCTGAACTGCCACCAGGGCGTCAGCAGTAAATGTGCTCTGACCAGCGAAAACGTCGGCTCCTGCGACTGGAACTGTAGGCCAAGACCTAGCAGGAACCCGGGATGCCACGCTGGGTTTCACCCAGATGGGAACGCCATGGGAACGGGTCGACGGTGAAGTCGTTTCCTGGGAACCGTTGAGCAGAACCCGGCGTGAGTTTCACGAGGCACGCGGGCCCCATCCCCGCGCAGACGTGATGCCTCAGACGCCGACTGCTACCCGGATCCGCTTCCTCTTCGCTGCCCGCTCGCGCCGTGTTGGGTCGGCGGCCTTCGAGGTGGCCTCCGCCGCCGGCGTCACCCGGTTCGCTCGGGGTACCACGGCAAGGGTCGCCTCGGCCTGAGCGTGCTGGAACTGGGGGAACACCGACGTGTAGGTGTCGGCTGTGATCTGGATCCCGGAGTGGCCCAGCAGCTCGGAGATGTCCTTCATGGACATGCCTGCCGCGTTGGAGATGCCAGCGGTTCCGTGCCGGAGGTCGTGAAGGCGGATGGGCGGCAGGTCTGCCTTCGTGATCAGCAGCTCGAACCGGTGAGTGAGGTAGTCGGGGTGGTACGGCTCGCCGTTCTCCTTGGTGAAGACCGCGCCAGTGTCCTTCCAGAGGTCGCCCTTGTGGGCCTCGTTCCAGGCCTCACGTTCCGCGACTTGCTGCGCCTGCCACCTCCGGAGCAGCTCGACCGTTTCGCGGTCGATGGTGATTGTCCTCACACTGTCGGCCTTCGGGTCCTCCTTGAAGACCTGGCTGGCGATCGCAACCACTTGGTGAGAGATGTGGATGGTCCGGGCCTCAAGGTCGATGCTGGACCACTGGAGGGCGCAGCCTTCGCCGCGGCGGAGTCCGCGCAGGGCGAACAGGTGCCATAGCGGGTAGAGGCGGTCCTCGACGACGGCATCCAGGAAGGTGCCGGTGAGCTCCGGCGTCCACACCATTACGGGCGACGGTCGTTCGCCGGTGCGGACCCACTCCGCGACCCGGGTGGCCGTCCAGACGAGCGCCTTGGGACGCTTGTAGGTGGGCAGTTCAACCAAGGCGGCCCAGTTCCGAATGATCTTCAGCGCCTTGACGGCGTCTTCGAGGGCGGACGACAGTGTTGCTTTGATGCGGTGTTGTGTCGGAGTGTCGGTTATGCGTCGAAGCTGCTTGCGTTCCTGTGAGAGGCGGGCCTTGGCCTCGTTCCAGGCAGCCCGGGCTTCGGCTCGGCCGTCGCCGGGCGGTGTCTGGCGCCATATCAGCCCCTTCGCCTGGGCATCCTCGGCGAGGGCTTCGACCTGGGCCCGGTGTGCGTCACGCCGCTCGTTCTCATCGTTGATCGCCTTGAACATCTCGCGGATGTGATCCGCGTCAAGCTCGATCAGCGGGACGTGGCCGATGTACTTGCCGATGTACAGGCGGACGTGCCGCTCGTACCCGGGAACCGTGGTCGTGGCGAGGTCTTGCTTCCCTTCGAGCCACTTGATCATGTAGTCGCCCAGCGTCTCCTTCGAGAGAACCTTCAGTCCGGCCCGGGATTTCTCGTAGGCCGTCTTGGCCGCCGCGGCGGCCTTCTTCTGGGTCTTGTAGCCGCCCTTGATGGCGCGCTGGCGCTTTCCGCCGACCTTGGTGTCCAGCTCGATGCTGTAGTACCAGGAGCCATGGTCACGCCGGTTGAGCAGTGGGCACGACTTGTCCAGGGGCCCGGTCAGCTGGTTGCCTTCGGCGTCCAGCCTTGGCTTGCCTTTGAGTGGCCCTCGCTTGTGGACTAGCGGCCCGTGGCAGCCGCACCGCTTGTATGTCTTCTCCTCGAACAATTTCTCGCCCCCCATAGGCGTCGCTCGGTTACACAGGGTTAGGTGGGTGATGTTTTAACGCGCTTTAGCTGGTCCCCGAACGATCCATCTTGCCCTAAGCGGGTGACAGTGCCGTATGCTGCGAAGCAGTTGTGCGCGGGGGAGAAACGCGGCAGCTGTGACAACTGCAACAACGGCAAGTTCGGCGGGGTCCGGTGTCCTGACTCTGCGTGAGCTTCTCGATCTGCCAGCCATCGTCAACGTTGAGACGGCTGCCAGGGCGCTCGGTATCGGCCGGAACAAGGCGATGGAACTGATCCGCTCGGGCGACTTCCCGGCTACGACGCTTAGGCTGGGGGCGACCACGAAGGTTTCCACGGCGTCGCTGTGGGAGATCCTCGGGGTGCCGGTGGTGCTCCGGTAAGGCGATGCCGACCGCGCTCAAGATGGTGGCAACTTAACTTCAAGTTGCCACTGTCTCGGGGGCGGGGTGGGCGAGCAGCGACAACAGCAACGGCTAGGTAGGACCGATGGCGCCACGGATGTTCGGCTTCGAGGACAGCTCCTTTGAGCGTCTACGCGCGTCAGAGGTACCGGGCGTACAAGGCGCCGCTTCCCGGCGCCTCCTCCGCCAGCCCAAGGCGGCGATCGCCGGGTGGATGAACAGCGAGGGCTTTCGCGGCACCCGCGGGTCGGAATGGACGTCCATGACGGTCGGCCGCCTGCTCCGGACGCCGGAGATCGCCGGTCTCACCCGGAACGATCAGGGTGAGCTGGTGGAGAGCGGCAAGCCGGCCATGATCACGCCCGAGGAGTTCCACGAGATCCAGGCGATCGACGCGGACACCGTCGTCGAACAGCGCGAGGACACCTACGAGTACCTCTTCACCGGCGGCCTCGCGATCTGCGGCGAGTCGGCCGACCCGATGGTCTCGGCGCGCTCGAACGCCGACACGCCGGGCTACCGCTGCGACGTGTGCGGGAAGGTGCGCGTGGCCGCCGCCGTGCTGGAGGACTACGTCGGCGAACACGTTCTCGCGGAACTGCTCCGGCCTGGCGCTCAGAAGCGGATCGAAGCCGCCCGTGCCGAGCGCGCCGCGCAGGCTGTTGAGGTCCGTCAGCAGCTCGAACAGTTGAAGAAGGCCGCCGGTGAGCTGGCCGACTCCTACCTTGCGGGGGAGGTGACCCGCCAGACTCTGGCCGCTGTTGAGAAGCGAGCTGCCGAACAGATCAAGCCCCTGCGCGCCCGTCTGCGCTTCCTGGAGCAGACCGTCAACGCCCCGCACCTCACGGACGTCGATGACGCGATCAGGTGGTGGGAGCACGCACCCGCCGCCTCGAAGCGCGCCCTGGCCGGCCTCCTCCTCGACGCCATCGAGGTCAACAAGGCCTCCGCGCGCGGCGTCCGACACATCGAGCCCGGCAGAGTGGTGCTGCGATGGCGCAGCTGACCCCGGATGCCGTCGTCCAGCTCGACGACACGTCCGCCACAGACCTGAGACACCTCGGCATCATCGTCGACGGCAGCCGCCGGTGGGCGAAGGCCCGCCAGCTGTCCACCGCAGACGGACACCGCGCCGGATCAGAGAAAGTCCACGAGGTACTGAACTGGTGCTCGGACAGCGGAATCCAGGTCGTCACCCTGTGGGTCCTGTCGGTCGCGAACCTGCGGCGACCGCACGGCGAACTCGCCCCGCTGCTGAGCATCATCGAGGACCTGGTGCTCGACCTTCACTGCGACGGCCGCTGGGACGTGCGGCCGATCGGGGACTTCGGGCTGCTCCCCCGCCGCACGGCCGCCATCATGCACCTGGTGGCCAACGCAGAGAAGCCGCAGCCGGGCGCGATGCAGGTCAACCTGGCGGTCGCTTACGGCGGCCGGGAGGAGCTGCTCGGAGCCTTCCGCCGGACGGTCGTCGAGCTGGCCGCCCGCGGCTACGACGCAGACCAGATTGCGGACGCCCTGGAGGAGCGGGACATTGAGCGGCACCTCTACACGAGCGGCCAGCCCGATCCCGACATGGTGCTGCGCACCTCGGGCGAGCAACGGCTGAGCGGCTTCATGCCCTGGCAGGGCTTCCAGAGCGAGCTGCACTTCTGCCCGACGCTGTGGCCCGACCTGACACGTACGGACTTCGACAAGGCACTGGAGTCGTACGGGCGCCGCCTGCGCACCCGAGGGGTGTGATCGGCGGCGCCCGGTACGACGGTCAGTCCGTGGGCCCACTCGCCCTGCTGGACGCCGCAGACGGGGTGCGGCGCAGCGCGGAGGAGGCCGAGATCGACAAGCCCACGATCAGCGCCATGATGGAGACGCCCGCCAGCGCCGGCGACAGCTTCTGCTCCAAGGCGAGGGACCAGGGGCGGCCTGTGTGGTAGCTGATCAGGTACGACCCCTTGCTGACCCCGTACGCCATGCCGAACAAGGCCGCCACGGAGGCGATCCGCAGCCCGATGGCCTGTTGGCGGCGCCCGGCCCGGCGGTTGATGCCGCCTGCCTTCAAACAGAGGAACACCAACTCGGCGCAGGTGACAGCGACGTACGACAGGTACACCAGCAGGTAGGACATGACGGTCCGGTTCCCCGCGAAGTCTGTGGTGTAGGTGAGACCGGGTGCGTCGTCGGAGGCGGCGATGAACAGGGGGATCAGCGCCGCCGTGACGCCGCTGGCGATGAAGATCCTGTATCCGACGTGGGTGGGCACCGCCCACTGCTCGTACGCCCAGTCGACGAGCATGATCTGCAGGCTGCAGCACCAGGCGACGGCGCACAGATGCGCGCCGAGCTTGGCAATGTTCGGCACGCCGGTCAGCGACTCGACGGCACCGGCGACGGCGGGCACGGCCAGCAGCACGCCGACGGTGACCACGGCGAACGCGGCGGCGCGCGCCCACCGCGAAATTCCGGAGCTCTCATCGTGTCGCCGGCGCCAGGCCACCTGCAAGTTCAGAGCGGTCGCGCCCAGCCCAACAGCGGTGCAGAGCCCGAAGATCAGGGCATCGCCCACTTCGTTGCCTTCCTCAGTTGTTGGCGGCCCGAGCCGCCATGTCGGCGTCGCTGCGCCGACCTCCTCGTCTCCGGCCAGGCCTTGCCGGCTCCGGTGGCAGCTCCGGGACCACCGGCACCTCGGGGACCGGGGGTGCTCCTGGAGCGCGTCGGGCTCGGATCTCCCGGGCGGCTGCGAGCAGGTCGTCCACGGCCTCGGGGCCGAGGTCGGCGACGAGTCGTACAGCCTCCCGAATCCCTGGCTCCTGCTCGTACGCGGCCAGTCCGGTGAGGTCATCCCAGCCAGGGAGCAGGTACGCCGATGGGGTATCGAACGCACGCGCGACCGCGATGAGCGTAGTACACGGAGGATTCACCTTGGCGCCATTAAGCAGGTCGTTGATGACCACATGCGACAGGGCGGGCTTCTCTCCGGGGGCGGGTGCGGTCCGCGCCGCAAGTTCGCGGACGGTCGGCCGGTATCCGAGGGAGGCGGCCGTGCGGCGCAGCAGGTAGTCGAGCTTGGCGGCCAGCGTCCTCGGGGGGGTGGGGACGGGTCGATCGCTCATCGCCACGTCCAGGCTCCGGAGCGCCTTGTCGTGCTCACCACCTGCACTAACGCTCCCATTCGCCGGTTGTTAGCTTTCGTTGACAATCGGTTGTTCACGATGCAAGCTACCTGAAGACCGTTGATCATGGACGGTCCGGGGGTGTGCTGCCGAGGCTGTAGCCGGCAGCTCCGTGGTGCGCATCTTCGCTGACGCGATCCGCAGCCGAGGGGCTGCGAGGGGGAATTCCTGATGATCGACCGCGACCGTGTGCTGGCGCGTGTTCAGGAGGCCGAGAACTCTGGCCGTCCGGTGCTGGGGGGCGCCGCTGCGGACCATGCGCTGTGCCTGGTGGCTCTGGTGGATGCCGCGAGAATCGATGATGAGCCTCGGGGGGGCCGGGGCGGCGGCGGGGCGCGCTGACCAGCACCTGGCTTGACCTGCGAAAACTTCAAAATTCGGGATTGCACCCCCCTCCTTTTGCGTATAAAATTAAGGCATAAGGAAGCGGGGAGACGCCCCCCACCTCTTGGAGTGGAGCCCGAAGTGACCGTCAAGACCACCACCGCCCGCAAGACCGCCGCCACCAAGACCGCGACCCGCAAGCCGGCAGCCCGCAAGGAGGCCCCGAAGGCCGCCCCGGTCGTCGAGGTCGCCCAGGATGTCGCCGCCACCGACAATGCCCCCGCGCCTGAGGGTCGCGCAGTGGTGGCCATCCCGCTCGACCAGATCCACCGCAACGAGCGTCAGCCGCGGGAGTTCTTCGACACCGCCGCGCTCATGGAGCTTGCCGCCTCAATGGCCGAGCACACCCAGCTCCAGCCGATCATCGTCACGCCCTGCACCGCGCACGGCGGCTACGAGATCGTCGTCGGCGAGCGCCGCTGGCGCGCCGCCCACATGAACGAGGCCGAGACGATCGACGCGGTCATCAGCGACGAGCTGTACTCCATCCGCACGTTCAAGAACCAGGTTGCCGAGAACCTCAACCGCGCCGACATGACCCCGATCGAGGAGGCGAAGGCCTTCCAGCGGATCCTCGCCGAGGAGGACGGTGCCACCCCGGAGAGCGTTGCCCGCGACTTCGGCAAGACGACCCAGTACGTCAACCTGCGCCTGCGTCTGCTCGACCTGGTATCCGAGGTTGCAGAGCAGGTCAACAAGGGTGCCATCCGCACCCAGGCTGCCGTCCAGATCTCGCAGCTCAACCCGGCCAACCAGGCCGCCGTCCTCAAGAAGTGGGCCAAGGGGGACTTCCCCACCGAGAACGACCTGGTCCACTTCGCCTACCAGGTCAAGCAGCAGCAGGATCAGCCGTTCATCCTGGAGGTCGAGGAGCTGACGGAGGAGCAGCGCGCCGAGCGGGAGAGCGCGCAGCGCGCCACCCGCGGCAAGCTCGACAAGACCGAGCGCGCCATCGCCGACCTCGACGCCCTCAGCAAGATGACGCTCCCCGAGCTGGTCATCGCCCTCGACGGCCAGTTCGGCGCCCGACTGGAGCAGCTGGACCGGCTCGGTAAGGCCCTCGCCGCCGCCCGGTTCCAGGTCAAGCAGGCCAAGTCGGCGGCCGACGCCCGGCAGATCGTTGTCAACCCCGACGCGGTCGCCCCAAACCTCACCGGAAGTCAGGATGCGGCGGCCGACGACGCGAAGGCGGAGCAGGCGCCCGCCGAGACCGCCACGGCCGACGCGCAGCCCGAGGTCAGCGAGCCGGGCCCCGCTGATGCCGACGCCAGCACGGCCGAGGCGGACGCGGGCAAGGCTGAGGCGGCCGTCGAGCTGGCCGCCTGACCTGCCGGGAGGGGGTGGCCCAAGCCGGGCCGCCCCCTCCCCGTGCCGCAGGCCCTCGCACGACCAGCCATCACTGACCCCGTTCCTCCCCCTGTGCCCGCTGGACACCGCCGGTGGGCGCCCGAACCCGAAGGAGAGCCGTGAAGATCAAACCGGTCGAACGAGCCGCCCTCAACGAGGCCGTCTGCAACGGGCACGACCTGCGTCTACCTGCCCAGCTCAACGACGAGCAGTACGCCAGGGTGAACCAGATCCTGGTCGCTGTCGGCGGCCGGTATGTGCCCGGTCGAGGAGCCCACGTCTTCGAGCGGCCCGCCGCCGAGGTGCTCGCCGAAATCCTAGAAGCCGGGGAGGTACGAACCGCACGGGAGCGCACCGTCGAGCGGCAGATGTACCCCACCCCGGCGGCTCTGGCCGAGCAGCTGATCGACCTCGCGCAGGTACGGGCCGGACAGGCCGTGCTGGAGCCCTCGGCCGGGGACGGTGCCATCGCCAAGCGCCTCGCCGCCCGTGGGGCGGTCGTCGACTGCATCGAGCTGGACGCGGACTCCGCCGCCCGCATACGTGCCGGAGAGTACGCCCGGACGGTCGCGGTGGCCGACTTCCTCAAGCGGCCCAGGCGGCCCGACTACGACGCGGTCGTGATGAACCCGCCGTTCGCTGGCCGGGCGGACCTGCGCCACGTCCAGCACGCCGAGGGTTTCGTCAGGCCGGGCGGCACGCTGGTGGCGGTCATGAGCAACGGGATCATGGGCGACAGCCCGCACCTGGTGAGGTTCCGCCAGCGGGTCGAGCAGTTCGGCGGGGAGTTCCAGCACCTGCCCGCGGACGCCTTCCGGGAGAGCGGGACTGCCGTCAGGACGGTAGCGGTCCGGATCCCAGTCCCAGTCGAGCTGGACGCGCCCCCGCCGCCACGGAAGCCCGACGTTCCGGCGAAGTGGCAGGGGCTCACCCCGGCGGACTTCGGTCGACCGCCGGAGAAGGCCCGTCAGGACGGGCTGTTCCTGCTGGAGGACACCGACCAGCTGGGCACGCCCCCGTTCGACGGCTTCGGCTTCGGGGTCTCCCTCCACCACATCGTCAGCCAAAGATAGGTGGCAACTTAACCAAAGTGCTATGGTCATCTCGTCGCCGAGGTGACCGCCCCATCCGGGAACCTCAGCGACAGCGCCATGGCAACGCGGCGCCCTCACACCGTGCCTGACGGGCGGCAATCCCCCGCGCCCCACCCGCTCCGGCACCGGCCTCCAGATGAGGCCACAGAGGGCACCGCACCCCATGAACCGGACCCGCCCCACCCACTCCTGGGGCGGGTCCTCGCGTACCCGAAGGAAGAGCGTGGACACCTACCAGGCAGACGGCACCCCCGACCCGGAACTGTACGAACGGGTCATGACCGAGCGGTACGGCCCGCTGCCGGCCCTGATCGCCGAGAGCACTCGACCGGCCCTCGCGACGCCGGCCCGCCCCAAGCCGCGCCGCCACAGCCGCCGCTGGCCCGACCCGCACGCCACCGAGCACCGCGCCGAACTCCTGCGCGCGCTTGCGTCCCGACCGACCCCACCGAAGGCGACATGAACACCACCTCCGACACCGAGCCCAACCGGACCCCGCCCTTCCCCGGAGCCGTCTGGTGCAAGGCCTGCGACTCCTGGTGCGACCCGGTGTCCAGCCTCTGCCGGTGCAACAACCGATGAGCACTCCCGCCGTCAGCAGCAGGCCAACCGCCAGCACCATCACCGACGACCAGCTCGACGAGCTGTACGAGCGGCTCGACACCGCACGCGACCTGATCGACTCCGCGTGTGAGAAGTTCTGCAGCTGCGCCGAGCTCGTCTACCAGTTGTGCGCAGGCACCATGACGCCCCAGCAGGCGCGAGTCGCAGACGGCGCACGGGAGTAGGGGCCCGACAGCAGAACGAGGCAAGGCAACGGGTCGGCGCCGGACGGTTACCAGCGCCGACCCGTTCTTCGTCCGGCAGGGCAGGGCAGGGCAGGGCAGGACCGGGCGGCGAGTTGGCCGCAGCAGCGGCTATTCGTGGACCGGCTTGGCTGCCCACCTCCCCGAGTGGCGTTCCACCGGAGGCAACTCACACCCCCGAGCGGAACCAGCCTGCAACAACCCTGTCGAGCCAGCCAGACGGCGCGCGACGCACGAGCAGGCGCATGCCGGCGGCTCCTGCGCCCCAACGCCTCCTACTTGCTCTCCGCTTGGTGCTGGTCGTCGAGGTCATCGCCCCGGCCGATCAAGCAGGAGAATCCCCGCGCCTTGGTCGGCGCCGTGCCACTACGGTGACCGCAGACAGCACACCCGCAGTGGAGTACCCCGTGACGTTGACCCAGGCAGAGATCGAGAAGCGGCTTCACCTCTCCGAGGTTGACCAAGGGGAACTCGCCACACTGCTGATGTCCGAGTTCGGCTCAGCCTCGCCCATCGACGACACGCGGGTGCTCTACCCCGACGCGACGCCCGCAGCCCTGCTCCTCGAGTACTCGCGTGGCAGGCTCTGCCGAATCCTGCCCCAACTCGGCCTAACCGACGAAGTCGTACTCGGTCTCGAACGGCGAGTCCGGGAAGAACTACTGGTTCCGCCCGTGCGCAAGGTCGCCCGCTTCATCCTCTACTCCGGGCGACCCGCGCGCGGCTACTGGGCGCATGGTGACGGCCTGGTCCTCCGCCAGCCGCCACCAGAAGCGCCACAGGCCCACGAATGGTCGGACCTTCACCCCCTGCTGTGCGAGGTCGCCTACCAGGGCGCCATCGGGCACCAGATCGATTCCTACCGACGCGACCGGGCTGTCCGACACACCAAGTTGGTGCTGACCTTCCTCGTGCCCGAGCTGATGGACCGTTCCGAGCGGTCCATCCGGACCGCATGGGTACTCCCGCCGGCCACCTCCGATGGTGCGGAACGCGAGTCGGTCTGCATGCAACAGGTCCATCTGATCCGGGAGTTCGAAGCGGTCGGCGAGGAACTCGCTGAGCAGGCGGACCTTCCCGTCATGGCCTCGGCGGACGACCTGTACGACGCCGCACCCTGGGATCTAAAGTGGCATCCGACGCTTGTTCTGCCGACGACGCTCGGAGCCGACCTCGACCGGTTCCACACGCTCGGCCGGAGCAGCCAGCGCGAGTTCCTGCGTGCAGCCTTCTGGCACCACCAAGCCCGCCTTCTCCAGCACCACAGCCTCTCGGCCAGCTACCAGGCTCTTGTTCAGTCGATCGAAGTGCTGGCCGCCGCAACGCCGACCGCCAAGGGGGCGCGCGCCCAGTTCAAGGAGTTCCTCCAGGACTACATCCACGAGGACTGGGACGGCGCCGATGCGCTGTACCGGCTGCGTTCTCTCATCACCCACGGAAACACCCTCATGCTGGCCGACGAAGAAGGACTCGGCTTCGGCCCCAACCCCCGAGCCCGAGGCGAGGAAGACCTGCACTACCAGGCGGAGGCTGTCAGCCGGGCGGCCGCGATCAACTGGCTTCGAGGCCTCAAGGCTCGTCCCCCCGGCCGTTTCTCATAGGCGCGTTGACGGCGGCTAGGGCGAGACACCAGCCGCCGGGTAGGCTCGGACCTCAACGTGACCGTCCGGGCCGCCCGTGTACGGAAGCGCATTGTGCAGGTGGGCCTACCCCCGGCTAAAGAAGGCCGCCGCGGTGAGGCACAGCACCACGGCTGCGAAGAATCCCGCTCCGCCGTCGCGCACTGCGGTGGGCCACGGCTTGCCGTCAGCGCGCGACAGTAGCCCCGAGATGAAACCTGCCAGCAAGCCGATCAAGAAGATGCAAGCGGCAAGTAGCGTGAGTGTTAGCGGATTGCGTTCCACGCTGGACCTCCTTTGGGAGGTCGAGCCGATCCAGCGCAGGGCAGGCCGGTCCGACCTCCCGCATAAACGGACAGGTTCGAACCGAGATCCCTGCCGGCGCATCGTCTCGTCTAGCAGGCATCGATCGCGCGATCTACGCCTTCACTACGTGGTGGCGAACCACCTGCCCCTGCCGGGGCGCTCAATCCCACTTACTGTGTGGGGTAGCCGCATGCTCTAGCCGCGCGCCGGCGTGACAAAGACCATCTTGGCCGTTGAGCCCTCTCCCTACATTTTCGGGAGAGTGGGCGCGGTTTGTTCAACCAGACCGCCTCGGCAGAAGTCTCAGTGAAGGGAGCCTCGTCCGTCAAACCTCCTGGTCGGAAGAGCCGTTGGGTCGGCGGACGAGGCGTGGGTCGTCTAGGCTGTTGCGGCGTAGGGCGCGGGGAATCGGCCTACGGAGGACCCCTCGTGCCTGACCCGATCGATCGGATCGTCGACGATCTCCTGCCCAACGCCGTTCCCATCGGCGACCTGACCCGCTACCACCGCAACCCTCGCCGGGGCGACGTCGGAGCCGTCGCAGAAAGCCTGCGCGTGAACGGTCAGTTCAAGCCGATCGTCGTCAACCGCGGCACTCTGACCGGACGCCCGAACGAGATCCTCGCCGGTAACCACACCCACGAAGCGGCCCTCCAGCGCGGCTGGGAGCAGATCGCCGTCACCTGGGTCGACGTGGACGACGAGGCCGCCGCCCGCATCGTCGTCGTCGACAACCGCACCTCCGACCTCGCGGGCTACGACACCGCGTTGCTCGCCGACATCCTCTCCGACCTGCCCGACCTCGACGGCACCGGCTACGGCCAGGACGACCTCGACACCCTCCTCGACGACGTCGAACTGCCCGGCACCCTGGAGCTGACCAGCGACGGCGCCGGCACCGGCGAGAAGGCCACCGTGGACTACCTCCAGTGGGGCTACCTCCAGTGGTCCTCCACCCGCGTACGGATCACCGCCGAGGAGGTCCAAGCCCTCGACGCGCTGCACGAGCGGTTCGTCGAGGACACCAACGGCGACCTGGGCTTCGGCTGGCACGTCCTCCAGCACGCTCACAAGGCGGCCGATGCCGGATGAGCATCCCCACCACCACCTTCCACGAGGCCTACCCGCTGGCGAACCTGCGCCCCGCTGACTACAACCCCCGCCGCCTTAGCCCCGAGGCGTTCGAGCGGCTCAAGGTCAGCATCGCCCGCCACGGCATCGTCAAGCCGGTCATCCTCAACGCCAACGGGACGCTGGTCGCAGGCCACCAGCGAACCAAGGGCATGGCGGCGCTTGGGATCACCCACACCCCCGCGGTCATGCTCGGCACCACAGTCCGCCTCCAGGACGAGATCCGCTTCAACCTCCTCCACAACAAGGTGGAGACCGAGGCGAGCGTTGTCCACGCCGATCCCGGCGAGATGGGCCAGTGGAGCTGGGTGCCTTGGCAGTCCATCCAGGTCGACGAGCAGAAGAACGCGTCCTTCGTGAACGCGATCGGCCAGATGTGCGCCGGCCACGGACCGTGGGGCTCCGTGGTGATGGATGACCAGGGCCGCATCATCCTCAACGCCGAGTACGCCGTCGTGGCCGCCGCCCACCGCTTCGACCTGCTCGCCTGGACTGTGCCGTCCCCGGAGGCCCTCCAGCTGTACACCGACCTCACCGGCGAGTACGGCGTCTACGACTGGACCGCGATCGAGGACAAGGCCCCGGTGTGGAACCAGCACATCGTCCAGCCCAAGCGCCTGAGGCAGCGCACGTCGAAGGCCAAGTCCGGTCCGACCTACGGCTCCGAGACGTGGGAGAAGCTCGTGCTGCCCTGGCTCCAGCCCGAGCAGCGGGTCGTGGACTTCGGCGCCGGCCACGGCGACTACGCCAAGATGCTGCGCGGCAAGGGTTACGCGGTCCTCGACTACGAGCCCTACCGCACCGCGCCGGGCAAGTACGCGGTCGACGTGCGTGCCGTCGTCGGCCAGATCCGGGCCCTGCACCGGGACGTTCGCGACCACGGCCTCGCGGACGTCGTCGTCCTCGACAGCGTCATCAACGCGACCACCTCCCTGGACTACCAGCACTGGGTGCTCGCCACCGTCAACGCCCTGTGCGCCGAGGACGGTGTGGTCTGCCTCGGAACCCGCGGGTTGCGTAAGGAACTCCAGATGGAGAACGCCAACCGGGCGACCACGGGCGGCGCGGTCAACATGTCGTTCCTGGACGACAACAACGTGGAGATGAACTTCGTCCAGGGCAAGTGGCAGAAGCTCCGCTTCCACACCCCTCAGACGCTGGAGCCACTTCTGCGCGGCTACTTCGACGACGTCCAGATCCGCGACGCCGCCGACTCCAACATCAAGGCGATCTGCCGAAGCCCCAAGGCCCTCGACGAAGCCGACTACCGAAAGGCCTTCGACGAGGAATTCAACATGCCCTATCCGAACGGCTTCCGCCACGGCAAGCATCATGAATTGGTGGAAATGTTGATAAAATTGGTAATGGAGAGGAATTCTCTCAAGGAATAGCGAAGAAGAAATGAGGGGGCGGCCTTGGCTGACCAAATTCGCGTTGAGATACTAGCCCGCGCCGACTACAGCATCATGTGGCTCGCGGGAATTAGAAACGTTGCACTCGACCAGCACTGCCTGAGGGCCTTCGGTCGGCCAGACCGTCCTACCGTCCGAGCACATATCAAGCTCCAGACCATCCACCTGCCCACCAGCAACCCCCCGCTGGCCTGGTACCTGTGCGCCCTGCCCATCCCCTGGAACTGGGCCGCTAACGCACACCTGGCCTTCGAGCCCGCCCCCGGGTACCACTGGGACGGGCCGGCTCTGGTCCCCGGCCTCGAAGTGCGGCTCCGCGGCGCACGGCCCATCACTGGCTGGGGGCCGCACAACATTCCCGCGGACGACCCCCGCCGGCACCAGCGGCGCTACGCCACCTGTCGTAACTATCATTTCGCTTGGTGGCTGCGGCGGGAAAGGGGTGCGCCCGACGCTCCGGCCTCTGCGCCAACGGTCAACAAGCTGGGGCCGGAGCAGCTGACGCTCATGTAGGCCTGCCTGAATCTGTGCGACTTGCTCAGTGGCAGCGGAGGCCAAGAGAGTCGGCTGCGTGTTTCAGATCTTGGTCGTCACTATCGATAGTGGATTCACTCTTCAGTGCGGCATATTGCTTGACCAGATCTGAAACGCGCTCCTGGGCCGTTTCTCCAAGCAATGGGATCCAAAGTGACCAGCAGTGGAGGTCTGTCCCATGCCGAGAGGTGTAGCAAATTCCCAATGGCTCAGAACCATTCGAGAGATATTGCCTATTGATCCATTGGGCTGCACAGCTGGTGACGCTGCGTCGGTTGCCAGTCAGTAGAGATATATCGATGCGTGCCGGGTCTTCCAGTAAGGCGTCATCGGGCACCCATTCGTCGGCATGCTCGCGAAGCACTTGAAGGGTGTCTGAATGGCAAATGTCGACGTAATGGCCATCTGCATCCAGTGAGACTTCGGAGACCTTCCGATCTATGCGCCACTGCTTGCATTCGCTTCCAGTTGGCATGTGGCCCAGCGTGGACAAGTCGATGGAGATCGGGTCTCCAGCTGACGACACGTCATCGTCGAACATGGCCTGCCAGTCGACGTGGGGGAGCTTCGCGTAAGCCAACGTCTCAAGGAACGCCCCGCGCCTGTCCGTAGCCCCGTAGAGGGTTACGTGGTGGGGGATGTCGTATCGGCCCCAGTTCACGTCCGAGTCGCTCGGAACTCCGTCCGGTATGCGCGGGTTCAACGCTCCATAGGCGATTCGGAAGATACGCCAAACGGCCCGCGTCGGCGGCGCGACGACAGTGAGTCCAGAGGAGGCGTCACGCCACCCTGAACCTGCCGTCGCGGAGGTCATGCGTGCCACGTCCCCTGGATGAAGGCTTCCGCCGCGCGCAGCACGGTGCGGATGTCTCCGTTGCGGAGAGCTACAACCGGCACTTCCTCGTCCAGCAGAGGGTTGGCCCCGAGGAACCATGAGCGGGCAACGTGATCACTGTCAGCATCGGCGATGAGGAGCCATGCCCTATGAGCTGCCCGGAGCCGCAGCTGCGCCTCTGTGCTCGGAGTGGGGCCCTCTGGCTTGGCCCAGCGGTACGGCAGCTTGCTATCGCGGACGTTCGACAGTGCCGCCACCGCAGTGGCGCCGAGATGGCCGTTCAGCCTAGCGACCAGCTCGTGGATGTTCATTGCCGTGGTCTTGGCGTGCGCTGCGGTGATCACATCGTTGCTCATTGCTGCTCCTATGTGACGTCTTCTACCGTACTGCCGGGATTCGATACTGCCAACATTTCCACCAAAGTGCCACTTCTTATGCCACGGATCTTCCACTCGTTCGGCGAGGGGCTCTGACTGCTGGATCATGGGGATTGCGCGGGGGCGCACCGGACGGAGGACCCGCGCCATGGCCCGCCCCACCAAGGCGCAGCGCGCTGCCATCGCGCAGCGCCGCGCCGACGCCGTCGAGCTCAAGCTCGCCGGCGTCGACTGGCTCACCATCGGCCGGAAGCTCGCCGCCGACCCGGCGATCAACTCCGACCGTGTCGCTTACCCGCAGGGCTATGGCGTCGATCTGTACACCAAAGGCAAGGAGCCGCCGGACGATGCGGCGCTGATCCGCTACGCGTGCAAGGACGTCAGCCAGGCCCTCCAGGAGCGGCACCTCAACCTCGATATGTCCGTGGACGAGCTGCGCGTCGTCCACCACATGCGCCTGGAGCGGCTGTTCTTTGTAGCGTTCCGTCGGGCGGTCAAGGACGGTGACTTGCCCGCGATCGACCGGGCGATACGCATCCTGGAACGCGACGCACGGCTGCTTGGCATCGACAGCCCGGCCCGCACCGAGTTGTCCGGTCCGGACGCCGGGCCGCTCGAGGTGGAGTCGGTGACCGCTGCGGAGCTGGCGAAGCTGATCGCCTTCTCCGAGGGCGGTGACGACTGATGCCGGCCCCCACAGATCTGATCGCCCAGTACCGGACTCTGCCCGCCCAGCGGCGCCGCGCGATCGCCGAGAAGGCATCCCCGGCGCTGCGGGACGAGCTGGCCGCCGTCGAGAGGGACATCGCGCTGAAGCGGTCGCCCGGCTCGATGGCCGCCCTGCTGACCGCTGGCAGGGAGATGCAGGCGGAGCACCTGGCGCTCATCGACAACGCCTTCGCACGGATCGCCGCAGGCGAGTCCATCCGGCTCCTGCTGACGATGCCCCCGCGGCACGGCAAGTCCCGTCGTGCCGCGAGGTGGGCGCCGCTGTGGTACCTCATGCAGCGGCCCGACCACCGCGTGATGATCGCCTCCTACAGCGCCGACCTTGCGGACGACCACGGCCGGTGGATTCGCGACGCCATCACGACCTGGGGCGAGCAGATCGGCGTCGCCCTCCACCCAGGCTCGAAGGCGGCGAACCGGTTCGACATCGCCGGACACGAGGGCGGTCTCGTCTGCGCCGGCGTGGGCGGTGGCCTGACCGGTAAGGGCGCGCACCTGGCCATCGTGGACGACCCGATCAAGGACGACGCCGAAGCCCAGTCCCCAACGATGCGCAAGCGCCTGTGGGAGTGGTGGCAGTCCGTCCTCCTCACCCGCATCGAGCCAGGCGGCTCAGTGATCGTCATCCAGACCAGATGGAGCGAGGACGATCTCGCGGGACGCATCCTCGCCAGCGAGACCGCCGGGGACTGGATCATCATCGACTTGCCCGCCGTCGCCGACAGCACGAACGACGCCCTCGGCCGCAAGCTCGGCGAGCCCCTATGGCCAGCCCGGTACGGCAAGAAGGCCCTCGCCGGGATACGGCGCGCCGTCGGCGAACGCGTCTGGTGGTCGCTGTACCAGCAGAAGCCCCGCCCGCAGGAAGGCGGAGTCTGGAAGCGCGAATGGATCGACCAGCACCGCGTCACCGCCATCACCTTCAGCGGGCTCGACTTGGCCCGGGTCATCGTCGCCGTCGACCCCGCTGGCGGCGAGAGCCTGGTCGGAGACGAGACCGGCGTCATCGGCGTGGCCCTCGGCTTCGACGACCACCTGTACGTCCTGGACGACCGCTCCGGCAACATGGGCGCCAATGACTGGGGCCTCACCGCCTGCCGCCTCGCCATGGAACTGAAGGCCGACGCGATCGTGGTCGAGTCCAACTACGGAGGCGACATGGCCCGCCAGGTCGTGACCCAGGCGTGGGAGCAGCTCGCCCGTGACGGCGAGACCCGCGGCCTGCTCATGCCGATGATCCTCGAAGTCACCGCAAAGGTCGGCAAGCGCCTCCGCGCTGAACCGATCGCCCAGCTGTACGAGCAGGGCCGCGTCCACCACGTCGGCCACTACTCGCAGTTGGAGAGCCAGATGGTGACCTGGGTGGCTGGCATGGACTCGCCGGACCGCATGGACGCTGCCGTGCACGGGCTGACCGAACTCGCCGACCCCGACCAGCTCAGCGCGATGCCGAACAACCCGGACGACGGCCGGTTCAACGGTCGCCGATGACGCGTAACTGCCACAAGGGGGCTTATGGCCAAAGGCGAAACCTGAACATGTGTCAGGCTCCGCTGCTACCGTCCCGATCATGAAGCTGAAGGGGGCGCGGCTCATCGCCGTTGAGCTACTGTGCGCGGCGCTTGTTGCCGGGGGGATCGCGTGGATCGCCGCATCAGGGGAAACTCCGAAGAAGCCCGACCCGGCTGCCAGCGCCTCGGCATGGGCGGAGCAGTTCGAGGCCAAGCAGAAGCGGTCGATCGCGGCTGGCCGGTTTGCGCAGTCGCTGATCGTCGCTCGCGGCCAGGAGCGGTCGCAGGAGCTATGCGCGGTCGAGTGGGCCAAGCTCGGCCCCGAGCGGCAGGCCGATCTGGACGAGAACGCGTTCGGTGCTGGGTGCGCGTTCCAGCCGTAGGCTGGCAAGGCTCTTGAGTCGGTGAGCCTGACTGACTGCGGCCTGGTTCTCGACGAACGCTTCGAGTACCAGGCCGCGCGACACGTCTGTGGTCAGGGAGCGATCAAGTTGCGGACTGCGTCACTGACCTCGGGCAGTTCGGAGGGGAGTGCCCACTGGTGGGCGTCGTGCTCGGTGAGTACGACGGGTTCGGTCTTCTCCACGGTGGCCGCGAAGTTGAACTGACGGGTCGTACCGCCGCGGCTGTTCTGGTAGTCGAAGTGGCCGATGTAGCCGGTGACCTGGTTAATGGTCAGGCCAGTTTCCTCGGTTGTCTCGCGGTGCAGCGCATCCAGGATGGTCTCCCCGGTCTCGACGGTCCCGGAGGGGATCTCCCAAATCCCGCCCATGTAGTCGTCGGGGTTGCGCCGCACGAGCAGGACGCGGCCGTCGTGGTTGATGACGGCGGCGGCGACGAAGCCGGTGATGCCGGCGGCTTCGGCGTCGGCCGCCAGGCGGGCCGCGAACTCGGGGGAGGTGACGGTCACTGCAGCTCCTTGTGATGGTCGCTGATCTTGATGGCCGCGCGGATGTACTGCTTGGCCAGTTCGAGATCCTGCTCACGATGCCAGACGGGGAGCTTGATCGTGTGGGCGTGGGCGTGCTCGGCGACGGGGAAGTCCCCCGGCTTGTACCGGCGGTGGGAGTGCGGGTGTCCGGGGAACAGCGGGCCGGGCTGCTGGTAGAGCGGCAGCTGGTTCATCGGGCACGTGGAGCCGGGCCGGTCGAACTCGGTGGCGCCTTCGGCGATCAGCGCCTGGTGGAACCGCTCGATCGGCAGGCCGCCGAGCTCGTCGGGCCGGTAGGTGAGCGTCAACCCGTACCAGGACGGGATCACCCCTTCGGGCATGGGGGTGATCTCCAGGCCGGGTATCCCGGCCAGCTGGCCGGTGAGGTAGCGGGCGATCTCCGCCCGGCCGGTGAGGTGGCCGTCGAGGCGGGCAAGCTGGTCGTGGGCGATGGCGGCGGCGAGGGGGTGGATGCGGAGCTTGAGGCCGGCCCCGGTGACCGCGTACCGCGCGAGCGGATGGCCTTCCGGGATCTCGGTCTTGGCGCGCTTGTTGTAGTGCGCGAGCGCGATGACTCGGTGGTAGGTGTCGTCGTCGTCCGTGAGGACGAACCCGCCCTCGCCGCCGGACAGCGGCTTGGGGCCGTTGAGGGAGAACGCCGAGGCGAGGCCGAAGGTGCCGACCTTCTGCCCGGCGATGCTCGCGCCGTGGGCGTGGGAGCCGTCCTCCAGCACCGCCAGGTCGTGGGCGTTCGCGACGGCGACGATGTCGGTCATGTCGGCGGGCTTGCCCCACAGGTGGGTGACCATGACCGCGCGGGTGCGGGGGGTGATCAGCTCCTCGATTCGGTTCGGGTCGATGTTGCCGTCCGGCCGGGTCTCGCACAGCACCGGCACTGCCCGGAGGTGGAAGAGCGGGGAGGCGGTGGCGTGGAAGGTCCAGGCCGGCACGATGACCTCGTCGCCGGGCTTGATCCTCGCGGCCCAGTAGGTGGCGTGCAGGGCGGCGGTGCCGGAGCTGGTGGTGACCGCGTGCCGGACGCCGAAGTACTCCTGAAGGCCGTCCTCCAGCTCGGCGACGATTCCGGACCGGCCGGGGATGGAGATCGACTCCTCCAACTGGGTGGCGACCTTGGCGCGGGTGGTGTCGTCGATCGGCGGCCAGACGAAGTGCGGGCCTGCGGCGGTGACGGCGGGCTTGCCGCCGAGCAGAGCGAGCGTGCTGGTCACAGCATCTCCTTCGGGTCGATGTAGCGCCCGGCCGCCTTGGACCGGTAGCAGGAGGCGATGAACGCTGCGTGCGCGAGGTGCTGGTCGGGGCCGGAGGTGTTGGGCCTCTCGCCGTCCAGGACGCGGCAGAAGTAGTCGATCTGCGCGGCCGATGCCGAGGCCGGCGCGTGCGGGCGGGTCAGCTCCTCCACGACCGCGCCGCCCAGGTCGAGGCGCTGGACCTGGCCCTTAGTCAGCAGCACCGAGCCGCGGGTGCCGACCACGTGCAGCCGCTCGGTCTTCGGGGCCACCCACCTCGACAGCAGCACCGAGCCGTACAGGTCGCTGTCGTAGCCGAGCTGGATGACGGCGGTGTCCTCCGCGTCGTATCCGCCGCCGGGCACGGCCGCGGTGGAGAACTCGGCGATGACCCGGCTGGGCAGGCCGAAGTACCACAGCAGCAGATCGATGAGGTGGTAGCCCATGTCGATAATGCAGCCGCCCCCAGCCTGGCGGACGTCCCCGCGCCAGCCGCCGCCGGGGTCATCGGTGTGGAAGGTGTACTGGCCGTCGATGAGAAACGGGGTACCGATCTGGTCCAGCAGCCCGGCGACGCTGGTGTAGATCGGGTTGAAGCGCCGCTGGAGGGTGACCATCAGCTCGACCTGCCCGGACCGGCAGATCTCGGCAAGGTCCTGGGCCTCCGGCACGGAGGTGGCGAACGGCTTCTCCTTGAGGACGTGGACGCCCCGGGCGGCGCACTCCTGGACGACTTCGCGGCCGGCGTGGTGCGGGACGGCGACGACCACGAAGTCCGGGGCGACCGCGTCCAGCAGGTCACCGGCACGGGTGAACCCGGGGACCTGGAGCTGGTCCTGCCGCTGCCGCAGGGTGTCGGGGTTGCTGTCGCAGACGGCGACGAGTTCGGCCCGGCTGGAGGCGAGCAGGCCGGGCAGATGGTCTTCGAGCGCCTGGTGGCCGAGGCCGATGACCGCAGCGCGTCGTTTCATACGCGGACTCCTTCCGCTTCGTGAAGGAACTTGTCGATGCACGACGAGTAGAGCCCAACTCACGGTCACCAACCAGGCGTTGTCTGTAGTCCCGGGGTAGTCCCGCCCGTACGCGCAGTACGCTCACCGTCACCGTCGATGATGGAATTGGCCCCGTGGACGACCAGATCCGGCACCCCCTCGCCTACGCCCGCGCGCTTCGCGGCTGGTCCCAGACCGACCTCGCGGCCCGCATCCACCACGCCGCCAGGAACAGGCCCGAGGGCCTTCGCTCGGGCACCGACAAGGCCGCCGTCAGCAAGTGGGAGAACTGGAAGAAGACGCCGAGCTTCGAGTCCCAGCTCCTGATCGCCGAAGCCTTCGACGTCCCGATCAGCGACCTGGAAGCCTATGAATGGCCTCACTGGCTGCCCGGCCAGGAACAGCCGGTGCCGCTCGGATCGGCGTTCACCGTCCACGCACTTCGAGACGCACAGAGAGCCGCAATGGATCATCGCCGCCGCACCTTCATGACCTTTAGCGCGCTCGCGCTGGCCGGGCTCTCCGCCCAGTGGGCCACCCTCGAACCCGACCGGCTCACCACCGCTCTGAACGGCAAACATGTCGACGGCGAACTGGTCGACTGGCTGGAGGACACCAGCGCCAAGCTGACCGCCCTGCCCACCGAACAGCGGCAGCACACCGCGAAGCTGATGGACGCCCAGCTGGAGACGGTCACCGATCTCCTGGAACAGGGCCGGTACACCGAGCCCATCGGCCGACGACTCCACCTGCTAGCCGCCTCCCTGGCCAGCACCTGCGGCTGGCACCGCTTCGACCAGGGCCAGCACTTCGCGGCGGGCAAGCTCTGGAACGCGGCTCTCACCAACGCGCACGCCGCCCGCGACCGCGACCTCGGCGCCGGCGTCCTCTCCGACTTCGCCTACCAGTCAATCTGGCTGACCCAGCCCGACGCAGCCGTCGAACCGCTCAGCCAGGCCCTCATCCACACCCAGCACCCCACCGCCCGCTCCCTGCTCTACCTTCGCCGGGCCCGCGCACACGCCGCCCTCGGAGCTGCCGCCGACTGCCACCGCGACCTAACCGCCGCCGAGGCCGCCCTGCTGACCGACAGCCCAGACCCGGCACCCGCCTGGTGCCGATGGATGAGCACAGCTGACCTGGCCGTCGACTCCGGCCAGTGCATGCTCGACCTCGGCCGCACCGACGAAGCCCACGCCCGCATCGACGAGGGCATGAGCCTCCTGCCGCGCTCCCGTGACAAGACCCGCGGGATCTTCCTGACCTACGAGGCCCGCAGCCTCCTACAGGCCCACGAGATCGAACAGGCCCTCGCCGTCACGAACCAATCCCTCGACCTTGCAAGCCGGATCGGTGCCGAACGGTGCATCAGCCTGGTCCGCGAGCTTGTCCCGTCGTTCAAGCCATATCGGCAGGTCGATGGGGTCGCCGATCTCCTGGAGCGGCTCAAAGCGAGCTGACGATGACGGATCCGGTCACGGGCGGCCCGGCAGCGGATCTTGAAATCCAGCGACACGAGAGCGACCGTGCGATCTTGGTCCGCGTACGCTGATGGGTGGCGTGGGGCCTGAGTTGTGCCGGGAGGGCACCCGTGAGCCTGCGTGATCTCGTCATCGACGCCTGGTCGTGGCTGAACTACAAGCCGGTGATGGCCACACCCCCGCGCCGGGGCTTCGGTCCGTTCGGCGAGCTCGCTGCCAGCTGGGTTCCACCGGAGGACCTGCGCCGCCTGCAGGCGTACAAGCTGCTCGCCGCTTACGACCACAACCAGGCCGGGCAGTTGGCTGCCGCAGCTGGCGACGAGACCGGCCTTGAGCGGCGCGAGCTGGGCGATGCGGCGAAGCTGATCGACACCGCGCTCGGCTACCTCCTCGGCTCCGAGCAGACGATCGTCGTGCCTGGCGCTGAGCAGCAGAACGACCCTGTGGCGGGAGATGACGGGGGCCACCGCGCGGTTCAGGAGCAGCTGCGGGCATGGGCGGAGAAGGAGCTGCTGCCTCTTCGGATTCAGCAGGCCGAGCGGGCCGCCATCCGGTCCGGGGATGCCGTCTACACCTTGGCGTGGGAGCCGTCGAAGGGTCGGCCCGCGCTGCGGACGATCGACGCCGGCTTCTACTTCCCCGAGTGGTCCGACGACGAGACCGACGCCGCCGAGTATCCGACCCGCGTGCACTTCGCGTGGGAGCTGCCTGAGGACGACCGCCGCGGGCTGAAGGCCCGGCTCCGGCGGATCACCTACGAGCTTGGACCGATCGGCGCTGCCACACAGCCAGGCGTTTCGAAGGACGGCTTCCCGGTACGGGAGTGGGTTACCGGGCCGGACGGCGACCCTGTCCTCATCGTCGGTGACCAGCTCGACGCGGCGAGCGGGATGGTCAGCCGCACCTACCCGTGGGCGCCAGGCCGGCCGTCCGGCGTGACCTGCTACCTGACCGACGCCGAGTGGCTGCTGGACGACCTCAAGGCGCAGCACGACGTCTACAACCTGCCCATGGACAAGGCCGCCTACCGAGTCCGTTCCGACGGCGAAGTCCTCCAGGGGCTGGACCTGATGATCGACTTCCTGCCCGTCGTCCACCTGACGAACACCATCCCGGATGCCGGGGAGCATTGGGGGCAGCCGCTGATCGCCAAGGTCATGCAGACCCTCGACGAACTCGCAGCCACTGACTCAGACTCGGCCGCCGCCTCGGCGACCACCGGCACCCCGATCATCGGCCTGTCCGGCGTCCGCCTGCCCAAGGACCGCACCACCGGGGCAACACTTCCGCTTCAGGTCCGCGCCGGCACCGTCTGGTCCCTGGCCGACGGCGGATCCATGCACACCCTCGACACCTCCGCCCAGCTCGCCGAACTCCGCTCCCGCATCGACCACCTTCTCGACCGCGTCGCCGGCAACTCTCGCCTCACCTCCTCCGGCCTCGGCACCATCGACCCGGCCGCGGTCCCCTCCGGCTATGCCCTACAGCTCGCACTCGGCCCTCTCGATTCGCTGGTGGCCGCAATGCGCCTGGCCCGGACGCACAAGTACGCGCTGCTCCTCAAGATGGCCTGCCGCCTGCACCAGGCCGGACGGGCCGAGGGCTGGCCGACGGGGGAGAGCCTCCCGGCGAAGCTTGTCTGGGGCCCGCACACGCCGACCGACCGGGCAGCCGTCCTCGACGAGGTGGTCACGGCCTACACCGCTGGCGTCCTGTCGCTGGAGACCGCTGTGAGGATGCTCTCCGACGCGGGCTACCCGATCGAGGAGCCTGCGCAGGAGATCCAGCAGATCGAGGCCCGAGCAGCGGCAGCCGCAGCCCACCAGGCGACCGTGACCGCCGACATGATGGTGCAGAAGCTCCATGGACTGCCGCCAGACCAGATGGCACCGACCCCCCGAGCCGCGGCGGCAAGCAAGGATCTGCTTGATCACCAGGGCGAACCTGTACAACCGGGGCTGCGGACAGAACGGGTTCCCCCGGCGAAACCCTGATGTCGTCCGGGAAGGGTTCCCCCAGCGAAACCCAGTAGGTTCCCCTCGGGAAACCCAGCAGGTTTCGCGGGGGGAACCCTGTCCTTCCTTGGTTCTTCCTAATCCCTTCCTGTACCCCCCTACCCCCACGGCTTCGCCGCAGGGGAGACCCGGCCGTGCACCCGCATGAGTGATCCATCTCCCACAGACGTGAGTTGTCCACAGGGAACCGGGTGTTGGACTAGCGGGGCCTGAAACCGTGGCAGGGTGCCGTCGCGGCTGCCAACCAGGCAGCCCAAGGCGAAGAAGGTGATCAGCGTGGCCCATGCGACAGCGCGCCGGATCAGGAACGCATGCCGGCCTCGGGTGATGCAGCCCGTGGCTAGTTCGAACCGCCTATGGAAGCCCTCAAAGCGCGAGCACCGGGCGTACGCCGCCCGAATGGGCGCCAGGCTCATCGGCGAGCTGATCGGCGGTCTGCTGGGCATCTGAGAGCCAGTAGTCGGCCTGGCAGCTGTCAGGTCTTGTCGCACTTCCAGTCCCACCGGTGACGGTCGGCAGCTCGCGGCCCGTAACGGGCCTGGCCGCCGGGCACATACGAGCCGATCTCTGTCCGCAGTGCGGCACCTTCAGCGAGTTGCGCGTCAGACGAGGTCTGATGACCGGCGCATCCTGGGTCAACGGTGAGCGGGCAGTTCAAGTGGCACCGTGCGCGGCACAGGAAGACGCTGGATGGAGAGGAACGAGGCGGTACGAGTAGGGGTGAGTGTCCGTGCAAGTTCTAATCCAACTGTGGCGGCCTCCGGATGTAACAGCTGCAATAGTTACATCTCCGAGGAAACAGTCCACGGCGGACATCGTGGGCGATATCCCAGGCGTCGAGATCGACTATGCATACAACCCAGTGGCCATGCCCCGCGCTACACCAAAGCTCCCTGGCGGGAACCCGCTCTCCATGAGGCAGCCGCTGAAATTCTCGTTTGATCCAGAAAACGTCAGCGTGCTAGTGCGTGGTGAGATATCAGATGACGATATCCCTGCAAGCGTGTCAATGCTCATGGCGCGCAGAAAAGACATACTCGGGGTATTTGCTGACGCAAGTATTCAGGGGTCACCAGTCTGCTTCAATCAAGACCCTGTTGGCTCCTGGAAGGACGTAGAAGCAAGGTTGCAAGTTACACACTTGCAGGAACATGGTCTTGACGGGCGGGGAGTCGCGCTGGCTATCCTGGATACGGGTATTAATGCCTCTCGACTCGCGCAGACGTTCGGTGATTCTTTTACGGTCGATGCTGCTCGAAGCTGGAGTCCGGACTCTGTTCCGCGTCTTGCCGGGCGCTACCCGGCGGACCATGGGACAATGTGTGCTTTCGATGCATTGATCGCTTCTCCTGCCGTGGAAATCCTTGATATTCCTATACTGCTCTCCCGTCGACGTGGCCTTACTGAGATGGATGGCTATCTCTCGGATGCGGTGGCGGCCTTTGATCATCTTCGGTTAATTCTTGATTCTATGCCGGAAGATGAGCGTGCGCTCGTGGTGAGCAATAGTTGGGGCTGCTATTCCCCTGCCTGGGATTTCGAGCCGGGTAATCCTGGAAATTACTCCAACAATTTGGCGCACCCATTCAATATGGCCGTGGCAGTCTTGGAGAGTGCGGGCGCAGATGTGCTATTTGCGGCAGGCAACTGCGGCGAATACTGTGCGGATCCGGCCTGTAACTGGGGTGACACCCTACCTATTGGCGGTGCGAACTCACATCCCCAGGCCCTCTGTGTTGCAGGGGCGGACGTCAACGGGCAGTGGGCAGGCTTCTCGTCACTGGGGCCTGGAAGGCTTGATCAACATAAACCTGATCTCTGCGGGTATACCCACTTCTCCGGATCTGAGGTGTATGGTGTGGGCTCTGCAGACACGGGTACATCGGCGGCTTGCCCCACCGTGGCTGGGGCGGTTGCGGCTTTGCGGACAGCGTGGCCACCGAGCCGTGTAAGCCCGGGAGAACTTCGGACGATCCTCCAACGATCTGCTGATCACCCCGACGGGCTCACATACAGCAACGATTACGGGTATGGAGTAGTTAACGTAGCGAAGGCGTTGGAGACACTCCAGCGGCAGCAGGGCTGACAAGGGTGGTGATGTGGATGCTGAAGGAGCGGACACTTCTCGTCACCGTGACCCTGCCTGCGGGTTCAACCTTAGAAGATGCACTCAGGCTTCTGGGGCTGAGTCGCGACGAGGTTGATGTGGCGTACGGCCTGGTGGCCGTCGACCGGGCCGAAGGGGAGTACGTCCTGCTCGTGACTGAGGATGCTGCTAGGCGGCTCGAAGGGCCAGAACAGCCGGACGAGGTGGGAGGCGTTTATTCCAATCCGCCCATCTCAGGGTTTGGACCGCCTGGATCGCCGTGAAGTCCTGAGAGGCAGCGTCGCGTCGCGCCTTGCTGTCCTCGGCGCGGGCCAGGCCCCTCTGCCCCCGGCAGCTGCGGAGCGCGAGGGCTCCGCTGCTTCATGCGCCCTGCTGTGCATGCTCGCCCTGACCGCCACCCCGGCCATGGGCGGGTACGTCACTGAACCCGTCGCCGAGCTCAACCGCCAGCCCATCCGCTTTCGACCCCGATGGTCTGGCGGAATGATCGCCACTCAGTATCCTCGGGCGACCGGGCCCCCACGAGGTGGGAGCAGCGCACCTCGTTGGGGCCAGTGCTGGCTAGCGTTTGGCGGCCTCGATCTTGTCCAGCAAGCGCAGGAGTAGGTCGGCCAGGAGAACGACTTCAGCGGCTTCGGTGGGATCGGTGTAGTCAACCCTGCGATGGCTGGCGGGGTTCTTGAAGAGGCCGATGGCCCCCTTGAAGAGTTCCATCAGCGCGACGGTTTCGCCGCCGTCCGCGTCGGGGTCCGTAAGGGGACCTCCGTCCTTCCGAAACGCTTCCTGCATCAACTTGGTGCCGATGAGGCTGTGGGGGAACACACCGAGGCTGCGGACTCGAACCTCGACCTCCTTCATTGCGAGAAGCGCCGCAGCCTCGAAGTCGCCCATGAGAAATTGAGGGCGGACTCGTTCTTCGAGCACAGGAACCATCTCGATGTCGAGGCGCTGGACTGCCCGTACCCACTGGAGCCCCCGGTCAAGGGCTTCCTGACCGGCCCGGCTGACCACGATTGCCGCATCGCTGGACTGCTGGTAGTTCCACACAATGAGCCCACGATTGATCAGCCACGTCCACGCCTCGGTAAGCGCGTGCAGTACGTCTTCCCGGCCCTGGTAGTGCCGCCGGATACTGGTCATCCAGTTCTTCCAGTTCCACTCCTGGCTGTCCCTGGCGTCCCGGAGGACCCGAAACGCAAGGTCGTCGAGCGGCAGTCTGACGACAACGTCTGCCTCAAGAGCCCAGCTTGCGGACGGCATGTCGCTCCAATCGGCGGTGGCCTCGTGAGGCATCAGCAAAGCACGCTCTAACGGCCAGAGGTGGGCGAATCTCCGAGGCCTCGCCGTTGCGGCTCGCTGGCGGAAGCATTTGGGATGACCCGTCACAATGCGGCCAGCGCCAGTTAAATCGCCGGCCGGAACGAGCGGCCACCATGCGGCTGCTCAATGCGCGATGCCAGCACCAGGGGCATCTGGCTACACTGATCATCGGCGCGGGGGCGCTGCTCCGGAGGAATCCGTATCGTGACCGCCCCCCTGTCGCCTCAGCCCGCGACCGACCCGACGGGCCAGCCGACCAACCCGCCCACGCCGGATGCCGGCAGCACGCTTATCACCCAGGACACCCTGAGCCGCCTGCTCGCCAGGGAGAAGTCCCAGGGAGAGCGGGCCGCGATCAAGAAGATCGTCACCGACCTCGGCTTCGCCGACGCCTCCGCGCTGTCGGCGTGGGTGGAGGCGCAGCGCGCGGCTGAGCAGGCATCGCTGTCGGAGGTGGAGCGGCGCGAGCAGGCTGCCGAGAAGCGCGAGCGCGCGGCTGAGCAGCGCGAGAAGGAGGCATTCGCGCGTCTCCGGGCCGCCGTCCGGCAGACCGCCCTGACCCGGCTCGGTGCGAGTGGCGACGACCTCGCCGACGCCGAGCGCCTCCTCGATGTCCCCGACGACGCGGACGACAAGGCCGTCGCCGCCGCTGCTGCGGCCCTGAAGGCGCGCCGCCCGGAGCTGTTCGGCTCCCGACCGACACCTGTGCCGACCCCGGCACCCGGCGGCGCGCCCGCTGGCGGCCCGCCGCCGCGCGGCCAGGCCCCGGCCACGCCTGGCTCGGCCGGCCTGGAGATGGCCCGCCGACGCGGCTTCCTGCCCACCAGCTGACCTCCGCCTGACCCGGCAGCGAACCGGGATGACTGTGGGGACCACGCCCCTCCTCGTGGACAGCACCACCTCGGTGGTGCGAGACACACGCTCGTCTTCCTGCCCCGAGGAGGGGTCTTGACCATCCAGCCGATCACCACGTCGGCGTCGTACACCGCGGACCGGGGTTGGCTCGGGTCCCTGCACGGCACCGACTCCGCCGAAACGATCACGCTCGACATCACCAAGTTCACTGCCGGCACTCACTACCAGGCATCCACCGACCCTGCCCAGCCGTACTCTCGTGTCCTGTCCGGCGTGCCGGTTGGCAAGATCACCGCGTCCAGCCTCTACGGGCCGTTCAACCCCACTGCGACCGACGGCACCCAGAACCTCGCCGGGTTCATCTTCGCCGAGGCCCTGTTCTCGCCCGCCCAGACCAAGGTATCGGCGGCGATGCTGTGGCACGGCGTCGTTCGCGCCGCGAAGGTGCCAGGCGGCATCGACCCGACCAAGGTGACCTTCACCTCCACCGGCCCGCTGATCCGCTTCGTCTGAAAGGAGGCTGAGTCGTGACGATCCAGGACCTGATCACCGGCGTCAGCGCCAATGACCTGACCACGTTCGCCCGTTCGATCCCCAACCCGGCGGACTTCCTGCTCACCCAGAGCGTCTTCCCGACCCTGGTCACCCGGGACGTGAAGTGGCGCATCCGGCAGACCGGACGCTACGTCAACACCGCAAAGTACCGCGCCTACGACGCGAGCGTGCCCTTCGCCGACCGGCAGGCGTGGCAGAACACCCGCGAAGGCATGCTCCCCGCCCTCGGCCAGAAGCTCATCGTCGGCGAGCAGGAGCAGATCCTGCTGGAGCAGTCCCACGGCGCAGACCAGGACCGACTGATCGAGCTGCTGTACGACGACGTCGAGCGGCACGTCGAGGCGATCCGCTCCCGCCTGGAGCTCGCCGCCGGCGACGTTCTCCTCGACGGCAAGTTCACCCTCAACGCCGAGAACGGCCTCACCGTCGAGGTGGACTTCGGTGTGCCCGCCGCCAACATGCCCACCGCGCCGAAGCCGTGGTCCGACCCGACCTCGGACCCCATCACGGACGAGCTCGGCTGGATCCAGTACCTCGACGACCTCGGCGTGCCCGAGCCGGCCATGGTGCTCACCTCCCGCCGCGCGTTCTCCTTCCTCGCGAAGAACAACGCCTACCGGGCCGCGTACTACGGGAGCGTGAACCCGTCCACGACCCCGACCGCCACGCTTACCCCGCAGCAGGTCAACGTCGTACGCGGCAACTACAACCTGCCGCCGATCACCCTGTACAAGGCGCAGGTCCGGGTCGACGGCACCCCGACCAAGGTCCTGCCGGATGACCGGTGGGTCCTTCTGCCGCCGGACCGCGAGAAGTGGGGCCAGACCCAGTACGGCACCACCGCCGAGTCCCTGGTCCTCTCCCGCGGCACCAACCCGGAGATCGACAAGACCGACGCGCCCGGCATCATCATCACCCGAGGGGCCCAGGACGATGCCGTCCAGATCTGGACCAAGGGCGCCGCAGTCGGCATGCCTGTCCTCCACACCCCGGACGCCCACATCGTCGCGAAGGTCCTGTGATGCCGCGCCAACTCGCAACCGCCATCCACATCGACCACCCCACCACCGGGGAACGGCTTCTTCTCCAGCCCGGTGACGAACCCGACCCCGAGGTCGCCGACCTCATCACCCACCCAGGGGCCTGGGAACCGGACGACGACGCCGACACCGAGCAGTACGACGACGAAGACGACGAACCGGACGACGACGGCCCCGAGGACACGCCCGCCCCCCGCCGCCGCACCAAAACCACCACCAGCGAGTAACCCCAGCCGACCACCGGCCAAGGCCCGGCACCCACAACCAGGTGCCGGGCCTCACCACACCCCGAAGGACCAACCACCGATGGACGAAGCAGCCAAGGCCTGGCTCCTCGCACAGCTCGGGCCCAGCAGCGATCCCGCCGACCTCCAAACCCGCTACCAGCGCCTCCACGCCGCCCGCGCCGTCGCCCTGGAGGTCCTCACCGAACGCCGCGCACGCCTCCTCGCCGACCCGCTACGCCTCGTGGTCGACGGCGTGGTTACCATGGACAACACCGCCAACCTCAGCGGCATCGAACGGCAACTCGCCCGACTGCAAGACTGCTTGGGACCGGACGAAACCGGACCCGACGACGACGGACTGCCTCACCTCGTCACCGGCTACCTGAGTTCCGCGCGGCGCATCCGGTAGTCGAATTGAGAGTTACGCCTTGGTCCCCACGCCCTTGCACTGAGGCGACCCCGAAGGGCAGGGTGAACCGCCCCGGGTTCGGTAGAGACTCGATTTCATGTAAGGATTCGAGTCATGGCACGTCCCTCCTCCTACCCGCTTGAGCTGCGCCGTCGTGC